>JBEGOB010000362.1:0-4054 GCA_041182265.1 Verrucomicrobiota bacterium | reverse complement strand
CCGTCAGCCAGACCCGAACCGTCGGCGAGGCAGTGGCTCTGACAGTCCAAGCCTCGGGCAGCGGCGCTTTGTCCTATTCCTGGCGGAAAAACGGCGTGCCGGTCTTGAATGTCGGCGGCGTTAGCGGTGCGAATGGTCCGACGCTGTCCTTCGCCTCTCTCCAGACCTCTCATGCAGGCGCCTATTCGGTGGTCGTGAGCAACTTGGTCGGGAGCGTCACTAGTGACGTTGCCCAGTTGACGGTCAATTCGGCGGACGTTCCGCCGACCATTGTCGTGCAACCCGTCAGCGCTGCGGTGCGGGTGGGACAGCAGGTCACGTTGAGTGTTCAAGCGGCAGGTACTCCAACCCCGTCCTTTCAGTGGCAACGGAACGGGGCCAATCTCCCGGGTGCCACCTTGGCGGAGTGGGTGATCCGATCCGCGACGCTCAACGACGCGGGGGAGTACCGCGTGTTGGTCGCCAATTCGAGCGGCACTGTGACCAGCGCACCGGCTTTTGTCGCCGTGTTGGCCCCGGAGTACCTGCCTGCCATCACGCAGCAACCGCAGGGAACGAATCTCGTGGTGGGCCAAAGGCTGGAGTTGCGAGTGATTGCTACCGGCAATCCGGAACCGGCCTACCTCTGGCGGAAGGATGGAGTCCAGCTTCCCGCGGGCTCCGGGCCGGTTTGGACCAAGCCTTCTGTCACGATGGCAGATGCCGGGGTGTATCAGGTCATCGTCTCCAACTCCGTCGGGGCGGTCTTCAGTGCACAGGCCTCGGTGACTGTGGTTCCAGCAACCGTGGTCCCAAGAATCATTGGATTCCGAGAAATCGGCGGTGGCGACCTGGACTTCGACGTCGATGCCACCGCCGGACGGGAATGGGTACTGGAGGATTCAAGAACTCTCGGCAACTGGGCGGAGGTTTCGAGGTTTCTGGCGAATCAGCAGCGGTTCAGCCTGCGGGTGCCTCATCAATCGTCGAGTGCCCGGTTCTTTCGACTGAGACAGGCTGAGTTGGTTGGGAAGGGTCCGGTGATCATCCAGGAACCACAGAATCTGACGGTCCGGGCGGGCAGCAATGCGGTCTTCACCGTCGTGGCTGAGGGGACCGGGCCCTTGTTGTACCAGTGGTTTTTCAATGGTGCGACCATCCCGGGATCACGGCAGGCTACCTTGACTCTGACCAACGCTCAGGAGCCGAACGCCGGGGATTACTGGGTGGTGGTAGCCAATTCGATTGGCAACGTGACGAGTGCGGTCGCGAAGTTGACGGTAGAGATCTCAATGCCGGTCGGCCCTGCCGGCTTCGTATGGATCCCACCCGGGTCATTTGTGATGGGAAGTCCGGTTGGCGAGGAGGGGCGAGGCTCCGACGAAATCCAACATACGGTGACGTTGACGCAGGGATTCTGGTTGTCTGACCACGAGGTGACACAGGCGGAGTATTTGGCGGTAATGGGTATCGTCAATCCATCTACTTTCACGGGAGACCTAAGCCGTCCCGTAGAATCAGTGAGTTGGTACCAAGCTGCAGAGTATTGCCAGAGGTTGACTGACCGTGAGCGTGCAATCGGCCGAATTAGCTCCAACCAAATGTACCGTTTGCCGACCGAAGCGGAATGGGAGTATGCTGCACGGGCGAAAGTGACTAATTCTCGCTATGGAGAATTGAATTCCATTGCTTGGTGGTCAGGCAGCGCTGGAGGTCAGACCCGTCCGGTAAAGCAGAAAACCCCCAACGCCTGGGGCTTGTATGACATGATGGGCAACGTTGCGGAGTGGTGTGCGGATTGGTTAGGGGACTACCCGCAGGGTCAAGTGACGGACCCCGCCGGTGTTGCTTCAGGGTCCAGTCGCGTCCACCGTGGTGGCAGTTGGGGCGGCTCGGCCGAGAATGCTCGGTCGGCATATCGGAACGGGTTTAGCCCCAATATCCAGCGCAGCATCCTCGGCTTCCGCCCCGCCCTAAGTTCAGTTCGGTAGGTCCGGCACTAGACTCGCGTAGCCCGCTAAGGCGAAAGAGAAACCTCTTCTTCTTGATTCAACCAAACCCTAGAATCGAAAACTAGGACCAAGGTAAATTGCTAAACATGATAAAACTATACCGCCGCGCAAAATGATACAGCCTAGTAATATATTAAACAATTAAATATGAAAAACCAAAAATCACTGCTACTTAATGCTGTTTTCTGCTTAATGTGCGGCTGCGCAAGTCACCCTGATTATATTCCTGCTTTATATATCAGCGAAACAAAGTATAATGGGGTCTCGTGCGATGAATTGATTTCGGAGCATGATAAGATTGTTCAGGCGTATTATTGGACCGAGAGACGTCAGACTTCTGCAGCTGTTGGAGATGCGCTGTCTACAGCGACAATAGGGTTGCCAGTAGCGGGAACATACAACGTAGCTTATGAGGTCGCGAGACTCAAAGGTGAAATACTGGCTATTAGGAGAGTTGCTGTAAAAAAGGGCTGTAGCCTTAAACCGCTCCCGCCGGATATTGTTCTAGACGGAAAACCCGCACCTATTTCGAAGCGTAATGGTCCAGGCGACATCTTAGTTAGGTGAGTCTTCATTATATTTTCCTGAAGCAGCTGGATCTTTAGCTGAAAACCATTTCACTCTATGTTATCTAATTTTTGCTGCTGACAGTGTAGTGCGCTTTTTAATTTTGATAAGTGTATTTAAATATGTATTCCCGTTTGTTGTTATTATCAGTCTTAGCGGTATTTTCAGCGCTAGGTGAGGATTATTTGTGGAAAGCAGAAATTGGAAATAAACGGGTGTATTTGGGAGGTAGTATCCATTACCTACGCAGTCAAGATTATCCGATCCCTGTAATCTTTGATAGCGCCTTCAATGACTCTAAGACGTTGGTCCTCGAGGCTGACTTGGATTTGTCCGTGACCGAACCGGTTCAAAGTTATATAACAACACAGGCTCTGCTTCCATCTAGCAGATTGCTGCACAACATTGTTCCTGCAACCACATACAGAGCAGTGCAGAGGTTTGCTCTAGATCATGGGTACATTTCCACTGCATTTGATGGATATAGGCCGTGGTTTATAAATACATTTTTCGCCAATCTAACCTATGCCGATTTGGGTTTTTCAGCTGACCTTGGCGTGGATCGTAAATACCTGAACTTGGCAAAGAATCAGAACAAAAACCGACAGTTTCTCGAAACTCCGCAAGAGGCCATTAGTGCGCTTGCTTCTGTTCCTGAATCTGAGTCGGTTAAATCTCTGAACAGTCAAGCAGAGTTGATCAACAAAGGGTTGCTTCCTTCAACGGAAATTGGTGATTTGATAAAAGCTTGGAAAAGCGGTCAACCGGAATTGTATGATCCGGTTTTATTGAAGATGAGTTCGGAATACCCTCAGACCTTTGATAAGATAGTCAAGAACCGGAACCTGTTGTGGTTACCAAAGATTGAGAACCTTTTTAATCAGCCAGACAGAGCCTTTGTATTGGTGGGTGCCTTGCATTATTCGGGTGATGTCAGTTTGCTCAAACTTCTCTCCTCTAAGGGATATTCGATAAGTCGAGCAGCGGGAGCCGATTTTTTACCCAAGATCATGGCAGTCTCGCCGAACCTGTCGAAAACAGTAGGCCAATCCGCAGTTTTGACCGTTGATGCGATCAGTGGCACCGCGCTTTCCTATCAGTGGAGAAAATCAGGAGTGCCAGTTTCAAATGGCAATGGGATTTCTGGTGCCACTACCGCGAGCCTCTCGTTTTCCTCGGTTCAACTGGCTCATGCCGGAGACTATTCCGTGACCGTCAGTAACTCAGCCGGTAGCGTGACCAGTTCAGTGGCTACGTTGACGGTGACTCCGGCTTTGGTTGCGCCATCGATCGTCACCCAGCCTACCTCCGTAACTGTAACACAGGGCGAGGCAGCTCAGTTCGATCTGACAGCCGCTGGATCTGCGCCATTGAATTATCAATGGCAAAAGGACGGCCAGAATCTCGTAGGTGCCACCGCGGCATCTTTCCTGATTCCATCCACCCAAGCCACCAGCGCCGGCAACTACCGGGTGGTTGTCAGCAACTCGGCTGGC
>JBEGOB010000361.1:0-32691 GCA_041182265.1 Verrucomicrobiota bacterium | reverse complement strand
GCCGTTGACCGTTTCTGGGAAGGCAACTCAAGCGCCACTTGGGCTTCAAGTGTCAACTGGACCACTAGCACAACTACCCGGGATGTCGGCTCAGCAGTACCTCTCGCTGCTGATGATGTGTTCTTCCACATGACAGGCACCCTTGTCGGTAATGGGGCAGGTATGTCCTTGAATACTGCCGCAGTTGCAAACTCCATCACTTTCAGGCAAAGCATGAACTTTGCCATCCAATCCAACACCAGCACGACGACAACGGCCAGGAGTATAACGATCGGCGCAGGCGGCATCACCAAAACGGCCTCTTCGGGGAGCGTTAACATCAATGGTAATAATAGCAACCCTTTGACCGTGGCTCTCGCGTCCAACTCGAACCAGACTTGGTCAAACGCAAGCACCACCACCGCGCTGAACATTGGTACGACTTTCATCAGTGGGACCAACACCGCAGCGATCGTAAGTCTCGGAGCTAATACTCTGACCCTCGAGGGAGCCGGCAATTTCAATTTCGGCAGTCCGACTACATCCAACTCCGTGATCAGCGGCACCGCCAGTGCATCCTTGATCAAGAACGGAGACGGCATCCTGACCATCGGCGGCGTGAACAGCTACGCCGGCGCGATCACGGTCAACGCGGGCTCGCTGGTCATCAACGGTAACATCTCTACCAGCAGCCAAACCAGCGTAAACACGGGTGGAACCTTGAGCGGAACTGGCACTGTCGGGACCAGCACGGTGTTGACCGGTGGCACACTCGCACCTGGCAACTCGATCGGAACTCTGAATTTCACAAACACCCTGACCCTCGCGGGAATTCCGAATTTCGAGATCGATCCCCTTCTAGGAGCCGGGCTCAATGCAGACCTTGCGAACGTTACCAATGGCATCACCTACGGCGGCACTCTGAATATTTTGTATGCAGGAGCTAGCTCAGACTTCGCATCGGGAATGGTTTTTAATTTATTCGACGCAAGCTCGTTTTCCGGCTCTTTCGACACAGTGAATCTGCCAACCCTCACCGAGGGGCTGACATGGCAGAACGATCTTGCCTCGAATGGCACCCTTGCAGTCATCCCGGAGCCGAGTGCGTCAGCCTTTTTAGGTAGCCTCGGCATCTTGGCACTCCTCCGTCGCCGCAGAGCCTGATCAAAACCATTTCCTGGGCGTATTGGGTTTCGCCCGGCGAGTCGGGACGCTGCGGATCAAGTTCCGCAGGGTCCTTTCTTTGCGTCTATTCAAAACACAGGAAACTAAGAATCAACCTCAAATCCGCAGTTAAATTTAGCAATTGGCGAATCCCCGCCATGAGTGCCACTCGATCCCATCCAAGCCACCACGTCAGCCGTCACATGACTCAATTGCGCTCATCATCCGCTTTTCAAGCGCGCCCATGGAAAAATTTCACGCTGACCCCTAATCTGCCCGGAAACCCGTGGATTTTAAAAAAAACGATAAAGTCCCGTTAACCACTGACGTGTCCGAGGAATTGAAAGGCTGATCCACACGCGTCAATCGGCAATGTCGCTGAAAAGAATCAAAAACCAGATCCTGAGGATCATGAAAAGCCTGACCGCATCCCAAGCACCCGCTTCCCCGTCTGCGCTGCGGCAGCGATCCTATGTGCTGTCGGGGATCCCTTGTCATCCGTCGCCGCTTTTTGAAATCGCAACCCTTCCACGGCGATTTCAAGCGATATCTCATTTCCACTCAAACTTATCGCGACGGCGTAGTCATGCGACTCGCTCGAATTGGCCATGTCTTACAAAACAATCTCGAGACCGCCTTCCCTTCTAATAAAAACAGACCCGAAAAACCACGATGAAAACAAAACCCACGCTCCGCTCATTTCTCACACTCTCGGCCAGCACGCTACTCGCCGTATCCTACACTCACGCTGCGAATCTCACTTGGGATCCCGACGGAGATTCCGCAGAGGTCAACCCAGCCAATGCCACCTGGAGCACTGCCGCAGGAAACCTATTTTGGAATAACGGCGGTGGTGTCGCCAACGTTGCTTGGACAACAGGAAATGCGGCGATCCTCGGCGGTTCCGGCGGCCCCTTCGCCATCACCGTTGGCAGTGCTGTGACCGTCCAGAAAATCACCTTCGCCTCCTCGAGCTACACCCTGACGGGCGCTAATAATGTCACTATTACTCCAGCTAGCGGCAACCCGCTTCTGCAAGTCGACTCTGGCGCAGTAGCTACCATTGGAGCCGGAACTAACATCATTGTCGCCAACTCATCGAATTTGGGCCAAGCAACAGGCACGACTGCAGCTGGAACGCTGAATATCGACGGTACGAATGCAGTGATACGTCCGTCAACGAATGCCCCTGGTTTTAGCCTCAGTGGCAGTGGTTTCATTGTGAACGTGAAAAATGGAACTCTTCGGACCTCCACTACCGCCACTTCACCCTCCATCACCGTGGGTGCCGCTGTGGGAAGTGATGTGAACATGAATGTGTCTGGAGGGGTGGTGACAGTTACCGGCAGTGGTGGCTTGATAGTCGGGGGCTCAGGCCAAGGCACAGTGACGCAAACCGGTGGCACCATCAGCATCGCTTCTACCAGTACAGCTGGGGTCTCCTTCGCAGCCAATGCAGCCAATGAGTCGGTGAATACCTTCAACCTCGGCGGCGGCACATTAAACACACCGATTGTAAGAAAGGGAGTAGCAACGACAGGCACCGCCGTTTTCAACTTCAACGGCGGCCTTCTCGTCGCCAATAATACAGCGACAACCACGACAAACGCCACTTTCATGGAGGGACTCGATGCCGCCAATGTCAAAGCGGGCGGTGCGCGAATCCAAAACGCCAACAACATTATCATCAACCAAGCATTGCTTGAAGACGCCGACAGTCCCGGTGGAGGACTCACCAAAACCGGTGCTGGCACGCTCACTCTCGCGGGCCAGAACACTTACACGGGCGCTACCACAGTGACCAGTGGCAAATTGCTTTTATCAACCGCTGGATCCGGTGCCTCGGATGTTAGCATTGCCAGCGGAGCCACCGTCGGCGTGGTTGGCGCATCACCCAGCGTTCCTAAATATGTCAATGCCGGTGATCTCAGCCTGAGCAGCACCTCGACTCTCATCATCGATTACGCTACCGAAGAACTGAGCGTAGACACAGCACCGCTGTCGGTTGAAAATTTCACTCTCGACACCGGCATCAACCTATTGATCACAGGCTCGGTGACGCCCGGCCCCTCCTATCAATTGGTGACTTGGACAGGCAGTGGACCAACACTCGCCTCCGATACCTTTAACCAAGTCTTCGTGAATGGCCTAGTCGGAACGCTCAACATCTCGGGCAACACTCTCTTCGTCACTTTCACCGCACCACCGCCAATTTCATGGAACACCGGGGACGGCACATGGGACACTTCCGCTTCCAACTGGGTGGATGAGGCCCTTGTTGCCGCGACCTTCACCGACGCTGCAGATGCGGTCCTCTTCGGCGATGCAGCGGGTGTCAGCGGAAGCCCAGTCGTCACACTCAATAGCACCTTGTCGCCTCTTGGCGTGACAATGAACAGCACCAGCCGCGACTACACCATCAGCGGCAGCGGCACCATTGCGGGACCTGCAGGCATCACCTTGGATTCGTCAAACTTAGGCAAACTCACTCTAACCAACACCAACACCTACACGGGTGAAACCAAAGTCCTCGGCGGCACCCTCCGCCTTGGAGACGGCGGCTCGACAGGATCCCTCGCAACTGCCAGTCCGATCATCTCCGCCATCAATACAAGCTTCGAGGTGAACCAAAGCGACACCGTCACGCAGGGCACTGACTTCGGGGTCATCAGTGGCGCTGGTGGCTTCGCCCAAACCGGCGCCGGCACCACCGTGCTCAACTCCGTGAACACCTTCACCGGAGCCACCACGATCACCAGCGGCAACTTAGAGATCGGTGCAAATGGTCGATTGGGCAGTGGTAATTATTTCGGGGGCATCGGCATCTCGGAAGAAACGTCGGTTTTCCAATATCGCAGCACTTCGACTCAAACGCTCGCGGGCGTTATCAGCGGCGCTGGTTCACTTGTGAAATCAAGCGGCAGCGGCATCCTCACACTGGCTGCTGGCAATTCCTACACGGGCAGCACCACAGTCAGAGGCGAGCTCCGCCTCCAGCATGTCGGAGCACTTGCCTCTACTTCCGCGATTTCGCTAGCCGATGGCACAGCGATCCTGCGGCCCAACGTGGGCGACGTCGTGATCGATGCTCCAATCACCGTGGATACAGCCGAAGCCACCGCCCAGATCAACGCACCCTTCCCCGGGGACGGAGGAGAGGTCGTGACCCTCACTGTCAACGGAGCGATCAGTGGAGCGGGCAACCTGCGCTTATTCAGTAGGACCAGCGGATGGAATGCGAATTCCACCATCTTGTTGAATGCCGCGAGCACCTATCTCGGCAATACCGTGCTGGATACTGCAGGAGAACAAGATCACTTCGCCGGTGTGAACCTGATTGTGAAGAGCGGGATCGAAAACGCGCTGCCTGCCACGACGGTACTTACGATTGACGGTGACGTGGGCAGAGGAACGGGGCGCACGGCTTCGTTCGACTTGAACGGCTTCAACCAAACTCTGGCCGGCCTGACGAACGTCACCGGTGTCGCCACGAAACTGAGAGTTCAGAGAGTTACGAATACCAGCGAAACATTCGCGACTTTGACGATCAATAACTCAGCCGACTTCAGCTTTGGCAGCACTGCTGACGTCACCAATGCGAACCTGCCCTCCGCCAAAATTTCTGGCAGAGTCAATCTCGCGAAATCGGGTGCGGGCACATTTACCCTCGTTGGCATCCACGCTTATGCAGGGGATACCACGGTGACCGAAGGCATCCTCGTCCAGAGTGCAGCCAACAATAACGCCGACCCACTCCCACCAGGCTTGCCGATCTCCAACGATGCATCCACCTACACCATCGCTCCGACAGCAACGCTCAATCTCAACTTTGATGGAACCGACAACATTGGCCAGCTATTCATCGGCACCACCCAACAAGCTGCGGGTGTTTATGGATCCATTGGATCCGGAGCGCAGTTTGAAAGTGCACAAATCACCGGCACCGGCACACTGACAGTCGCGAGTGGTTCTGCGCCCAATGGCTACGCAGGATGGGCGGCAACTAACGCTGGCGGGCAAGCCTCTGGCTTGGACTTCGACAACGACGGCGTAGCCAACGGTGTGGAGTTCTTCATGAACGCGGCTGCCGGATTCACTTCGAATCCCCAGCTCAGCACTGGCGTCCCCAGGACCATCACCTGGCCGAATGGTGGCAATATCCCCGCCTCGGCTTATGGCACGCAGTTCGTGGTCCAAACATCCCCAGATCTGACGGTCTGGACGGATGTGCTAATCGGCGACCTAACTACCAATACCGATAGCACCCTCACCTACACACTCACGGGAGGATCACCACGCTTTGTGCGCCTGAGTGTCAATCCCGATTGAGGATGCCTATCGAATTCACGCGAAAGATACCATTAGAAATGCCTCGCCGTAACAGCAGTTTCACTCTTGTGGAACTGCTGGTTACGGTCACCAACATCATCGTTCTCGCCGTAGTTAGCTTTTCGGCGTTAAAACTGGCAGGGCAGCCCGGACATGACGGTGGGGATCGGCCGGATGCTGAACTTGGCAAATCTTTCCGATGCTTCCGACAACAAATGCAGGTTCGCTTCGATCACCCGGACTCCCACGGGAGATCCCTTCTGCCACCTGAATCCCACGTTTTTGATTGATGCAGCAGGTGACGCGGCCCATCGAAGTAGTGACCCATCTTCGAGCACGACCGCCATTCCTTCTGGACCCAGTTGTAGTGAGAGCCACACCCGTGCGATGACGATGCAAGAATTCGACCAATAAGGCGGTATCAACAGTCAATTCTGTGATGATGACGGAAACACTCCTGTTTCGTCGGTATGGCATCCTATTTTTTAATCCACCCATCGGTGATGAGCCTAACGAACCATCAAGACCGGCATAACGCACCTCTACCTAAAATGAAAATTATTGTCCACCTTATCCTGCTTTGCGCCTCCATCGCCATTTCAGCCGAGTCCAAGCCGAACGTCATCCTCATCATTTCCGACGACCACGGCTTTAACGACTACGGCTTCATGGGCCATCCGACCGTCAAAACCCCGCACCTCGACCGCATGGCCGCCGAGAGTTTACTCTACACGCGCGGATATGTAATGCCGGTCTGCTCACCCTCGCTGGCGTGTTTGCTCACCGGGAAAATGCCAAGCAGGAACGGAATCACCGGCAACGACCTATCCGGCAGACATCCGAAGTCCGGCCAGCGCGAGGCCCTTGCGGAGAGGTTACACGCGAATTCCCTCATGCTGCCCAAGGCGCTCACCGAGGCGGGTTATCTCACGTTTCAAACCGGCAAGCTCTGGAACGGAACCTTCAAAGACTTCGGCTTCTCCCACGGCATGACTGACACCGCCGGACGCCACGGCGACGCAGGATTGGACATCGCGCGCAAGGGCATGAAGCCCATCTACGACTTCATCAAGACTGCAAAGGCGGAGAAAAAACCGTTTTTCATCTGGCACGCGCCGTTTTTACCGCACACCCCACACAACCCATCCCCGAAGCGCCTCGCGAAATACAAGGGCAAGGGATCGACACCGGCGGCGGAAAAATACTTCGCGATGATCGATTGGCTCGACGAAACCACCGGCGAATTGGACGAATATTTGAAAAAAAACGGCCTCAAAGAGAATACGGTGATTCTCTACCTCGCCGACAATGGCTGGGACGCGGCCCGTGGATACAATGCAAAGCACGCCAAGCTCTCGCCCTACGAAATGGGCATCCGCACACCAATGTTCGTTCGCTGGCCCGGCAAGGTAAATCCTGCTCGCGATGAAGAAACACTCGCCCATGTGATTGATTTTGCGCCGACCATTCTCAACATCACTGGCACGAAATGCCCGGGCGATCTCCCCGGTCTAAACCTCACCAATCGCTCGGCGATGCAGGCTCGCAAAAGCATTTTCGTCGAGGCTTACACCCACGACATCGCCGACCTCGCCGATCCCTCGAAAAGCCGCATCAGCGATGTGGTGATCGACGGTTGGTGGAAAATGATCGTCCCCGGTTCAGCCAAGCCGGACAAGCCTTATTCCGGTGTCCCTTCCGCCACCGTGCTCTACAATCTGAAAAAAGACCCCTTGGAAAAAAAGGATCTATCCTCTAAAAACCCGACCGAGATCGAACGGCTCAAAGCCCTGCTGGCCGCTACCCGCAAGTAACCCGCCGCCTAAATGAAACCCATCCCCAGCATTGCCCTCGCCACTTCACTAGCCGCTCCGGCGGCAAGATTTTTCAACGGCCTTCTTACCGAAAACAACATTTCAACATCGGAATGAAGCGCCTATTTCCAATCATCCTCTTGATATACACTTCGTGGCTTGCCCACGCCACGCAGCCGAACTTCCTACTCATCATCGCCGACGACTGCACCTACCGCGACCTCGGCGTATATGGCGGGCAGGCGCACACACCGCATCTCGAAAAACTCGCGGGTCAGGGCATGAAGTTCACCCGTTGCTTCCAGGCCGCATCGATGTGTTCGCCCACGCGGCACGCGCTCTACACCGGCCTCTATCCGGTGAAGTCCGGCGCGTACCCGAACCACACAATGGCCTACGACTGGGTGAAAAGCATCGCCCATTACCTGCAGTCCACAGGCTACACCACGCATCTATCCGGCAAGACGCACATCAATCCAAGGTCCGTTTTCCCATTCAAGTATTCCATGCGTGCTGGCGACGGTAATCCCGACCCCGCCGCGTTCGCCACCACACTCGAGCACTGTGAGGAAACCAAGAAGCCCTTCCTCTTCATCGCTGCCTCGAACGAACCGCATGGGCCGTGGGACAAAGGCGATCCCTCGCAGTATCCGCCCGCGTCACTGAAACTACCTCCCGTGCTGGTGGACACGCCCGACACTCGCAAGGGCTTTTCAAAGTATCTCGCAGAAATCACTTACTTCGATTCACAGGTCGGCGAACTCGTCGGGCTACTCGATCAATCACCGCAGCGGGAAAATACACTCGTCATGGTACTGAGCGAACAGGGCAATGGGTTCCCATTCGCCAAGTGGACCTGCTACGACATGGGCCTCGCCAGCGCGTGCATCGCCCGGTGGCCTGGCAAGGTGAAGCCCGGCTCGGTCAGCGACGCACTCGTGGAGTATGTGGACGTGGTCCCGACCTTTCTCGAAGCAGCGGATGTGGCGCGTCCGGACATCCTCGAGGGGCGCAGCTTTATCCCGGTCCTCAACGGCACGGCAACCACGCACAAGTCACACGTCTTCGGATTACAAACCACTCGCGGCGTTAACGGAGGCTCCGAATATTATGGCATCCGCTCCGTGCGCAATGCCCGTTACCGCTACATCCGGAATCTCACGCCCGAGGCGACGTTCAGCAACGGCGTGACGAGTGGCTACCCCTTCAAGTCGTGGAGGAAAATCGCCGCCAGTGGCGACAGCCATGCGCAACGCCTCGTCCGCGACTACCAGCATCGGCCCGCCGAGGAATTGTTCGATTGCGAAACCGACCCGTGGAACCGCACCAATCTCGCCGGCGACCCAAAGTTTTCCCCACAACTCACCGCCTTGCGCGCCCAACTCGAAACATGGATGAAACAGCAGGGCGACGAAGGTCAACCAACCGAAATGAAAGCCTTCGAACGGATGACCCGGAAAGCGAAGAAAAAAGCAGACGATCCGTAACCCTCGGTGGCGAACAAGCAATCATCTCTATGAAAATACCAACCATCCTTACAATCTTCTTAACCGCAGCCCTCCTCCACGCGCAGGAAGCCGAGCAATCGAAACCAGCCCCTGAACAGGCCCGGAAAAAGAATGCACAGCTCCGGAAGGTCGTGAAGGAGGCTTACGATCCAAGTGTGCCCAAGCCGACCCACTCCGGGATAAAATACGGCCCGCACGCGCGCAACGTCCTCGATTTCTGGCAGGCAAAATCCGACAAGGCGACTCCGCTCGTCCTAGTCATCCACGGCGGCGGATGGACCGGCGGCAGCAAGGAGCGGGTCAGCCGGGTCGTCAATGTGCAGGCGCTTCTTGACGCGGGCATCTCGGTCGCGGCTAACAATTATCGCTTGGTGCGGCAAGCCGTCGCAGAGGGAGTCACCCCCCCGGTGAAGGCACCCATGCAAGACTCCGCACTCAGCCTGCAGTTTCTCCGCAGCAAGGCCGCAGAGTTGAACTTTGATCCCACGCGCGTCGCTGCCGCAGGCAGTTCCGCCGGTGCCTGCACCAGCCTCTGGCTTGCCGACCACGACGATCTGGCAGAACCAAAAGCCACAAGTCCCATCGCACGACAGTCCACCCGCCTGCTCTGCGCGGCGCTCGTACAAGCCCAAACCACACTCGATCCGAAACAGGCCAAAGAGTGGATACCTAACAGCAAATACGGCGGTCATGCCTTCGGCAAAAAGAATTTTGCGCAAGCCCTCGCCGGTCGGGAATCCATCCTGCCATGGATCGCCGAATACTCACCCTACGCGCTTGCCAGCAAGAACGATCCGCCAGTGGCCCTCTTCTATCCACTTGCCCCCGCCATGGGCAAGGAAGAGAAGGACCCCACCCACTCGGCGAACTTCGGCGTCGGACTTCAACAACACTGCAAGGAACTCGGCATTGAATGCGAACTCGTGCATCCGGGCGCGCCCGACGCAAAATCCAAAACCCCCACCGACTATCTCATCAGGATGCTTACGGAGAACTGACTCTTCCACGATCCCAATGGTGCTTCAATTGGAACACTCCGCAGTTGAAAACAAGCATCACCGCCAAACTTGACGCCCTATGCGGCCGATCCAACAACAATGAAACCCATTTCCTTTCTTATCCTCCTTTGCGCGTCTATCGCACATGCCGCTGAAACTAAACCGAACATCCTTTTCATTGCCATCGATGACCTGCGACCAGAACTCGGTTGCTACGGCAGCCCGCTGGCGAAGACGCCGCACATCGACAAGCTGGCATCTGCAGGCACGGTCTTCACACGCGCCTATTGCCAAGTGCCCGTCTGCGGCGCCTCACGCGCTAGCCTCATGACCGGGATCCTCCCAACTCGTGACCGCTTCGTCAATTTTAACACCAAAGCGGATACGGACGTCCCGGGAGCGATGACCCTTCCAGAGGTATTCAAGAACGCGGGCTACACCACCCTCTCCCACGGCAAAATTTTCCACCACAAGGCAGACACACAAGATCGTAGCTGGAGCCTGCCCGCTTGGCGTCCTATCGATAAAATGTATGGCCATGATCCAGAGACCAAGCAGCACATTTCGAAAACAAAAAAGCGCGGGCGTTTTTTCGAATCCCCAGACGTGCCGGACAGCGCCTACGCCGACGGACAAATCGCAGCAAAGACCATCGAAGAACTCCGACGACTCAAACAAGCAGGCAAACCGTTCTTTATCGCCTGTGGCTTCATGAAACCCCACCTGCCATTCTACGCTCCGAAAAAATACTGGGACCTCTATGACCGTGGCCAGATCGACATCGCCGACAACCGCCACCGCCCTAAAGACGCGCCCACAGAACTAAACGGCAGCAATGAATTCCGCAGCTACCACCTAGCCAGTTATGAGGAGAACTCCGACGAATTCCACCGCATGATGCGCCACGGCTACCTTGCCTGCACCAGCTATGTGGACAAACTAACCGGTGACATCCTCACCGAACTCGAAAATCTCGGCCTCACCCAAAACACCATCGTCGTCCTCTGGGGTGATCACGGTTGGCACCTCGGCGAACATAACTTCTGGGGCAAGCATAATACCATGCACCTCTCCACACGCGTGCCGCTGATCGTGAAAGTCCCGGGGAAGAAAGCTGGCACGACTGAATCCACCGTGGAAACATCAGACATCTTCCCCACCCTTTGTGCCCTCGCCGGACTCGCCACGCCTAAAACCGTCCAAGGTCGTGATTTCTCAGTATTGCTTGAAGAACCTAACAAACCTTTCCGCAAAGTGGCATACAGCCGATATATCGGCGGCGATGCCGTCATCACTCCAATTCTCAGCTACACCAGCTACAAAGATGGCAAATCCCGGATGCTATACGATCTACGGAAAGACCCGAACGAAAATGTCAACGTGGCCAACGATCCGGAATACCGCGATGCCCTTCATCGAATGTCAGCCTTGTTGAAACAACGGCAGCGAGAAGCATCGAGCTACCAAAAATGAGGTGAATGATTCCATAAACCCATCCAACTCGCACCATGAAACCAATCCTCACCTCACTAACATTCAGTCTGTTTCTCTGGGTGCCCATGCACGCCCGGCAAGCTCCTGACGTTGCTAGAGAAACCAAAGACAAACCCAATTTCATCCTCATCTTCACGGATGACCAAGGGTATGGCGACCTCGGCTGCTTCGGATCGAAAACGATCCGCACGCCCCATCTCGACCGACTCGCCGCAGAGGGTCGCAAATTCACCAGCTTCATTTCCGCTTCTTCCGTCTGCACCCCGTCCCGCGCGGCCCTGCTCACCGGCAGCTATCCCAAACGTCTCAACATGGCCAAGGGCGTGCTTTTTCCCAACTCAAGCACTGGCCTCAATCCGGACGAACACACCATTGCCGATCACTTAAAACAGCAAGGCTATGCCACCGCATGCTTCGGCAAATGGCACCTCGGCCACCATCCGGAAACCCTGCCGCGTGCCCACGGATTCGATGTCTATTTCGGCATTCCCTACTCGAATGACATGAACCATCCCGACAATAAAGGCATGCCTCAAGGCGGGCCGGAAGGGATGAACATGCTCTGGAACAACCCCGAATCCACTCTCACCAAGTGGCAAACCCCGCTGATGGAAAACGAGAAAATCATCGAACTCCCCGTCGATCAACGCACCATCACCCGCCGCTGCACCGACCGCGGCGTCGCATTCATCAAGGAAAACCAAAAGCGCTTCTTCTTCCTCTATCTTCCCTACTCGATGCCGCACATCCCACTCTACGTTCCGGACGACATACGCGACCCAGACCCCAAGCGCGCCTACATTAACACCATTGAGCATCTCGACGCCGAGGTCGGCCGCATCTTCGACACGCTCCGCAGGCTCAACCTTGCGAAAAACACCTACGTCATCTTCACCACCGACAACGGCCCGTGGCTCAAGTTCGCGCACCATGGTGGTTCCGCCGGCCCGCTGCGCGACGGCAAAATGAGCACCTTCGAAGGCGGGCAACGCGTGCCAGCCATCATCTGGGCACCCGGTCGCATCCCTCCCGGCACTGAGACCTCCGCACTTGCCTCGACCATCGACATACTTCCTACCATCGCTTCTCTCACCGGAACCGCCCTCCCTGCCCACCGCTCCATCGATGGCGTGGACATTTCTCCCCTGCTCACAGGCGATGCCAAATCACCCCGCGAAGAATTCCTTTACTACGCCTTAAGCGGTCAGCTTGAAGGCATCCGCCAGGGTGAATGGAAACTGTTGACTCGCTCATCGAATGGCAAGGACCAGCCAGAAACTATGCTCTTCAACCTCGACAAAGACATCGGTGAAAAGAACAATCTCGCACGCGAGAATCCAGAACTCGTCGAACGCCTTGCCCATCGCATGAAAGAGCTTGATGCCACCATCGAAGCAGAAGCTCGCCCCGTCTGGTCGAAATCCTGACCGCGGCCAGGAGACCTTCGCAATCACTCGCCCAACGGTTGCTCCCACATAAAAATCTTTATCACGTTGCTATGAAGCTGAATGTCCTTTCCGCTGCTCTCGCTCTGATCGTGCCCTTGGTTGCCGCTCCGAAACCCAACATCGTTGTGATTTTATCCGATGATCAGGCATGGACGGACTATGGATTCATGGGCCATGATGAAATTAAGACGCCCCACCTCGACAAGCTTGCGGAGCGCAGCCTCCTCTTCGAGCGCGGTTATGTTGCATCCCCGCTGTGCCGCCCGTCGCTGGCCTCCATGCTAACCGGTCGTTTCTCCTCGGACCACGGAGTCACTGGAAACGATGTGGACGCCAAAAATAGCCGCACCGCACTCGATGCACCCGTGAAAGCGTCATTCCACAAGCTCCCCAACTTCGTGAAACTCCTCACTGCGAACGGCTACCTTGCCCACCAATCCGGCAAGTGGTGGGAAGGCTCGTTTCTGGACGGCGGATTCACCCACGGCATGACCCTTGCCGATCCAGCACGCGACGCCCGCCACGGCGATGCCGGACTTACCATCGGGCGCGAAGGAATGAAACCCATCACCGATTTCCTCGATCACGCAAGCACTGAGAAGAAACCCTTCCTGTTATGGTATGCTCCATTTCTTCCACACACCCCACACAATCCACCCAAGCGACTCCTCAAGAAATACACCCGCCCTGGCCGCGCTGCTGATGTCGCCAAGTATTACGCGATGTGCGAGTGGTTCGACGAAACCTGCGGCACCCTGCTGGAAGAACTCAACCGCAGAAGCCTTACCGAAAACACAGTCATCATCTACATCTGCGACAACGGTTGGGCTGCAACGAGCACCAATGCCGCCGACCCAAACCAGAAGAACTTCCAAGCTTACGCACTCCGCTCAAAAAGCACACCCTTCGAAAATGGCATCCGCACACCCATCATGGTTTCATGGCCCGGTCACATCGAGCCCTCACGCGCTCAGGACCTCGCCCACGCCATCGATGTCTTGCCAACCATCGCCGCAACGAAAGTCTTCAAGGCTCCCGATGGATTGCCTGGCATCAACCTCATGGATGAAACCGCGCGAAAAAACCGCGACACGGTATTTGGCGTCACCCACTCGGTCTCCAATATGACGCCTGGCGATCCCGACGATACGCTCCAATACCGCTGGTGCATCTCAGGAGATTGGAAACTCATCGTCCGTCACGATGGAAGTGATACTTCTGAATACAAAAAAATTCACGTTTGGGACAAGCTGCCCATTCGACTCTATAACCTCAAAGATGATCCCCACGAAAAAAAGGAACTCTCTGCCGCCCATCCGAAAATCGTGGAGAAGCTGAAAAAGAAAATTGACGTCTGGCACCCACTTGCCGGGGATTAGCCTTCTTTTCTTGTGCGAAACGTGCGAACCCAAGCGAGCACTGCCATCAAGAAAAACCCCAGCAACTCAACAAGCATGGCTAAACACCATCATTGAAATCATGCACTCTCCCGTCCTCAGCCGCCGCCAGTTTCTAGGAACCCTATCCACCGCAAGCGCGCTTGCCATGACTCCGCACCGCCTGTTCGCGCAAGCGGTGGCCGGGCGGAAGCTGGGCATCGCTCTCGTTGGCCTCGGAAAATACAGCACTGGACAGCTTGGCCCAGCACTGAAACTAACAAACGCATGCAAACTCGCAGGTGTCGTCACCGGATCACCCGAGAAGGGCAGGCAATGGGCGGCGGAATATGGATTCCCAGAATCCCATATCTATCAATATGATACCATGGCGCGGATGGCGGACAATCCCGACATCGACATCGTTTACGTCGTTACCCCGAATTCGCTGCATGCCGAGCACGCCATCGCCGCCGCAAAGGCGGGCAAACACGTCATCTGTGAGAAGCCCATGGCCGTGACTGTCGAGCAATGCGACGCCATCATCGCGGCGTGCAAAAGTGCCAACGTAAAATTAGGCGTGGGATATCGGATGCAATATGAACCCTGCCATAATGAATTGAAACGGCTGGCCAAATCAGCGGAATTCGGGCCATTCAACAAGATGGACGGCGAATTTTCCTTTATTCTCAACGGCCAGCAATGGCGGATCGAGAAGGGCCTCTCCGGCGGTGGACCGCTGATGGATTTAGGCATCTATGTCATCCAAGGTCACTTCATGGCGGCAGGCAATCTGGTGCCATTGGCCATCACTGCCCGCGAGCTCCCCAAGGATCGTCCTGAGTTTTTCAAAGAAGTGGAGGAGTCCATCGAGTGGACGATGGAATTCGCCAACGGAACCATTTCCACCGCCCGCACCAGCTACAACCGACATCGGAATGAATTCCGTGCAGATTCCGAACATGGCTGGTATCAAATTGCGCCCGCATTTGGATATCAGGGACAGAAAGCAAGCTCGCACCTCGGCCCGTTTGAATTCGTAGCACCACCCAACCCGCAAGCCTTGCAGATGGATGCCTTCGCACTCCATGTGCGCGACGGTATGCCAAATGGGGTCCCAGGAGAAATGGGGCGACGTGACATGGTCGTGATCGAGACGATCTACGCATCCGCCGCAGCCGGTGGAAAGCGGATGGAATTAAAGTTTTAATCCAACGAAACACAAATTTTTGGAGTTCGCCACTTTAGCAACACACCTATGGTATGCCGTCTTTCAGCGATCTTGCTGCTCGCCTACGCCGCCACACTAACCGCCGCGTCCCGCCCGCCGAATGTCATCCTCATTCTTGCTGATGACTTGGGCAACCGTGATCTCCGCTGTCAGGGCCACCCCTCGATTCGCACTCCTGTCCTTGATAAACTCGCCGCCAACGGCCTTCGCCTAACTGACTTTCACGCGGGAGCATCGGTCTGCACACCATCGCGCATGGCACTACTCACCGGTGCATACCCTGTCCGGCTCGGCTGGACGCAAGGAGTGCTCGGCAACAGGATGGGGATACACCACGGCATGTCGCCGGCGGCGCTCACCCTCGCGGAGATTTTCCAAAGCGAAGGATATTCCACCGCTATCTCCGGAAAGTGGCACCTCGGAGACCAGCCCAGCACTCGCCCGCACGCACAGGGATTCGCAGACTCCTACTATCTCACCCATAGCAACAATCAGGTGAAGGAAATCTGGCGCGGCGATGAAGTCGTCGAAGATCCTTTTGACAACCGCCTGCTCACCCAAAAATTCACCGCTCAGGCTATCCGCTTCGTGAAGGAAAATCGCGACAAGCCTTTCTTCCTCTATCTGCCTTACACGGCACCGCACTTTCCGGTCGAGACACATCCTGACTGGAAAGGCAAATCCACTTTCGGAGTCTACGGGGATGTCGTCGAGGAAATGGACGCCCGCATCGGCGAACTGCTAGCCACTATTTCGCAACTTGGTCTCACCGAAAGAACGCTCGTCATATTCACATCCGACAACGGCCCCCAGAAAGGCGAGCAAGCCAGCGCACTGCCCTTACGTGGCGAAAAATGGAGTGCCCACGAGGGAGGCACACGCGTGCCCTGCATCCTCTCGTGGCCCGGTGTGATTCCCGCAGCTTCGGAGAGTGCCACTCTTGTCTCTGCCATCGACTTTCTCCCCACCCTTTCCCGCGCCTGCGGCATCGATTGGAAATCGAAATCTCAAGGCAAGCCCATCATCGACGGACTTGATCTCTGGGACACCCTAATCGGCCTGGAAGGTGCAGCCCGACGCACCGAACTCCTCCACTGGCAAGGCATGAATCCAGAGCCGCAAGCCTTGCGTTCCGGAGATTGGAAACTCGTGCTCGCGCCCCGCGAAGTTGACAGCAAGGACGCCGGATCCGCCCTGTATCATCTCCGCAATGATCCCTCAGAGTCCAAAGATCTCGCTTTCAAGTATCCCGAACTTGTCGCCAAGCTCACCGTCCGCCTCAAGGATCTCCACGCGGAAATCATGGCTGCGCCCATCCTCCCGATCTCCAAATGATGCACATCAAACAGAATCTGAAAAATCCAGTGGAACCGTACAGCGGCGATGCAAAGATCCCCAGCAGCCACTCACAAAACCAACCCGCAATTCTGTTCTTTTCAAACATCCCCGCAACCGCAGTATTCGCCAAGTCCAGTGTCCAAGTGCCTCCTCCATCTCCTGCTCCTCGCCACGCCTGTTCTAGGTGAAGTGGATTTCTCGCGTGAAGTCCGCCCTTTGCTCAACAAACACTGCACCGCCTGCCACGGTGGGGTGAAAGAGGCTGGTGAGGTGTCTTTCATCTACCGCGACCGTGCGCTAGGCAAAGGCGAGTCGGGAAAAAACGTGATCATCCCCGGCGATCCGGATGCCTCTGAGATGATCGTCCGCATCCTCTCCAGCGACCCTGACGAGATCATGCCCAAGCCCGAGCACGGGCCACCGCTCGCGAGGCAAGAGGTCGAGTTGCTGCGCCAATGGATCAAAGAAGGCGCGAAATGGGGCGAGCATTGGTCGTTCGTCGCGCCGCAAAACCATCCACTTCCCGAGGTGAAACTAGAGGACTGGCCGAAGCGCGACCTCGACCGATTCATTCTCGCCCGCCTCGACAAGGAAAAGCTCCAGCCCTCGAAGCAAGCCACGCCCGAAGCTTGGTTACGCCGCGCGTCCTTCGATCTCATCGGCCTGCCGCCCACCTTGGAGGAAATCGATGCCTTTCAAAAAGCCGCCGCCACCGATCGCGATGCCGCCATCGCTGCGGAAACTGATCGCCTGCTGGCCTCACCGCGCTTCGGCGAGCGCTGGACTTCCGTCTGGCAAGACCTCGCACGCTATGCCGATACCAACGGCTACGCCGACGACGCACGCCGCCAGGTTTGGAAATACCGCGACTGGCTCATCGATGCCTTCAACCACGACCAGCCTTTCGACCAATTCACCATCGAACAGATCGCGGGCGACCTGATCCCAGACGCCACCCTCGAACAGAAAATTGCACCGACATTCCACCGCCTTTCCCAAATCAACAGCGAAGGCGGCACCGATGACGAGGAGTTTCGTGTCGTTGCCGTGATGGATCGCATGAGCACGTCCTGGGAAACCTGGATGGGCGTGAGCTTCGGCTGCGTGCAGTGCCACTCGCATCCCTACGATCCCATCCGCCATGAGGAGTATTTCACCTTCATGGAGTTCTTCAACCAAACGGCCGACGCGGATGTGCAGGAAGATCTGCCCAAGCTTTCCGTTCCTCACGACAAGAGCCGTTACGCCGAGTCAAACGCACTTCAAAACGAGATCCTAGCCGG
Source organism: Verrucomicrobiota bacterium (assembly GCA_041182265.1). Lineage (GTDB taxonomy): Bacteria > Verrucomicrobiota > Verrucomicrobiia > Verrucomicrobiales > Akkermansiaceae > Luteolibacter. The sequence goes on along the minus strand of JBEGOB010000361.1, from coordinate 14,729 downwards.
GGAGAAATCGCTGCACATCATCCGGCAAAGCATCGAATCGCAGACCGTCTGGAGTCCTCCAGCGGAAATGCAGGCGATCGCGAAAAAAGCCAAGCTCACCGTCCACCGCGAGGCAGGGGTTCCCGAGTTCCGCGCTGACGCGAACGCTGCCGCAGGTGCCGAGTATACCCTGACCTTGACCCCGTCCGGACAGACCCTAACCGCCCTTCGTCTGGAACTCCTTCCCCGCGATCCTAAAACCGCGGCGCACACACCGGAATGGGGAAGCATGATCAAAAAACTGCGGCTCGATCTCATCGACCCCTCCGGCAAGGCCATGAACGTCGCTCTCCATGAAGTCATCGCCGATGAGCCACACCCCTTGATCGACCCCAACGGCTCCATCACCGGCAAGTCGCAGGGCTGGGGCGCTTACACGAAAATCAACGCTCCTCGCTATGCGACTTTCGTGCTCAAAAACGCCCTTTCAACCCCAGCGGGCTCCAAGCTGCGTGTCACCCTCCAGAACGGCGGCATGTATCTCGCCAGCTTCCCGATGGTCGCAAAACGCGGCCGAGTTTTCCTCACGGAGCAGCCTGCTTGGATCAGCCACCGCGACCAGCCCGAGGTGATCGCTGATAGAAAACGCATCGCGGAAGCCAAGGAGAAACTCAGCGCCATCCCCTCCAGCACCGTCCCGCAAATGACCGAGCGAGACCCCACCCACCCTCGCGCCACGCATGTTTTTACCCGTGGTAACTGGTTGGACAAAGGTGAGTCCATTTCTGAAGCAAACACTCCAGAAGTGTTCCCTCCGCTGGAAAAATCCGGTGCCCGCGCCACCCGCCTCGACCTCGCGCGCTGGATCGCCTCGCCGCAAAACCCGCTCACTGCTCGCGTCGCCGTCAACCGCCTCTGGCTCGAACTCTTCGGCACTGGCATCGTCCCAACGCCCGAGGATTTCGGCTCTGCCGGTGAGCCGCCGACCCATCCGGAACTTCTCGATCACCTCGCGTTGCGTTTCTCCGGCGAAATGAAATGGAGTGTGAAATCCATGCTGCGCGAGCTCGTCGCCAGTGCCACCTACCACCAAGACTCCGCCGTTTCTGCGGAACTCGCCGAGCGCGATGCCGACAACCGGCTCCTCGCCCGCGGCCCACGCCAGCGCCTCACTGCGGAAATGATGCGCGACCAAGCCCTCACCGCCGCCGGTCTCATCAGCCACCAGATCGGCGGCGAGCCGATTCATCCCCCATTGCCGCCCGGAGTCTGGCAGCCCTTCGTCAAGGACACCTGGGACACGCCCCCGCCCGGCGATCCCCAGCGCTACCGCCGCGCCGTTTACATCTACTACAAGCGCGGCCTGCAATACCCGCTCTTTGGCTCCTTCGACGCGCCACCACGAGACATGTGCTCGAAGCGCCGTCTCGTCTCCAACACACCCCTCCATGCCCTCACCATTCTCAACGACGAAGCTTTCCATGAAGCAGCCATCGCTCTTTCGAAACGCATGACCGCCGCCTCGGAATCACTCGATGAGTGCATCGCCTACGGATACCGCGTCACCACCTCACGCGGCATCACCCCGGACCGCGCCAAGGAACTTCGCCAGCTCCACCAGCGCCTCGTCCCTCAATACACCGCCGCGCCGGAGGAGATGAAAAAACTCGGTGCCACCCCAGAAGACGCCGCCCTTGCGGTGCTCGCTTCCGTTCTCCTCAATCTCGACGAATCCTTCACCCGCTGATGTCATGAACGCCTTCCAACATGTCGCCCAGGAAGAACTCCGCCACGTAACCCGCAGGCATTTCCTCCGGGAATCCGCCTTCGGACTCGGCTCACTCTGGCTTGGTAGCAACGCCCTTTCCGCCGCCACTGGCGAAACCATCTCACGCGACGCGGCGAATCCCCTCGAACCTCTCGCCTCGAAATTCGCGCCCAAAGCCAAGCGCATCATCTTCCTCCACATGGCCGGCGCGCCGAGCCAGATGGAACTGTTCGATTACAAGCCCATCCTCCAGAAATACAACGGCAAGGATTGCCCCGCCGAATACCTCGAAGGCCAGCGCTTCGCCTTCATCCAAGGCGTGCCGCAGCTGCTAGGACCACAATTTCCATTCAAACAACATGGCCACTCCGGCGCTTGGATTTCCGACCGCCTGCCTTCGCTGCATAAGCATGCCGATAAGCTCTGCATCATCAATTCCATGGTCACCGACCAGTTCAACCATGCGCCCGCCAAGCTCATGATGCACACCGGCCACGCAAACCTCGGCTCCCCGTCCATGGGCGCGTGGCTGACGTGGGGGCTCGGCACGGAAAACCAGAACCTGCCCGGTTATATGGTGCTCCTATCCGGCGGCCGCCCGCCCCGCGCCGGGGCCGCGCTGTGGTCCACCGGTTTCTTGCCGACCGTCTACCAAGGCGTGCAATGCCGCTCGGGTCCAGATCCCATCCTCAACGCCGCCAACCCACCCGGACTCACCCGCGACATCCGCCGCGCCGCGCTCGATTCGCTGCAACGCCTCAACACCCGCACCCACGAGGAGATCGGCGATCCGGAAACCGTTACCCGCATTTCCCAATACGAGATGGCCTACCGCATGCAGGTCTCCGTGCCCGAAATTATGACTATCAAGGACGAACCCGCTCCCGTCCTCGAAATGTATGGGGCAAATCCCGGTCAAACCTCATTCGCCAACAACTGCCTGCTCGCCCGCAAACTTGCCGAAAACGGCGTCCGCTACATCCAACTCTTCGACTGGGGCTGGGACACGCACGGCTCCAACGCCCAAGAATCGCTCACGACCGGCTTCGTCAAGAAGTGCCAGGACATCGACAAGGCCATCGGTGCCCTGCTTTCTGATCTCGAAATGCGCGGGATGCTGGAGGACACGCTCGTCGTCTGGGGAGGAGAATTCGGACGCACCCCCATGCAGGAAAACCGCGGCGGTGGCGCGAAAAACGCCTTCGTCGGCCGCGACCACAACCCCAACGCATTCACCGTCTGGATGGCTGGCGGCGGCGTGAAACCCGGCATCACCTACGGCGAAACCGACGAACTTGGCTACCGCGTTGCCAAGGATCCCGTCCACGTCCGCGATTTCCACGCCACCTTGCTCAACCTGTTCGGCTTCGACCACCAAAAGCTCACCTTCCCCTTCCAAGGCCTCAATCAAAAACTCACCGGCGTGAAACCCGCCAAGGTGATTAAGGGCATACTGGCGTAAGACCTAGCCTTCATTCGCGGTTCAGCGAATGCAGTCCTGAATGGAACGTGAGTCGCTTTGGATCGTTTTCCACGGCGGGATTGAAAGGAATTCCGAGCTTTGATTAACCCAAGGCGCTTCTGCGGAATGGGGAAATGTCATGAACGCCCCATGACACCCATTTCACTCCTGTCCGGCATAAGCACATCCGATGTGACTATACGTGGAGAAAACCCATCCATTCCTGCTTATTTTTTGATTTTCGTGATTGTGACTTCGTCTCTCAGCTTAACAACGGACTTTCGGATCCGTTGATTTCCCATGTTCATTGATGCATCGAGACGCAGCGCTTTCATTGAAATCCGAGTTCGCCCTCAAACCCATGCGACTGATTTTCATCCTCGCCCTGACGCTTGCAGCATCCCTCGCGCAGGCGCAAACGACCATCAATGCTGTCTATTTCGGCCAGACCCATGTGCTGAAGGCCACGGATCCGTATTTCGGCATGGTGGGCAACCGGGAAACCTTGATTAAGGCGCATGTCGTGAACCCCGCCACACCCGCATCGCCGGTGGTCACCGCCACGCTTACAGCAAGCGGACTGCCCAACCTCGCTCTAACACTCACCGGCCCCGCCACGCTGCCGGCTTCCATTCCGGACGGGTTGGGTGTGGTCCAGCATTCGTTTGCCAACACCTTCAACGGCTACATCCCCGCCAACTACATGAAAACGGGCCTGCAAGTCACGGTGAATGCGGGCGCTGGTGTCAGCACCACGATCACGAACATGAAGGTCGGCGCGCCCACCAAGGTCATCATGACGATGACGGATGTGCAGTATTTCTCGGACACGAACTCGGACTACCCCAGCGGGATCTTTTCCGAACTCGAGGCCAAGTGGCCCGTGGCGGATTTGGAAGTTAGACGCCTCGGGCATGTGGTTTTCCCTGAACTTGTCATCCCGCCGCGCGGGGACGTTGGTGCCAAGGCTGTGCGCATCCGGTCAAAGGCGGAATACACGGCCAAGACTGGCCTTTCGTTTGATGGAGAACAAGCCGCAGCGCTGGCATGGAACGGCGCACTCAAGCGCGCGGCCGGGCGCTCCGGCCGCTGGAGCTTGTATTACCTCAATGTTTACAATGCCTTCGCCGGAGGGCAGGCAGGAGGTTTCGCAGGCGTCGGAAGTGGAACTTCGGTGGGCATCCTTCATCACGAGCTCGGCCATGCGCTGTCGCTGCCGCATTGGGGCGATAGCGCAGCCTATCCATACAAGGGTGCCATGCACGGCATCCAGGCACCCACAAATTACAACGGAACGCATGCCGGCCCGGCCTGGGCCTTCCACTTGCCCACGCGAGCCTTGATCCCGCCCACGGTGCAATCGGGTAACGTCGGAGGAAAGCCTGTGGGCACTTACAAAGTGGACCCGATGCAAGGCGGCGGCACCGGCTATCAGGAGTCGGGCTACTTGCTGAATCACTTCTCCGACTACTCGATGAATCAGATGCGAAACTACGTTCAGAGCCACGTCGTGGTGTGGAACCCGGCGCTAGGAAGTAGCGGCAGTTGGGCGGAGTGGAATCAGACGGCTGGTGCCTACACGACCGCTGTCTCGAACAACGGCGTTCAATTTCCAACAACCCGCGACACCCAGGTGATCAGCGTCATGGCGTCCATCTCCGGCTCGAATTCCGATGTAACGATGGTCTACCCGCCCATCGGACCTTACACGTCCGGGTTGATCCGCTTGTTCGATCCCTCGGTCGCAGCTGACCGAACCGCTGCGAATTCGATTTTCAGTCCCTCGACCGGCTCGGACCTTTGCGTGCGGGTGGTGCAGGGTGGCGTGACGAAGACCTACATGCTGGCGGCGTCTTGGGTGACCAGTCAGGATCCGTTTTCCGGCGGCAGCCTTGTCACGGAGGCGATCAATCTCCCGGCTGCCAATGGAACTGTCACCAAAATCGAATTACTGCTCACGCCTGATGCCGAGGTGAACGGCCTGCCCACCAATCCGCAGGTGCTCTCCACATGGGCGCCACTCACACCGGAGCCGGCCGAATTCGAAATGGCTCCGACGTCTTATAGCGATTCAGCCGTCACCATGAAGGCGGTGAAAGGCAATCTCGCCTTTGGCTTCACCGGCACGGTGGAGTATTTGTTCACGGAAACCACCGGAAACCCCGGTGCAACTTCCAGCGGCTGGCAGACCAACCGGACCTACACCGACACCGGTCTTCAAGCGGGCACTCAGTATTCCTACACCGTCTCCATGCGTGCCGGCACCCAGACGGCCACGACTTCGGCGGCAGCCGCTGCGACCACGCTGGCCGCTCCCGCGACCCAGTCCGTCACAGTCAACTCAACGCAACAATTCAGCCTCCCGGCGAATCTCGAAGGCTTTCAACCCGTCACGGGCCTTGGCTCTTTCGATGCAGGCACCGCAGACAAACTCGTAGTCGTCGTCTCCACCGAGGACCGTAACAACAGCGGCACCGGTTATGTTTATGACGTCCGCTACAATGGCAAGTTGATGACGGAGCTCATCCAGGAAGAGGCGGGAAGCGGGAATGGAACGGCCGCTATTTTCTACCTCGACAATCCCGGCCCCAAAGGCACCGGCACCATCGAAGTCTCGGCGGAGAACCCCAATGGCGGGATCGGAGCCGCCTATGCTTTGTCGAACACGATGGCCGGATATGCCGTCACTAACAGCCGGACCGGAAACGCGGCGAACTCTGTGACTTTCACCACCGCTGGAGCGAATTCGGTGGTGATCGCAGTATTAGACAACGCGGGCAACCCCAACAATTCAGGCACGCCCACGGTAAACGCGGCAGCCACCACGCCCTTGACCCAAGTCAGCAGCGGGACATGGGGCAGCGGTCTGGGCGGCCATGCCTCGGGCTATCGATCGGTCGCCTCCCCCAGTGAGGTCACCCCAGCGTTTAGTGCCACCACGGGGACCGGATACACCATCAATATCGCCGCAGCAGAGTTTCCTGCGAAACCGCCACAACCCAACATCTGGGCCCAAACCGCCGGTGGCACGCAGAACTGGACGACCAACACAAACTGGGAAGACGCCGTCGTGCCGACCCCGACGAGCACCACGACGATGGACTTCAGCTCCGTGGACCTGCTAGCCGACACCAATCTCGTGCTCGGCGTGACCCGCACGGCGCAGATCTGGAAATTCGGGGATACCTCGGGCACCCAGAATTGGACCGTCAACTCCGGCAACACGATGACTCTTGCCGGCACCACGCCCACCATCGAAGTGAAGAACAACACGACGCAGCTTAACAACGTCGTGGCGGGTAGCGCAGGCCTAACCAAAACCGGCACGGGCACCTTGCTTCTCAACGGTAACAACACCTACACCGGCGTCACCCGCATCAGCGCAGGCACGCTTCAGGCCTCCACTCTCGCCAACGGCAGTAGCACCAGCAGCATCGGCGCCTCATCGAATGCGGTAGGAAATCTGATTCTGAGCGGCGGCAGGCTCCAATACACGGGCGCGGCCGTCAGCAGCAACCGGCTCTTCTCACTACAAGCCTCTAGCAGCATCGACGCATCGGGCTCGGGTGCGTTGAATTTCAACAACACCGGCGCCATGGGCTTCAGCAGCAGCACGGCTGACAAGACCCTCACGCTGGCAGGAAACAACACCGGGACTAACACTCTCGCCGCCACCATCGGCGACAATCTAACAACCGTCACCGATGGCGACGGAGACATCACCACCGGCGTGACTTCCCTCACCAAATCCGGCACCGGCACCTGGGTGCTCTCCGGCGCGAACACCTACACCGGCGGCACCGTTATCAACGGCGGCACCCTCCGACTCGCCAATACGGCGGCGGTCCAAAACTCCAGCCAGTTAAATATCAACAACGGCTCCAACGCCGGCACCCTCGAACTTGCCACCGATACGACTTTTGCCACATTCCCAATCATCGGTGGAGGTTCAAGCGCACAAGCAACCATCGTTTCGGACCGGGCGACCGCTGGCGCAGGCCTCACTCACCAGCTCGGCGCGGCGAATTTTGGAACCAATACTTACAACTTCACCAGCGGCTCCAATGTGACGAGCGGAACGGGCGTAATTTCGTTAGCCAGCTTGAGTCTATCAGGTGGTGGCAACGGAACCACACTTTTCAACCCCACCACCGCCAATCTCAAAAGCGTTGGCGGAGTGACCATCCCCAGCGGAGGCACCACTAAGACCCTCAATCTGGGAGGAACCAGTAGCGGAAACTCAATCGGCGGGACGATTGCCAACGGCATCGGCACGCTGTCACTCACCAAAAGCAACACCAGCACCTGGACACTCTCCGGCCTCAGCGCCATCGCGGCGAACAATTACAGCGGTGCCACGATCATCGACAACGGCACACTGCGATTCACCACCACCGATCCTTCATTTACCAGCAGTCTAATTTTCGGATCATCGGCTGGCAGCACGAATACCGGCACGCTGGATCTTGACGCCGCAAGTGCCACTTTTTCCACCAACTTGACGGTTCAGACGAACTCCCCAAACACGAACAACATCGTCATCGACTCGGGGAAGACGCTCACCATCAATGGCAATGTGACTGTCGGAGCCAATGTCGCTGGTGCGATCGCATCGCTCGTGGCTTCCGGCGGCGGCAACATGGTGGTGGGCACAGGCGGCACCAACACGTTCATCGTCGGAGGTGCAACCGGTTCGACTCTTGCTGGCAGCACGGCGCTAGACCTCTCCGACCTCGCATCATTCAGCGTCAACCATGGGTCGGCGGGCACCTTCCGCCTCGGCGACGCAACCACAGGTTCGAATCTGCCTTCACCTTCAACTTTGAAGCTCGCCACCGACAACACCATCACTGTCGGAAATTTTCGGATAGGCGACTCCAGCGGTGGACAGACCATTCACGTTCTGACCTTGGGCGATGGCGACAATTTCATCAACGCCACCACTACCAACATCGGCTCTGCCGGAACTGGGATTCGTTCGAGTGGCTCGATGATTTTCGAACCTTCAGACACCACAGGAAAACTCACACTGCGCGGATTCGACGGTGGCTCAACTCGCACCGTCCTCAACATGGTCAACACCACAGGCAACACGGCGGCCACCTTCACCTCGACCGTAAACTGGGCCGGCCACACGGTCGATGCAAACGTCAGCACCCTGACCATGGCCAGACGCACCGTGGGCTCTGGCGGAGCCATCTCGACCCTCACCTTCGATCAGGGCTTGCTAGATATCACGACTCTGAACATGGCCAGCCGGAGCGGCACAGCCGGCGGCGTCACAGCCACGGTGAACCTGGGCGACAGCGCGACCGTCGGCGTCCCGACAGTGACAATCGGAAACATCACCATGGCCGCAAGCTCCGGCACTGGCACCGCCACGGCGAATCTCAATGTCACAGGTGGCAACGTCGGCATCGGCACTAGCACTGGCACAGCCATTAACATGGCCAACGCCGGAACCGGGGCCACCGCCACTTCAGCCCTCACCATCACCGGTGGAACCGTGACATTGACCGGCGATATCATTCGTGCCGATGGTGCTGGAACGGAAACGGCCACCGTAAATCTCAGCGGTGGCACGCTCAATATGAACGGCCACAACCTCGGCACAGCTGGCAGCGGGGCAATCAATTTCACCCTCGAATCCGGCAATTTGCAAAACGTCGCCAGCATCAACGGCGCCGGCGGTCTCACCAAGACCACGACCGGCACGCTAACCATTGCCGGCACGAACACCTACAGCGGTAGCACGACTATCAGCAGCGGCACCCTTGCCCTCGGCGCGAACAATACCCTACCCGCCACGGCTCTTTCGATCGACAGTGCCACGTTGGATGCAGCCACATTCAACGACACTATCGGCATACTCGATGTCACCGGCAGCGCCGCCATCCAACTCGGCACAAGAGCCTCACTTGCCTTCGACGACAGCAGCGCCATCGACTGGACCGGCGGCACTCTTTCTATAACTGGAACCTTCGTTTCCGGCAGCTCTCTGCGCTTTGGCACGTCCTCGACTGCGCTCACTACCCCTCAACTTGCCAAAATCAGTGGCGGAGGATTCACCAGCTTCTCACTGGACACCCGCGGCTACCTCGTCGGCAGCAACGAAGCCACATTCACGTCCTGGCAAACCGCCAACAGCACCGCCGGAGCCTTCACTGCAGACCACGACAGCGACGGCGTTTCCAATGGCATCGAATACTTCATCGGCGGCAACAGCAACACCACCGGCCAGACTCTTCTACCGGGTGTCACAAAAACCAGCGGCATCCTGAGCGTCACCTGGATTAAATCCGTCACCTACCCCGGCATCTACGGCAACCATTTCTGGGTCGAAACTTCCGACTCCCTCATCGGCAACTGGACCACCGAAACCGTCGGCGGAAACGTCGTCATCAACTCCAATACCATCACCTACACTTTCCCCGCCGGCGCTAGACGCTTCGTGCGTCTGAAAGTGAACAGCCCACTGTGATCCCATTTTCTCATGCACCGCAGAAAACAAATCACAGGCCCAGTCGCCCTCCGCCTCGTTTGTCTCATGTTCAGCCTTTGCGCAGCCGCCGAGGCTCAAGTGGACACGGATAGTGATGGACTAACCGACTCTGTCGAAACTAATACCGGGACCTACGTCAGCCCATCCAATACCGGCACCGACCCGAGTAAATCCGATACCGATGGCGACGGTGCGGGAGATTGGTATGAAGTCAAAGCGTCTTTCACCAACCCCGTCCAAGCCAGCAGCGCACCCCGCGTGCCCTATCCACTTCCTGATCCGAACACCTCAACCGGAGCCACCAACAAGCGGGTCAAAGTTTATATCATGTCAGGTCAATCGAACATGCTGGGCATGGGAACCATGACTGGCACAACCGACAAGTCGCTGGAAACTTTTGCCCGCACCGGAAAAAAATTCCCGGATCTAGTGAATACTTCGGGCGGATGGACAACGAGGAAGGATGTGCGCTATCGCGGGGTGATTTCGGACATCACCAACGCGGAGCTTTCACCGTCAAATTTAGGCGACAAATTCGGCCCTGAGCTCGGATTCGGATACGTCATGGGCTGGTTCCACGATGAGCCGGTCCTCTTGCTCAAGTCATGCACGGGCAATCGCAGCCTAGCCTGGGACATCCTGCCAAAGAGCAGCCCTGGCTACGGCAATCCGACTCCAACGAATCAGGGTGACTGGTATGCCGGGAAGGAATTTGATCGTTTCTTCATGCACGAAAGCGAGTGGGCCCACCCCGATACCGCTGCCACCAATGTCGTGGACGTGCTGGACAACTTCGGCACGCAATACCCTGCGTGGGCCGCCCAAGGCTTCGAGATCGCCGGATTCGTCTGGTGGCAAGGCGACAAGGATCGCTACAATACGAACCACGCCAACAGCTACGAAGCCAACCTTGTCAGGCTGATCACCCAGCTGCGAACTTACTACTCCAACCGCTATCCAGGAAAAGTCGTGCCCAACGCGCCCTTCGTCCTCGCCACGCTCGGGCAGACGGCGCTGGGAAGCACCAGTCCGGCAACCGATGTGGCAATCTTCAACGCCCAACGTGCCGTGGATGGAAGCACCGGCAAATACCCGCAGTTTGCCGGCAACGTGAAAACCGTTTACTCCCATCGACTCAGCGAGGGCGGTGCATCCAACGACCACTACCAGGAACGTGCGGGGACTTATTTGCTCGTCGGTGATGCCTTGGGGCGCGCCATGGTTGATCTGCTGTCCCCATCGACCTTCACTTGGGCCATCAATCAGGCAGGCCCCTCATCCTGGAATACCGCCGCAAACTGGACCCCTAACACCAGCTTCCCGAACGGCATCGACAACCTCGCCGCGCTCACGAACAACATCACCACTGACAACCAAATCAGTCTCGCCGCACCGATCACTTTAGGGCAACTCAGCATCGGCGATTCCACTGGCAACAACGCCTTCTCTATCAACTCTGGGCACTCGATCACCTTCAGTGCTGACACCGGCTCTGCCACCCTAACCCGAACAGCCACAGGCACCAGCGCCGACATCATCAGCCCTGCCATCATCCTTGCTGACCCGCTCACCGTCAGCGTCAACAACAATACCGGCTCACTCGCACTCAACGGAACCATCAGCGAAACCGGCGGCGCAAAAACACTCACCAAGACTGGGAACGGCACCTTGATCATCAACGGCAGCAATACCTACACCGGCGATACCATCATCGACATAGGCACGCTAAGACTCAACACCACGCCACCCACGCTCGCAGGTGGTCTCACCTTCGGGGCAACCGCTGGCGGCTCCAACGCGGCTACCTTCGATTTGTCAAACGCCAGTGCCACTTTTACCGGAGGCTTCCAAGCGCGCACGAACTCCACCAATGCCATCACCATCGGCAGCGGCAGGACCCTCCAACTCAACAGCGCGTTCACCGTGGGCTACAACACCCCCGCCCTTCCCCATTCCACCACCGGGCTGGATTTCACGGGATCGGGAACCTTGTCCATCGGAACCAGCAGCACCCCGACCAACGCCAACATCCAGATCGGCAATGGCGCAACTACCAATGTCGGCAACTCCGGAGTCTTGGACATGAGCGGTCTTACTAACTTTTATGCCAATCTCGGAACGGGTAGCTTCCGGGTGGGAAGCCCAACAAACGTTGGCAGCTCCAACGGCGGTGGGTCCACCGTGTCGCTTGCCGCCAACAGCACCATCCAGGGTTCCACGATCTTGTTAGGATCACCCGATGGTTCGGCGAACAGCGCTGCCACTGCAATCCAATCGCTCAAACTCGGCAGCGGTGCCAATATCATCAACGTGAACACCCTGAATTTAGCTGGCATCGGAAGTTTCGACGGCCGTAGCAATGGTAGTATCACTTTCAAAGGTGCCACCGGAACGCTAAAAATCCGCAGTCAGGCCGACCCAGTCAACGGACGCCCCAGCCTGAATATCGGAGTCGTCAGTCAGAACACGGGTGTCCCACAACTAGACAACCTGTTTGATACCAGCGGCCACTCTGCCGACCTGAGATTTGGCACCATGAACCTCGGATTCCGCACGAACGGTAATGGCTCAACCACAGGCCAGTTCAAATTCGACGCCGGAACGCTCGATGCAAACAACCTAACTGCCGGCAACCGTGGAGGCACGGCCGGAGCCACCGCAACCGCCACCGCAACCGCCACCGGTATCGTCTCTCTCGGCGGTGGAACGGTCACCATCAATAACGCCAACGGCCCCATCCAGCTCGGGGTGAACGCTCTTGGCTCAGGAACAGCAGCGGGAACCCTCAATATCTCCGGCGGAAGCGTGACTGTGGCAGCGAGTGGCGGAAACTCCATCCGCCTTGGCAATGCCTCCGCAGCCTCAGGCACCGCCAATGGAACGCTCAACCTAACTGGCGGCATCCTCACCGTCGCGGGGGACATCATCCGGGGAGCCGCGACAGGGATTGTCAACTCCACCCTCAGTCTCGGCGGAGGCGTCCTCGACATGACCGGCAAAAACATCACAAATCTTACCAGCATCATCTACTCGGCCGGCACATTCAAAAACCTCGGCTCCGTGAACACCGGCATGACCTTGGCGGGAACCGGTTCCAGGGTCTTTGATCAAGGCTCCGGCGTCTCGGGTAGCATCCAAGGTGTCATCGCCGGCACGGGTGCAGGCCTAACAAAACAGGGTGCCGGCTCTCTCACGCTTTCCGGCCTCAACACCTACACCGGCGACACCAACGTAACCGGCGGCACGCTCACTCTGGCCGACAATGCCCAACTCATGATCGTGATCGGCAGTATCTCTGGCACCAACAACCGCATCACAGGCACGGGCACCGTCACCCTCAATGGTGATCTCATCATCGACACCACTTTGCCAGACGCCTCGGCACTGAGCTCCGGCTCCTGGATCATCGTCAATGCCTCGACTCTCACGGAAACCTACGCCACTTCGTTTACGATCAGTGGTGCCGGATGGTCGGAATCCGCCAATGTCTGGACCAAAACCGTGGGCAGTAGAAAATACACCTTCACCGAGGCCACCGGAACCCTGACGCTGAGCCCATCCGCCTCCTACGCTTCCTGGATCGACCGCTTCTTCCCAAGTCTTACCGACCAATCCATCATCGGAGCTGATAGGGATCCCGACCAAGACGGCATTCCCAACGGCGTGGAGATGGTCATTGGCGGAAATCCGCAACTCGGCATGGATACCGCCCTGCTGCCCACCATCGAAGTCGTGACCGATCCCGTAACTTCACCCGCCATTCCAGCCGGAAACTATCTGCTCTTCACCTATCGAAGCAGCAATCTCTCGACCACCGCAGGCATCACGGCGGCTTGTGAAATGAATACTGGCCTTTCCGGACCCTGGATCCCGGCGACTGAATTACCGGGCGTCGTCATTCAGGTGGATCACAAGTTCAACTTCACTCCACCCACTGTCTCACCCACCGACCGGGTGAGGGTCTATGTGCCACGCGCTGCAAACGCCGCCCAGTTCGGGCGACTCAGAGTCCTAATTCCGTGAACAGCCTGACGACAGATATGGGATTATCGACTTGAAGGCATTTCCCGAACCCATAACTTTCCAAAGTGCCATTCGCCGTGCTCAAATCCCTCCTCCCGCTTGCCATCTTGGCAGCGTTGGTGCTGGTATCGATGAATCCGCGTTCGAACCCGCCGAGTCGTGCCACGAGTGGCAAAAGCCAAGCTTCGCCAATCGAACTCAATCCCTCGCGCTTTCTAATCAAACCCTATTTTATTCAAGCGGATCAGGTCGCCGTGGCTTTGGACGGCGGGGAAATTCCGGTTCCTAGCGGCCAGGTGCCTAGCATCATCGTCGGTGCCAATGTGCTGCGAACCCTCCACCTCTCCTGGGTGCACGATTGGACCGACACCGAAACCCGGGCTTCTTATAAAACCCTTCAAGCGCTGTATGCCTCGGAAGAGGCAGCCTCTCTGCCGGCCTTAAAAATATACCTCAACCCGATCTTCTCCGATTCTAACAGTGAGACCGTCCAGCGAGCGATGCTGCAGGTCTTCTTCTGCGCCGATAACCGCAATCTCTATCAAACTCTTGCCAGGGAACTCGCCACCGGCGCGCTCGCCCCACACCCGGAAGCCATCCGCAGCCGCGTCGAAACCCTCGAACCGCTTCTCATGGATGATTGGGACAGCCGCTTGGATTGGCTAGAAGGTGACATTGAAAAAACCTTCTCGGTGGCAAAAATGCAGCAGGCCCGCAATGCAAAAATCCTAAAGACCACTTCCAAGGCGCAACTCACTTCCATGCTCGAAATCCTCAATCCATCGGCTGATATCAGGGCATTGAACGAATTCTTACAGAAAGCAAACACCGTGCAACGCACATGGCTTCATTCGCAGTCAGCGCCATCCTTCAACGAAAACTAAAAATTCGAAATCAGGATGTTTGAATTTCATTCCCCGACTTTTGTGATTCGTGATATTTCACCCACCGCCGAAAAATGGTGACGAAGAGCCATCAGCAACTACTCACGAAAT
>JBEGOB010000360.1:0-4379 GCA_041182265.1 Verrucomicrobiota bacterium | reverse complement strand
TTTTTGAGCATCGCATTGGATTCGGACACGCGTTGGAGCGGGTGGGAAAGCGCAGGCTTGCTGCTAACTTTTTCCGGAATCGTAGGGGAGGGACTTGCAGATTGGCAGATGACGCAGTTCAAGGCGCGAAATCCAGGGTCTGGTGGAGTTTGCCGCTTGGGTTTGTGGGCTTGGTCGCGGCATCCGAACTATTTTTTTGAGTCGGTGATTTGGCTGGGTTTTTACATTTATGCCTGTGGTTCTGAGTGGGGGTGGGCGACTCTTCACGCGCCACTGATTATTCTCTATCTGCTTCTTCGGGTGACTGGAATTCCTCCGACAGAGGCTGCTGCGGTGCGGCGTAAGGGCGATGCTTACCGAGCCTATCAAAATTCGGTAAGTCCCTTCATTCCATGGCCTCCGAATCCGTCTAAGGACAAGTCTGAAATTGAAACCATCCATTGATCCATCCCATCACTATGATAAACACCGACGAACTTCTTGCGAAAGGAATCATTCCCGATCGACTCATTCGAATTGGAATCCGCCAACGTTTGGCTGGGACTCTTGCGCCATTTGAAAAGCTGAATTGTGAGCAAGCTCAGGCCTTGGTGATGCGTCACGTCAGTGAGTTGCGTGCCAGCCCGGTGGCAATTGCGACAGACGAGGCGAATGAGCAGCATTATGAGCTTCCGACACGATTTTTTGAGAGAGTTCTTGGGAAAAATCTCAAATACAGCTCGGGTTACTGGGATGCGGGAGTCACGGACATCGATGTCTCTGAAGATCGCATGTTAGGTATAACTTGTGAGCGTGCTGCCTTGGAGGATGGGCAGCGGATTCTTGAGCTTGGGTGTGGTTGGGGCTCGCTGACTTTGTGGATGGCGTCGCATTATCCAAATTCACGCATTACGGCGGTTTCCAATTCGCGGACGCAGAAGATTCATATTGAGTCGCAGCTTGCGGCCCGTGGTTTGACGAATGTTGAAGTGCGCACGGTCAACATGATTCATTATGCTGGCGAGGGAGACGCAATTTTCGATCGCGTGGTTTCGGTGGAGATGTTTGAGCACATGAAGAATTACGAAATTCTCATGAAGCGTGTGGCGACTTGGTTGAAACCCGGAGGAGCGCTGTTTGTGCATATTTTCACGCACCGTGAGTATGCCTATCATTACGAGGCGAAGGGCGAGGATGACTGGATGGCGCGCTACTTCTTCACGGGCGGCCAGATGCCTTCGGATGACTTATTGCTCTACTTTCAAGATGACTTGAAAATCGAGGGTCATTGGCATGTGAATGGTGCTCACTATCAGAAAACGTCTGAAGCGTGGTTGTCACGGATGGATGCGGCTCGTGATGAACTCTTGCCTTTGATCGGTGAAACGTATGGGAAGGAAGAGCAGACGCGGTGGTGGGTTTATTGGCGCGTATTCTTCATGGCTTGTGCGGAGTTGTGGGGCTATCGGAACGGGGACGAGTGGATCGTTTCCCATTACCGATTCCGCAAACCTTGTTAGTGGGGCGCGCTCGGTGCTTTTAGAAAGTTTTCCGCAGGTGAGAGGGCAAAATGCTCAGTTGCTCGCGGTACTTTGCAACAGTGCGGCGTGCGACTTTGATGCCTTGCTTGTTGAGCGCGTTCATGAGGACCTCGTCGGACAGTGGCTTTGCGGGGTTTTCCGCAGCCACGAGTTGCTGGATGGCTTCACGCACGCCGGCGTTCGAGACCTCGGCGCCGTCGCTGGTCATATAGCCTGTTGCGAAGAATGCGCGCATTTCCATGAGACCGTGCGGGGTGAGAACGTATTTTCCGGCGACTGCTCGTGAAATAGTCGTTGCGTGGAGGCTGAGTTCATCCGCGATGTCATTCATCGTCAAGGGGCGCAGGTGGCGGTGACCCTTGGTGAGAAAGAGGGGTTGGTGCTCGATCAGCTTGTGAGCGATTGCGAGAATCGTTTCCTGGCGCAGAGAAATCGCGTGAATCAAGCTGCGCCCGTCACGAATCTGGTCGCGGAGAAATTGGCGCGCCTTGGCATCGGTGCCGCTCTTTCCGATCATGTCCTTGTAGAAGTCGTTGATTCTCAGTGTTGGAAGATGCTCGCCAGTCAGGCGTGCATACCAATTGAGATCGTCGTCACGTTCGATCACGACGTCCGGGAGAATGTAGGGATTTCCGGTTGGGTCGAATTCTCCGCCGGGGTTCGGGCTGAGACGTCCGATGGAAGATGCGGCTTCTGCGATGCGCTCGACGGTGGTTCCAAGGGCGCGCGCGATCTGCGGGTGGCGCTTGCGAGCGAGGTCTTCCAAGTGGTCTCGGACGATTCGGTATTCGATGGTGTCCACACCGGATTTCCGTTCCAACTGGAGCAAAAGGGACTCGGGAATGCCTGATGCGGCGATACCTGCGGGATCGAAAGATTGGACGAGTTTGAGGGCTTGGTTGAGCTCGCGAGGAGGGATCCCCATGCGTAGGCCGAAGTCAGTGAGGGGAAGGTCGAGGAATCCACGATGGTCGAGATTTCCAAGAATGGCTTGCGCGGCCTCGCGTATTTCGGGATCGACCATGGAGAGGTCGAGTTGGTGTTGGAGGTGTTGTTGGAGTGTTTCCGGACCAACGATCGAGTCGTAAACGCGCTGGCGGCGCTCCTCATCCTCGTTGGTCCATGGTGAGCTTTTGCCTTCGAGAATGGTGCGGTCGCGCCAATCGTCGTCGGTTTCATTCATGTATTCGAGCGAGTCCGCCTCCTCGGGATCTGGGCCCTCCTCATCGAGAGAAATGCTTTCGGTTAGGTCTTCCAGCACAGGATTCGTCTCAAGTGCCTGCTGGACCAATTGCGTCAACTCGAGCGTGCTGGCTTGGAGGATTTCCAAGCTCTTGCGCATTTGCGGCGCAAGCGTTTGCTGCTGGGAGAGCGATTGATGGAGAAAAGCGTCGGACATTGTCGGTGGCTGGATGCCAGAGCGACGCTAGGTTGTGCGACGAAGAAAGCGAAGCAAAATTTGTGCCAGAGTTCAAACTTTAAGAGTTGCCTTTCAAGATTCTTGGGGAAATCACTTAGCGCAGGGAGTTTGGTTACGGGAAATTCATGAGAAATATTGCACGCCAGCTTCGAAGATCCGTTGATGTTTTACGCCTGGGATATTTTTAGCGACGTTAGAACCGGTGCGTTCCGAGTGCCCCATTTTGCCGAAAATCCGGCCGCAAGGGCTGGTGATTCCCTCGATGGCGGACATTGAGCCGTTGGGATTGATTGAGGGGAGCATGGAAGGAGTTCCATGTTCGTCGCAGTATTGGGTGGCGATCTGGCCTGTTTTTGCGAGTTGCGCGATCATTTCCGGGCTGGCGTAAAATTTCCCTTCGCCGTGTGAGACCGGGATTTGGTGGACATCTCCGCAGGCGTTGTTTGCTAACCATGGTGAAAGCGTGCTGACGATGCGGGTTTGTGCGAAGCGTGAGATGTGGCGGCCGATGCTGTTATGAACGAGGCTTGGTGCGTCGGCGGATGCCTCGCGGATTTCTCCGTAAGGGACGAGTCCGGTTTTGATGAGGGCTTGGAAGCCGTTGCAAATGCCGAGGATGAGGCCGTCGCGGTTTTGCAGGAGGTCCATGATGGCGTCTGCTACGCGCGGGCTGCGGATGATGGTGGCAATGAACTTCGCGGAGCCGTCCGGCTCGTCACCTGCACTGAAGCCACCGGGAAACATCAGGATTTGGCTGTTCGAGATTTTTTCAGTTAGGTACTTGATTGACTCTTCGATGTGGCGCGCGCTTAGGTTGCGAAACACGAAAATTTCGGCATTCGCGCCGGCTTCATGGAAGGCTTTGGCGGAGTCGTATTCACTGTTAGTCCCAGGGAAAGATGGAATAAGCACCTTGGGATTGTGGATGGAATGCGACCGATTGCGAATTTGGAACCGTTTGGAATCCACATCCAGAATCTGAGCTCCGAGATTCTCAATTTGCGCCGCTTGAGTGGGATAAATTGGTTCAAGAGTTGCCTCCCATGTGGCTTGGAGTTCGTTGAGAGTGTGTGTCTCGCTGTTGAGGGCAAGCGTTCCGATAGCTGTTGTTAGGCCGATTTTTGATGCGTTGAGTTCAGCGGGTAGCGGTTCAACATGTTCGATCAAGAATGTGAAATAACGCTCGCGTGCGAGATCGAGATTCGCGTTGATCTCCGCGCCGATGTGATTTCCAAACGCCAGTTTGGCCAAGGCTGCGGCGACGCCGGCTTGCCCGATGTGGTGGAGAGCGAGGATTTTTCCTTCGACATTCAGAGCGTGTAGCGTGGTGGCGGCCTGTTTGAGTTGTGTGAAATCGGGTAGGTGATCTGCGTCGCGGGAAATTTCTATCAAGGAGACCGTGGATCCCGCTTGTTTGAATTCCGGCGAAATGGCGAGAC
>JBEGOB010000359.1:0-5178 GCA_041182265.1 Verrucomicrobiota bacterium | reverse complement strand
CCGGCCCCGCTCGCCAGCGAGGGGGAAATTAAATGGGTAGATGCCCGAGTGGCTAAAGGGGGCAGACTGTAAATCTGCTAGCGAAAGCTTACGTTGGTTCGAATCCATCTCTACCCACCATCTTTCAATGAGAACATCAAGGGAGTCGCAAGACTCCCTTTTTTGTGATCCTAGATTTTGGAGATCGTGTGATTCCGTCCCGATTTTTCCTCATGAGTTTTAGCGCATGTCGCCCGAATGAATGCTTCTTGTCGGGGCTGAACTCACTTTGGCGCTTGGAAACCTGCATGCCGCTCGTTATTGACTTTGTCCATGCACGACGCACGCATCGACGCCCTTGCCCGCCAATTGGTCCGTTACTCCACCTCTTTGAAAAAGGGCGAGAAGGTTCTTATCGATCTGCACGAAGTCCCGGACTCCATTGGCCTTGCCCTCATCCGCGAGGTGCGCGCCAAGGGGGCCCTTCCTTTCATCAGAATTCACCAAGGCCGCCTCACCCGAGAAATGATGAAAGGCGCAGAAGATCGCCAATATGAGATCATCGCCAAGCACTTGCTCGCAGAAATGCAGGACATGGACGCCTACATCGCCATTAGCGGAGGCTCCAACATCGCGGAAAATTCTGACGTCCCAGCCGATCGTATGCGCTTGGCCATGAAGCACATGCGGCCCGTCCTCGACCACCGCGTGAAACGCACCAAGTGGTGTGTCCTCCGCTGGCCGAGCGCCTCCATGGCCCAACAAGCCGGCATGAGCACCGAAGCATTCGAACAATTTTACTTCGATGTCTGCCTACTCGACTACAAGGCACTCGTCCCCTCCATGAACGCTCTTAAAAAGCTGATGGATAAGACGGAAAGCGTGGAAATCGTCGGTCCCGGCACCCACCTCCGTTTTTCAATCAAAGGCATCAACTCCATCGTCTGCGGAGGAAATTACAACATTCCCGATGGCGAGGTTTTCACCGCGCCTGTGCGAGATTCAGTCGAAGGACACATTTCTTACAACGCTCCGACTATCTATCAGGGAATTCCTTTCGACTCCATCCGCCTTGAGTTTTCCCAAGGAAAAATCGTCAAGGCCGAAGCGGGCTCCAAGACAGCGGCTCTCAATAAAATCCTCGATAGCGACGAGGGCGCACGCTACATCGGCGAGTTCGCGATTGCCTTCCACCCGACAATCCGCGAGCCGATGCGAGACATTCTATTTGACGAAAAAATCGCCGGTTCATTCCACTTCACGCCCGGCCAAGCCTATGAAGAGGCCGACAACGGGAACCGCTCCCAAGTCCACTGGGACATGGTCAACATTCAGCGGAAAGACTGGGGCGGTGGGGAAATTTACTTCGATGGGAAACTGATCCGCAAAGATGGTGTTTTCCTGCCGAAATCACTCGAAAAACTCAACGCCTGAGTCGAAAATCCCGCGCAGTTTAGGCCAGATCCTGCAACACAGCCTCAGCGGCAGCCCATCCGCTCGCCAATGCCGTATTCAACGACGCGATCCCGCAATGGTCGCCACAAAGGTAAACTCCCTCGCGCAAACGCGGCGACTTTTGGCTGACAAGCGCTTGCCGTGGCACCGCGTCAGCGATCGAGTAACTGCGCAAATGCACCCAATTCTCGGAGCTCCTACCAAACCACTCAAGCAGTTGACGGCGCACCTGCTCGAGTAAGTCTGGCGCAGCCAGCGCCATGCGATCCACCACATTCACGGCAATCAAATGCCGTCCCTCCGGTGCCAAATCATGAGACACCGCGGTCATGACCGCCGCATGATTGATCGGCCCGCGCCCATCGCCATTCAGCAAAATGATCGGCTCGTGCCATGGCGAAGTCGGTGCGCTAAAATAGAAGCAAGTCGTTGAATTCGAAAGATTTTCGGGGCTAGGAATTTCCAGCAATCGGTGAAATTCACGCTGCTCTGTTGCCAGCACCACTGCCCGACAAGCCAGCAGCGTCCCATCGTCTAACCTGACGCCATTGCCTTCCAAGGCCGCGACACGCATCCCCAGTCTCACCGCGCTAGACGGCAGATTGGCAGCCAGTTGACGCGGAATTTCGCCCATTCCACGAGCTGGCACTGCCGTTTCACCGCCCGCGAACGATCGCATGACAAACTCAAATTTTTCCACTGCGGTGCTCAATTCATTTTCCAAAAACACCCCACCGAGAAAGGGCCGGAAAAATCGCTCGATGATCGACTCGGAAAAGCCCTCTGCCTGCAAGGCCGCCAAACTTGCCAAGCCAGCGCCATGCCGCGACAGATCAAAATTTCGCAAGCGCAAACTGCCGACACGCAGCTTGTCTCCAAACGAGCCGATCGGGCTAAAAGCCCCACGCAAGCCATCCACCGGATGCCGAAATGGATCCGCCACCCGATGCCACGCTCCACCAAAGCGGACCTGCGCCCCGGGGTAGAACTTACGCAAATCCAAGGCACGATAGTCCAACAAACGCTGCGCCTCCGGATAGGCCGTCAACAACACTTGAAATCCACGGTCCAAGCGAAACCCCTCGCAGTCGTCCGTCGCCACGCGCCCGCCCACACGGTCCGCTGCCTCACAAATGACGAAACTCCGCCCGGCTTCGTGCAAGCGCCGCCCGCAGGCAAGCCCCGCAAGCCCGCCGCCAACAATTACGATTTCCGCACCACGGCGATCCACATTTTCAATCATCCCCCACCAAGCTCAGCCGCCCTGATTAAAATGCCAACCCTGGATTTCGCCCCCCTCCCCCTCGCTAAGGCGTCTTTCCACGATCAGACTTCTTTTTCCACTCAGGAACCTTCGGCTTCCATGTCGATGCGGGCAACTCGTCCGCAAATTCCGAGCGCTGGCCAATCCCGCGCAGTAGGCGACTGATCTCCTTCGCTTCGTGCAAGAGCTCGATCATCCGCTCGCTGGAAAGTCCAGCTTGCTTCAACTCCGCTTTTACCGCCGCATCACGCCGTTGCAAAACCGTCGCCGACAATAGGGACAATGCCTGCTCCGCCGCCTGAATCCCGTCCGTCGTCACCCCATCCAAGCCTGACGTCTCACGCGCCAGCGCAAGCCGATCCGCATCTGGCAAACTCGCCAAAAACGCATTGACCGCCGCATGCGACGCCGGATCCGGTGCCATTCCTAAAATGATTTCCAGCAAAGGAATCCCCTCCAACCAACGGTTCGCCTCATGCAGCGTCTCGAATTGTTCGGCCAAAAACTGCTGCGCCTGGCCGGAAGTCAGCGCAAGATGGCACAAAAACGCAACAATCCGGTGCAACCGCGTCGGCTCGCTCATCGGCCGGCCATCCGTCTCGGAATCCGCTGGCTCTGCGTATGTCTTTTTGGGCTTGGCCAACCATTTGGCAATCGCCTCACGCAAGGCCACGGATGAAGTCTGCAAATGCGTCGCAACGATGTTGATCTGGTTTTCTCGCGCGGCGAAATCCGACATCAGCGAGAGCATTTCAACGCATTGATTGAGCGCCTCTGCCCGCTCGGCTGCGGAATTGAACAGTCCCGTCGCCTTACCACGCTCCAGTTTAAAGTCGAAAAACTCCTTCGCATTTGCCAACAATTCACGGAATGCCAGCGCGCCATGTGCCTTGAGATACGAATCTGGATCGTCCCCCGACGGCATCTCGACCACCCGCACCGCTAAGCCTTCCACCGCCAACTCACGGAAAGCTTTCTCCGTGGCGGAAAGACCCGCCTTGTCCGCATCAAAGCAAATCAAAACGTTGCGCGTATAACGCCTCAAAATCTTTGCATGTTGCTGAGTGCAAGCCGTTCCTGATGTCGCGATGGCATGGGCAATCCCAAGCTCATGGCAGCAAATCGCATCAAGCTGCCCTTCGCACAGCAAGGCCGCCTTTTCCTGCAAAATCGCCTTTTTCGCGCGATCCAATGCGAAAAAAACTTTGGATTTCTTGAAAATCAATGTCTCCGGCGAGTTGATGTATTTCCCGCTGTTCTTATTTTCCCGCAACTGCCGCCCAACGAAGGCGATTACATCGCCGAGTTCATTGCGTATCGGAAACATCAAGCGATCCTGAAATCGCACGTAAAGCCCGGATCTCGGATTGTTTTCCTCGCGCATCGAGGCCATCCCAGAGTCCACCAAGTCACGCCCGGTGAATTTCTTGGCGCGCGCCCAGTCGAGAAACAATTTCGGCTGATCCGGCATCCATCCGACGGACCAATTCTCCGCCATGGTGGACCCAAATCCGCGGGATTTCATGTAATCACGCGCATGTTTCGCTCCGGGATCGTGCATCAGCAACTCGTGAAAAAACGCCGTCGCCTGGCGGTGAATGTCCAACAAGCGTCCGCGAGAACGCCCGCTTTGCTCGGCATTCGGGTCCGAAGACTCCTCGACGATGTGCACACCGGCTTTGGCCGCCAACTTCTTGACGGCATCCACAAAGAGCAAATTTTCATGGTCGCGGACGAAGGAAATCGCGTCGCCACCCTTTCCGCACCCGAAGCAATGAAAGCGCTGACTCGACGGAGTGATGTAGAATGAGGGCGTCTTTTCGTGGTGAAATGGACAATTCGCCCGAAATTGCGAGCCCGCTTTTTTGACCTGAATGTACGAACTGATCAAATCGACGATGTCCGTCGCTTCGAGCACTTTCTCAACACTTTCTTTCGGAATTTGGGCCACAGGATCGTCTTGCGGCGAAAACTAAGGGGTGCGCGAACGCAACGCGACACAGAATTTGATGCGACACAGAATTTGAAAATGCTTGCCAAGCCACACCAAGCTCAATCAGTCTCCGCGCCCCGACCGGGGATTTCCTGGTTATGGCTTGGTAACGCATGCTTAGCTCAGTGGTAGAGCACATCCTTCACACGGATGGGGTCGCAGGTTCGAAACCTGCAGCGTGCACCAGCTTGATTTTCAACGACTTAGGTTTTCGAAAGCCTCTGACTGTCCCCTAAAGCGTCCCCTAAAATTTTCTGCCCGGTTTTTTGCCCTTCGGTGGCCGGCCATGGCTTCGAGATGGTTTCGGTGTCCTTGGAAGCGATTGTGAATAACTTGGGAATAACTCGGCGATGATACGAAAAAGCCCCCACCCTTTCGAGTGGGAGCTTCGCATCAGACGGTCACCTAAACCGAAATTTTACCTAGAGAGCTTGAGTGCGGCTTTCAATGCGGCTTTGAGCATCGCGGTCCCGTCGCGGATGGAAGC
>JBEGOB010000358.1:0-2742 GCA_041182265.1 Verrucomicrobiota bacterium | reverse complement strand
ATCTCCCCCCGCCGAGACAGGACCGCCCCATCGGGCACAGGCATCTTCACAAACAATTCCCCCAGACTGGCGCGTCAGAAGATTACCCGCAGAGCCGGAGGGGGCCTAGTTGAAATTGGGGATAGACGCTACAAGGGCACCGCAGTGGTGAGCCTGTTCAAGTCTGACCATCATCACGAGCACCGCCCCCATGGCCCACATCGGCGAAGACCTTGCGACGAGCTTCAAAATCGAACATCCCGCCCTCCAATTCGAAACCGGCGCAAACCCCTGCCCATTTTAACCGGACAATGTGGTTTAGGGGATGGCGAGGGGTGAAAGGCCTAAAGGGATGATAAAAACTCAATAAAAGCAAATCCTTGTGAACTACTAATTGCCGAGTAGGGCCATCGTTTTCGTTAGGCTTTTCGGCATATAAAACCTCTCCAATCACCGAAAGAGGCGCACAGATTTCCCGAAAGAACGGCCGCGTAGATAAGCGGACACTTCAGACATGATGGTTTCCGGCACCTCTTCGCGAGGCCGACACTTCAACGCCCAACCACGACCGGGATGGAGCATGTCCCAGCGTGGGGCAAAGCCCTGATACCTTCCCTTGCCGGGATCGTGGTTGCCGAAGCCGTCAACTATCTTATTCCAAACCGGCATAAAGCGGCTGATGAGAAGATTTTCTCCGAGCGGAATCCAAATCTCGTCGACCACTAGAAAGTGACAATAGAAATCGTCAATGGAAAGTGACGTCGAGGCTGCACGAATGGAATCGGCATGCTCCCTCAATCGAGCGTGAAGCGCACGGCCCTTGGGCAGCTCGGTATCATAATCCTCGATTTCCATGCCTTTTCTACCCCCTTGAGGGATGGCCTTGCCCACGTAGATCGGAGCCCACCAACGCCCTTCACGATTGGCGTCCGCGAGGGCAGCATAGGCAGGATGTTGACCGGTGTAATAAATGGCGTAGACGCCTGAACCTTCAAACGGCATCACGGTGCCAAGCGGCACCGGGTCACTTTCCAAAAGTGCTTCCGCTATAGAAGCGGCCAGATTGCGCTTATGGAGCGGGTTGAAGGGGCGTGGGCCGCTCACTAGTTCAGGTCCTGCTTCCGGCTCAACGTCACCATGTCGGCTTCCAGAAGCTTCTGAGCGACGCTGGATGCAACCGCCTGCGCGAGACGAACTGGGACGGCATTGCCCAGTTGGCGCATTGTTTCGGACCAAGAGCCATGGAAGACGTAACCGTCCGGGAAGCCCTGAATCCTGGCAGCCTCGCGGACCGTGAAATATCGGACAACGCCGTTGGGAAGTACCATCATGTTTTCCCCTCCGGGCACGCCGTGGTCACCTGCCTTCAAAGCCTTAGAAGGCCAGTCGATTGGGGAGCCGGTATGGCCAACATATGCACGTGCGCCAATTTGTACCCGGTGATTCAAGATGCCTTTTGTTTCACAGCTATCTTCTCGAGGTTCAGGCAATCCTTCCAGCGCGTCACGGATTGTTATCCACGGGAGACGGCCATCGGAAAAGTTGCGGCCACGCAGCACGGCCACCTTGGCCTTCAACCGTTCGGGAACCGCGCCACGAGCCTTTTTTGAAACCTTATGCCGTTCCCAATACTCACCTGAAACCCACTGCGAAAAAACGAGTTCATCTTGGCTATGCGTTGGGTCTGGGAAATTCCAAAGAACGTTCTGGTCCGAACGGAAACCCACAATAAATACCCGTTCACGTCGCTGGGGTGCGCCATGGTCGGCAGCATTAAACAGTTGCCGCGCCACGTTGTACCTTAGCCCGCCGCCCGTTGACGTCTTTTCCTGTTCTAGTCGCTTCAAGTGGTCGGTCCACGCTTCGCCGGGCTTCTGTCCAACCTCCGGCATGCTGAGCTGGTGCTCAATGTAGGCGAGATAATTGGCGAACGAGGCGCGCGTTAGGCCCTTCACATTCTCAATGATGAAGGCTCGAGGCCGAAGGTTGGCAACGACATCTGCGAAAGCCGAAAACATATCCCGGTCATCATTGAACGCTTGATGCTTGCCGCCGATTGAAAAGGGCTGGCATGGCGGACCGCCAGACACGAGATCAAGGTCGCTCGGAAACTCGCTGTAATTCAATGAGCGCACATCTCCGCAGATAACGCGAAGATCTCGAACCAAAGGGAAGCCTCGAGCTTTGTTCTCTTCCAGTGTTTCAGCGGCCCAGCGATCACGCTCGACCGCTGCAACGGCATGAAATCCAGCGAACTCAGTCCCGAGGGCCAAACCGCCCGCACCGGCAAAGAGTTCCAACGAGCGCAGCATTCGTCACCTCTTAATTCGACGCCTATTTCTGCACGATTCCTGTGGTCGAGACCACATAACTCTAGGAGGGAAAAACCTTAAGTCGCGCCAAAGATCGGATCATACTTATAATTGGTATCAAACTCTCGCTCAAGTTATTTGGAGCCGACTGTGGAAGATCTCAGACAACAGAGCCTTGCTCTTATCCCTCATACATACCAAAGCGAGCTAGCCACTCTAAGGGCTAGTGACCGCCCCATCGGGCACAGGCATCTTCACAAACAATTCCCCCAGACTGGCGCGTCAGAAGATTACCCGCAGAGCCGGAGGGGGCCTAGTTGAAATTGGGGATGAGGTGCGTTGACAAATGTTTACATTCCGCCAGTGTGGGATTGTGCTTATGGCTAGGCCTTGGCACCCGGACAAAGAGATCGAGGCAACCCCCATAAGCAAGAGGAGGATGTTGATGAAA
>JBEGOB010000357.1:0-4587 GCA_041182265.1 Verrucomicrobiota bacterium | reverse complement strand
AAACTGATATTACATCATGCAAGACACGCGAAAACACGATCCCACGGCGACGGGATCGAGTTTCCTGCACCACAACATCGTGCAAGGGCTGCGAAAACCCAGTCCCGCGAGACCGGGATCGAGTTTCCGACGCTCTTGCATCGCGTAACAGCATCGAAACATCGTGTCATGGAAGTGAAAACACGGGCCGGAGGCTTGCGGCCTTGATTATTTCAGCCCGCGTGCGATGAACGGACCGTAACAGCGACGACCATGGAAAAACTACGCGGCTCACACATCCTCGAACGTGGCGAACTCTTTCTAAGAGTTTGGCAACATCAAGCGCCGCAGCACGAGCGCTTTGCTGGGATCGACTGCCAAGAACTCAACGCCGAGATCGATGCCGTGAAAGCGGCGCGCGAGCGTGTCCGGGCGGCGGAAACCTTGCTGCGAGGCCTGCGCTTGGAACGCGACCAAGCGGATCGGAAGCTTGCGAAGAAGCTCATGCGCATCGCCTCCGGGGTTCGTGCTGAGCCCGCATTCGGCGAAGACTGCGGGGTTTACCGGGCGCTGGGATTCGTGCCGCTGAGCGAAAATCGCGGCGGAAGACCGCGCAAACCAAGCACGGTCAAGACCCAGAAGCGCACGACGCCACCCGCATGAAATCAGAGCTTCGTTTTGTCCGCCTTGATTTCCCGAAGTTTGGACGGCGGCAGGCAAGCGCGTGAATCCCAGTTTCTGAGAGCGCCTCCGAGCAGCACGCGTGCACCGCTTTTCCAGTCGCCACCGTCGCAAGGCATTCAATTAAGTTAGACAAAATCGCAGTGCGTGAACGGAGCGCCACGCGAGGCCCGATCCACAACAGTGACGCGGAAATCCAGCGGTGCAGGCATGCCGGGAAACGCGCCCTTGCGCTCGCTGATCGTGAGGTGCTGCCTTGGCTCGTCCCAATGCATCGCAGTGAGCGCATATTCACCACGCTCGTAACCGCTGCCGTCGCTGGCGTCTTGATAGAGGGTAAAATCGGCATCGGCTCCGGGATAGACGCGGAGTTCGACCGGAGCCGTGAAATTTTCCGAGGTGGATTGGATGACCGGCCCGAGCGGCAGGATGGTGCCGGCGCGCACGAAAACGGGGATGGAATCAAGCGGCGCGGCGGCGGTGATGGTCCGGCCGCCGTGGTGGCGCTCGCCGGTGCGGAAGTCATACCAATCACAACCGGCAGGTAGATAGACTTTCCGAGATTTCTCCACGCCGACTAACGGGGTGGATCCAGGCCCGTAGAACATCGGCTTGGTGACCGGGCAGATGAGGAGCGATGGGCCGAAGAGAAATTGGTCGTCTAACTCATGGGTGGCGGGATCTTCGGGGAAATCCAGAGCCACGGCGCGCAGCATCATGCGGCTCTCGCGGGTGACTTGAGAGGCGAGTGTGTAGATATAAGGGAGCAGGCGGTAACGCAGGCGGATCGATTCGGCGATGGCGTCGTAGAACGGATTTCCCTCGTCGCCGAAGCGCCAAATCTCGCGGGCCGCGTCGGTGCCGTGGGAGCGGAACATCGGCAGGAAAACGCCGTATTGCAGCCAGCGGGTGTAGAGTTCGTGAAAGCCGAGGTCGGTGCAGCCGATGTCTGCGAGGTCTGGCACCATCGCCTCCATGTCGGTGAGTCCGCGGCAGCCATCCGGAAAATCCCCGCGCCAGAACCAATAGTCTGGATCGTGGTTGATGAAAAATCCGCCGATGTCCACGGTCCACCATGGTTCGCCGGTGGCGCAAAAGTTGACACCTTCCGGGATGCAGCGGCGCAGCGCCTCCCAAGTGGCACAGATGTCGCCATTCCAGGAAATCGTGCCGTAGCGGTGCTGACCGGCGTAGGACGAGCGGGTGAGATTGACCACGCGTTTTTCCGGAGCCGCTTCGCGCTGGCCGTCATAGATCCCCTGCGAGTGGAGCAACGAGTAGGCGTTGATGCGCGTTGGATCGATGTATTTGCTAGATGCTTCGGTATTGATCCGCAGGCGCTCTTTGGGCTCGGGCTTCTCCGCGCCGGACCAGTCAGCCTCGAAGGGCTCGGTGCAATCGCACCACCATGCGTCCACGCCGTTAGAGAACAATCCGCGGTTCACCTGGTCCCAATAGACCGCACGGGCGGCGGGATCGAAGGCATCGTAAGTCGATTGATTTCCAAGCATTTTCCCGCGTTCCAGCATGTCCAACTGGTCAGGGCAGCCGTTGGTCATGATGGGCCAGATGGAGACCATCAGTTTCACGCCTATATCATGAAGTTCGCGGGTGAGCGCGGCGGAATCGGGGAAACGCACGGGGTCGAAGGATTTCTGGCCCCAGCCGGAGCCGTTAGGCCAGGATTTCCAATCGAGCACGATCATGTCGAGCGGGATCTTGCGGCGGCGGTATTCCCTAGCAACCTCCAGCAACTCTGCGGCGTTGACATAGCGTTCCTTGGACTGGACGAAGCCGAAGGCCCACTTCGGCAGCATCGGAACGGCCCCGGTGAGCGTGTGGTAGTTGCGGGTCACATCATCAAAAGTTTCGCCGCGGATGAAATAATAGTCGAGCTCGTCCACCGCATCCGCCCACCAGCAGGAGCCGGACGCGTCGTCGTGAAAGGTCATGAGCGAGCCGCAATCGAGCAGCACTCCATAGCCGCGAGTGGAGACGAAGTGCGGCACAACCATCTTCATGTTTTGCTGATAGAGATCACGCGATTTCCCCCGCAGGTTGCCGTGACCTTCCTCATGCGAGCCGAGCCCGTAAAGTGCCTCGTCTGCGGCGAAGACAAGCTCCAGCCTCGCCTCGAAGGCGTCGCGGTCGAAGACGGTTTCATAGTCTCCGGCAGTGGCGCGCGCGCCATCGATACTCTGCCCGCCGGCGATGGCGGCGTCCTTGCGGAAGATATTGCGAGTGAGCGTTTTCGGAGTGAG
Organism: Verrucomicrobiota bacterium; assembly: GCA_041182265.1. Classification (GTDB taxonomy): domain Bacteria; phylum Verrucomicrobiota; class Verrucomicrobiia; order Verrucomicrobiales; family Akkermansiaceae; genus Luteolibacter. The sequence goes on along the minus strand of JBEGOB010000357.1, from coordinate 1,666 downwards.
AGATTTACCACGTTCAACTAACAGAGAGTTACCTGTAGCGTCGAAATAGCGGATCGCGCCGGTGGCTTTAGAGACTTCAAGTGTCAGTTCAGGGGTCGAGATGAGATATGCGTCGAATTTTTCCGTGAGATGATGCCCGGTGAAACACGCAGTGGACGTGACGATCAGGCTCGGGCTGTCGAGGAACGGCTTGCCACAGGTGAAAGTGATGCGGGCGATGGCCGGAGTGACAAAGGCGATGCGCAGGCGTTGACCCGCGGAAACGAGGACAACAGAGTCGTGATTGGATTCGAGGGAGAACATGGCAATCATTGAGCGGCATTGCGGCGGGCATCGAGCTCCGCGTGGATTTGCGGTTCCATGCGTTCATATTTTCGATAGAAGAACACAGGAATGGCGGAGAGCAGATAGAACAGCGCCGGAAGCCAGATGAAGCCGATTTCAATACCTGTCAGCGCACTGGCGGATTGGGTGGTGTTTGCGACGTAGCCTGTGCCACCAAGAATCCATGCGGGAAGCGCGCCGCCGAGGCCGCTGCCGGCCTTGAGGCAAAACGCGGCGCCGAGAGCGGTTAGTAAACCGGCAGCGCGCACGCCGGTTTTCCATTCGCCGTAGTCCACACTGTCGGAGAGCAGGGAAAACGGCATCGCCATCGCCGCGCCGCTGGTGATGATGCCGGCGATCCATCCGGTGAACAGCAGCGGCGTCGAGTCCATGGCGACTCCGGCAAAGAGGATGCCCTGGCTGATCACCGAGCCGATGAGGCCATACAACCAGATGTTCGATTTGCTGGTCCATTTGCAGAACCAAGGCAGCAGCAGGATCGAGGCGAGTGAGACGATATCCAAGCTATTCGCCAAGGGGGTTAGCTGTTTGTTTTGCCAATTGTATTCAAAAAAATACGGCACCATGGAAATGCGGGAGATGAATGCGATCCAGAAACACAAGCTGCTGGAAAAGATGATGATCCAAGGCCAGTTGCCCTTGAGCGCGCGGAATCCCTCGCGGATCGGCATTGTTTTCTTCTCCTCAACAAGGGTTTCCCGCAAGTTGCGGAAGGCGAGCAGGAAGAGCAGCACTGAGCCGGCGGCGAAGATCGGCATGGTGAGCATGAAGCCGAGCTTGTCGTCACCTTTGCCGAAGAACTGGACCAGCGGAAGAGCGGTGGCGTTGACTAACAATACGCCGATCTTCGAGCCGAACATCCGAAAACTTGTCAGCATCACGCGCTCTTTTGGGTCGGGCGTGAGGGCGGAGAGAATGGAAGTGACCGGCGTGTTGATGCCGGTGTAGAGAATGCTGCAGATGATATAGGTGGTGCCGGAATAGAGCGCTTTAGCCGTGGGACTCAGGTCCGGCGACATGAATGTTAGAACTCCGAAGACCGCGAACGGCAGGCACAACCAGAGGAACCATGGGCGGCTCTTGCCCCAGCGGCTGTGCGTTCGATCAAAAACGATGCCCCAGATTGGCGCGTCGATGGCGTCGATCAGCCGTGCGATCAGCAGGATGGTTCCGGCCGTTGCGGCAGAGAGGCCTACCACGTCGGTGTAGAACTTTAACAGATAGAACGAAATAACGCAGAAAACGAGTTGGCCTGCGGCGTCGCTCGCCGCGTAACTCATGCGGCCGGAGAGAGGCAGTGGACGGGAAGGAGATTCGAGAT
>JBEGOB010000356.1:0-13754 GCA_041182265.1 Verrucomicrobiota bacterium | reverse complement strand
TTCACGCGAATGGGAAGATAGGAGGAAGGGGTGTTTTGTCGCGGTGGTCTGTGCGCGTCAAGGCGACTGTGGTGCGGGGTGGGAAGAGATGAGGACGTGAACTTAGACGGAGCAAAGTTTGGTGACGGTATCGAGCAATGAGTTGGAGAGCGATTGAACGCGGAGATCGATGGGGGCGAGGAGACCGTCTTGCATGAGGATGATGTTTCCGCGGTGGGTGTCGGAGATGACGATATTCCGTCCGGGATCAAAGAAGGCGATGTTGCTCTCGATCACAAAAGGCAGCCAGCCGGAATCGGTGAAAAAGCAGCGGATCTGCTCATAGGTGGCGGGCGTTCCGGCGATGGCCGGTTGCTGAATCAACAGGCGGAGGCCCAGATCCGATTCAAGCGCGCCAAGGAACACGACTTGGTCGCCGAAGACTTCGTTGTGAAGGTGCCAGCGCTCTAGGTAGGCGATTGGGGAAGCCTTGTATTCCTCGTGGGGCCGGTGGACGACGAGAAGTCCGAAAAAGTCAGGCCAAGTGGCTTTGAGGTAGGTTTGTGAATCCTGCTGGAACCACACCTGATGCTCGTTTCCTTCGTCGTCGGGTGCGTGGTTCAGTTCGACCGGCGCGGCTTGGAGGATGAGTCCGTGCTCTTTTGCGTAGGCGCGGAAGATTCCGAGTTCCTCGTGGTAATAGGTAGAACCGCCTTGAAGGCGCGAAGCTGATTCACAGCGTCGGCGTAGCTCTTCAACGTGTGCTTTGAGCGGGATTCCCGCAGCAGTGTGGCTAGGTTCATGGGGTGACATTAGGGAAAGATGATCGGGAAATCAATGGTGGATCAGCGGGGATGCAAGCGTTTCATGCGGGTTGCTGGCCTTGGGATTCGGCGAGGTATTCCTTGATGACGAGGTTGTTGATGAAGCGGCAGCCGTCGGCGGTGAGCGGGAGGTGGTGCTGGTTTTTGAGCTGCTCGATGATGAGGCGGGCCATCATTTTCTCGGCGTAGGCGGGATTGGTGAGGAGCTGGGCGTTTTGGGAGATGCGGGCGTCGGCCTCGGTCTTGAGGGCGGTGAGGGCGGCGACAAGCTTGGCTTCGTCCGGAGTGGGTTCGCCCTTTTCCATCAGGCGCTTGTGGATGCGGGCGTATTTGACATCGTTGGCGTATTTGGCACGGAGAAGCTGGTTTTTCCGTTCCAGTTCGCGCTCGCGGGCGTGGATGTGATCGAGGGCGGCGGCGTAGGCAACCATTTCCTGCTGGGTGATCTCACTGAGGTTTTTCTTGAGGAAAAGGCGTTCGAGTTCCTCGCGGAGAGAGATGAACTCGGGATCGCGAGGATCGAAATTTCCACCGAGGCCTAGGCGTGTGCGCCGGAGTTTATCGTGGAACTGTCCGGCAATGAGCATTTCCCCCTCGGAGATTTTGCGGAAGGCAAAGATGACGTCTTCGAGGGCGGTGTTGAGCAGAGCGGCGTTCTCGTGGCCGTGCTCGAGGGCTTCGCGTTTTTCGAGGAGGGCGAGGCGTGCGTTGGCGGCATTCGAGAGTTGCTGGAATTTCCGGAAATCGAGTTTTTCGAGAAGTTCGTGTTGCCCAGTGGCGCGGATGAGATTGTAAAGACCGCGAGCGTCGTTGAGCGCCTTGATGATCTCACGCAGGTCCAGCGGGTTCTGGATGGCGGTGACTTGCTGGGAGAAAACTTCCGCGTTGGCCGTGTCGAAATGGAAGAGCGCGCCCTTGATGGCGTCGATTTCCGCAGAGATTTCCGCAGAGGATTTGAAGAGTTTCGAGTAAGATTCAGCCTCGTCGCCGAGCTCGGGCTGGAGTTCCTTAAGATAGGCTTGGTTGGTCTTGTCGAACTCGGTTTGGATGTCGGCGAAGTCCACGACGTAGCCGTAGCGGAAGCTCTTGTAGGTGCGGTTGACGCGGGTGAGGGCTTGCAGAAGGTTGTGCGCCTTGATGATGCGGCCGAGGTAAAGCTTCTTCAGCCGTGGGGCGTCGAAGCCGGTGAGCAGCATGTTGTAAACGAAGAGGATGTCGATTTTCCCATCCTTGAAATCCTGCACCCACTGCTTGCGCTCGTCCTTGGTGCCGACGTCGTGGAGGATGAGGGCGTGGGTCTTGACGGAGCGGTCGGGGCGCGGGGTGAAGACGAACGGCGCAGGTGCCTGGGCGACGTTACAATATTCCATGGCGGGCTCGGCGAGGGCGGTGGGAGCAAGAGCGGGGCGGATGGCGTATTTCTCCGCAAAGATTTCCGCCATCATTTTCGCCTGATCGGCAGAGTCGCAGATGACCATCGCACCGATGGATGAGTCACCATAAGCGATGCGGGACTTGGTAAAATCCTCGACGATATAGTCGAGCATGGGCTCTACGAATTTCTCGTGGGCATAGAGGGTTTTCCGGTCCGTCTCGCCACGTAGGATGCGGATGTCTTCGAGTGCTTTGGCGAGATCAAGTTTGTATTTCGTCTCGATACCCTCGCGGATGAGTCGGAGCGTGTAGCCGTCAGCAATGGAGTCGTTGTAGTAGTATTTGTGGATGTAATCGCCGAAAAGCTCCTTGGATTTCAGGTTGTCACCGATGAGCGGAGTGCCAGTGAGACCGATCTTGATGGCCTGGGTGTCCGACTCATTGAGGTTGGCAAGAAAACTGCCTTTCGGATTGTAGCTGCGGTGGACTTCATCGAGGAAATAGACGCGCTGAAGCTGGATATTGTAGTCAGACGGCCGAACGACGTCGGTGTCATCTTGGAATTTCTGGATATTGACGACCGTGATTTCAGGACGGCCGGAATGGTTGTGGATGGCACTGGTGGACTTGATGTCCTTGGCAAAGGCCTCGCGGGAATTGATGATGTGGACGAAGAGTCCACGCGCATGGAGCTCATTCTTGGCTTGGACAAGCAGGTCGATGCGATCCACGATGAAATAGAATTTCGGGACGATGCCCTGCTTCTGGAACCAAGCGGTAAGATGGAGGACATTGTAAAACGCAAGCGCAGTTTTTCCGCTGCCTTGGGTGTGCCAGATGATGCCCTTGCGGATGCCTGCTTCGAGAAACCGCACGATCGCCTTGGTGGCGAAAATCTGCGGATAGCGCATGATGTGTTTTTCAATCCCTCTCGCCGACTTCACGTAGGCGAAGGCGAAGCGCAGGAGAAACGCGAGGCGATCTTGGGAGAATAGCGCAGTGAATAACTGGTGGGTGGGCGTTTCCGGGCTCTTGTTAGTCGAGAACTCAGGAGAATGCTTGATGCTGGCGAGATTGTTATCAGCTAGAATGAGATCTTCGATTTCCTCGTCCTCGGGCGTAAGGAGTTCGCCAAGATCCCGCTCTTCTTGCTCGCGGAAGTAGTTGAGGGAAACAGCGCCGTAGGAAGACGAGGCGTAAAATGCACCCTCCAGCGGCTCGGGCGAGTGATCATCATACGGCATGTTGTTCGAGAACACCATCAGCTGGGTGATATTGATGAAGCGCCGGAATTTCGGATTGCGGAGGCGGGTGTCCATCCGCCTCCGTTCATCAAGGATGCCATCGCGGTTGTTGGGCTTCTTCACCTCCGATAAAATGAGAGGCATGCCGTTAATGAGCAGAGTGATGTCCGGGCGGAACTCGTCATCGCCATTTTTACAAGGCAGCTCGGTGACAACGCGGAAGGAATTGCGGTCGAAATTCTCGAAATCGATGAGTTTGACGCCGGATGTCCTCGTGAGGCGGTCGTAAAATGCTTTCCCGAGGTCCTCATTTTCAAGCAGGAGGGAAATTTCCTGAAGAAGACGGTCGATTTCATCCGCCGTGGCCTCGGGATTGATCACCGCGATGCTGGAGCGAAATAGGTCAGGGAAAATATTGGAAAGCTCATTCCACTTTGCGCCTTTCAGCGACATGTAGGAATATCCAAGTCTCGTCAGATGGATGATCGCCGGGATTTTCACCCTGGAATCTTCGTTGTGGACCATGGTTTTAGATGGGGGTTCGAGGAGACTCATTCCATTGCGACTTAGAATTCTGAGGGAAAATAGCAGACTCGGGGCCACAGGGGGGCCCAAGGATGCGTTTTGACTGTTTCCTGGAACACCCGGACACTAACCGGGGAAGACCAGACAAGGGAAGGAGAAATTTGGCATCCTCGTGACAAGCTTTGTTCTAGGCGTGACAAGCTTTGTTATAGGCGTGGCAAGCTTTGTTCCAGACGTGACAAGCTTTGTTCCAGGCGTGGCAAGCTTTGTTCCAAGCGTGGCAAGCTTTGTTCCAAGCGTGGCAAGCTTTGTTACGAGCGTGACAAGCTTTGTTACGAGCGTGACAAGCTTTGTTACGAGCGTGGCAAGCTTTTCCAACAGGGTTTCAAACCATCTATCATGTCGCTTAATCAAGGAATCTATCGGCCGACAAAGGTGAATTTTCTCGAACATGAGACTCGCTCGAAAATCGAGTTCATCAGTGAGGTGTTTGATTTTCCCACGACAGATCAGGACATGAAAAAGCCGCCGATCCATGAAGATCGGCGGCATTTTTTATTTTTCATAAACTCCCCGCAAGCACCTTAGGTCGCTTGCAGGAGACCAACTAAGCGACATTCGTATCGTCCTGTCCGGAAGCTTTCGGCTCACGGAGCCTGCGGGTCATCCCCGTGCGCCGCTCGCTTTTTGCAACGTAGCCAAGAGACCGATAGAGCGCAGAGTCTTCTCCATGCTCGTCATTGCCTCGAATGGCGTTGGCAATGTTCAAGACAAGCTTGTTAAAGGCTTGATCCGCCTGATTCCGCTCCAAACGAAGCCCGGAGGCTTTCGTTTCAGCATCCAGCAGGCGCTGTCTCACCTCAAGCGGCACATTGCTTTGTTCTTCAAACTGACTGAGTGTCAATTTTCCGAATATTGCATCCGGCGCATACTCACGCCATGAGGCGATGAATTGATTGCGACGACGTCTAACACTTTCACTTGATTGCTTCTTCATGATCACGTTTTGGGGGGGTGTCGGGTGATGTTCTTTTGCGATACCAAACACGCTCCAGAAGCACCCAACAGAAAACTGATAGAATTTTCTGATAGGTTTTGCAAATTAAATTTTGAAAAACCTTCATCGCTCAAAATTCGCACCGATGACATCAGCTGCGAGATGCCAAGCCGCGCTCGCAGCGACCCACTGTCGCATGAGCCCTGCCATGCATCCCACGCCTCGCAAGCTCAAAGGCCGCCACGAACAGAACGCAAGAAATCAGCCCCCTGCGGATCGGCGCAAATCCCATCCAATGACTGCGACGCCTGATGCAGCCAGTTCCCTCGTTTGACACAATCTCCAAAATTGCGGTTGCGCTTGGCTCGGGACACAGTTGACAGTCGTGACCGGCAGGGACGATGCAGCCACGCCTCATTCAAATGAAACCTTATTCTCCAATGCGCTGGGTTTACTGGCTTGGCTGGATGTCCTTCGGCTCCGCCTTTCGCACGCTTTTCGGGCTAAAAATCGTCGGCGAGGAAAACTTAATCTCCGATGGATCCGTGCTCGTCGCCTCGAATCACCAGAGTTTTCTTGATCCACCTCTGATTGGAAATCTCTACAAGACGGAAATGGTCTTCCTCGCACGCAAGACACTTTTCATCGGTTTCTTCAAATGGCTCTATCCGCAATGGAATGCCATTCCCGTGGACCAAGAGCGCCCAGACATGGCCAGCTTGAAAACGATCATCCGCAAGCTCAAGGAGGGCCACCGCGTGCTCGTCTTCCCAGAAGGAGCGAGAACGCTGGACGGCAGCATCGGCCCGGCGGCACCGGGGATCGGGCTGATCGCCGCAAAATCCGGCGCAGTGATCCAGCCAGTCAGAATATCAGGCGCGCGGGATGCTCTGCCACGTGGCTCAGGACGCATCCGTCTGGCACGCATCACGGTGAGTGTCGGGCCGGCCATCTACCTCAGTGCCGAGGAGCTGAAGGCTCCTAACGGCAAAGAGGATTACGAGAAAATCACCCGACGGATCATGACAGCCATCGAGGCGCTGTGAACAAAACTCGCGTGGCACGCGGAACTTACTTTTTCACCAACAGACTCGTGCCTGTCATCTCCCCGGGCTTAGCCAGTCCGAGCATATCCAGCAGTGTTGGCGCAACATCCGCGAGGATGCCATCCTTGACTTGGTAGCCCGTCGCATCATCCGCCACATACACAAGGTGCACCAGATTGGTGGTGTGCGCCGTGTTGGGCGAGCCATCTGGATTCTTCATATACTCGCAGTTGCCATGGTCCGCGGTGATCAGCAACTTCCCACCGAGGCGTAAAGTTTCCTTCACCACCGCCTCGACGTCGGCATCAATGGTTTCAACCGCCTTAATCGCGGCTTCCACCACTCCCGTGTGACCCACCATGTCCGGATTGGCGAAATTGATGATGACCAAGTCGTAATTCTGAAGATTCTTCAACACCGTATCCGTCACTTGCGCGGCACTCATCTCAGGCTTGAAATCATAGGTCGGCACATCCTTTGGCGAAGGGATGATGTATCGATCTTCCGCCGGATAGGGAGGCTCGACACCGCCGTTGAAGAAGTAGGTGACGTGAGGATATTTTTCGGTCTCGGCGATCCGCATCTGCGAGCGACCGGCTAGAGAAACAGTCTCACCCAAGCCCATCGTCAATGTCTGCGGCGTGAAAATCACCGGACATTTGTAGGTCTTATCATACTCCGTCAAAGTGACATAATGAATCTTCGGCATCACGGTGCGATCAAAGCCAGTGAAGTTTTCCAACAAAAACGCATCGGAATATTCACGCGCACGGTCAGACCGGAAATTGAAAGATAAGACGACATCGCCGTCTCTCACGCGCTGCATGTCCGCCTCTGCAAATACCATCGGCGGCATGAATTCGTCAGTCTTATCCATCCGATAATAATCCGCCACCGCCTCACTGGCCAAGACCTCGCGCGACTCGCCTTTCCCTAACACAATAGCATCCCAAGCCAGCTTCACGCGGTCCCACCGCTTATCGCGGTCCATCGCAAAATAGCGGCCGATCACTGTCGCGATGCGTGCGCCACACTTCGCCGCCTCATCCTCAACCTTGGCAAGATAATGCGCTCCACCCGTGGGCGAAGTGTCACGACCATCCGTGATTGCATGGATGAATATATCATCCACACCTGCCTCTTTGGCAATTTTGACCAGCGCGATCAATTGGTCTTGGTGACTGTGAACTCCACCGTCCGAGACTAGGCCAATCAAATGCAAACGCCCCTTCGCCGCCTTCGCCAAGGCATCCACCAGCACCGGGTTCGTCGCCAGCGTCTTCTCCTCGATGGCCTTGTTGATGCGCGTCAAATCCTGATACACAATGCGCCCCGCGCCGAGATTCAAGTGGCCCACCTCCGAATTTCCCATCTGCCCGGGTGGCAGTCCAACATCCAGACCGGAAGCACTCAGAAATCCTTTTGGGTAAGCCTCCAGCATCACATCGTGAAATGGAGTTTTAGCGAGCAAAACGGCATTTCCGTCTTGGACAGCCGTTTCTTTCCCCCCGGGATTCACACCCCAGCCGTCGCGAATGATGAGCACTACAGGTTTCTTAGCCATGATGCAGGGCATTTACCTCCCAGCACCCGCACCGGCAAGCCTTGAAACGGATTGCACGCGACGTTCTCCCCACTTACAACAAGCCGCACGCCATGTCCGACAAGCCATTTTTCTACCAAAACCCCTTCCCTCTTGGCCCCGATACCACCGAATACGAGCGGATCAGCACCGAGCATGTCTCAAGCGCCGTCTTCGAGGGACAAAACATCCTCAAAGTCGCCCCGGAAGCACTCACATTCCTCGCTGCGGAAGCCATCAAAGCCATCAATTTCACACTCCGCGCCTCGCACCTCGCCCAAGTCGCCGCCATCCTCGACGACCCCGAAGCCTCGGAAAATGACCGCATGGTCGCACTCATGCTCCTCAAAAATGCGGAAATCGCCTCCAACGGCATCCTCCCATTCTGCCAAGACACCGGCACCGCAACCATCGTCGGGAAAAAAGGCCAACGCGTCTGGACCTCCTGCGACGACGCCGCACACCTCTCCGCCGGCATTTACCAAACCTACACCCGCGAGAACCTACGCTACTCGCAGACCGCACCGCTCACCATGTATGACGAGGTGAACACCAAAACCAACCTCCCCGCGCAGATCGACCTCTACGCAACAGAAGGCGATTCCTATCAATTCCTCTTCGTCAGCAAAGGCGGCGGTTCCGCCAACAAAACCTTCCTCTACCAAGAAACCAAAGCCCTCCTCAACCCGAAGCGGCTCAAGGAGTTCTGCCTCGAAAAGATGGCATCCCTCGGCACCGCAGCCTGCCCGCCATACCACCTCGCCTTCGTCATCGGAGGCACCTCAGCGGAAAATTGCCTGAAAACCGTAAAGCTCGCTTCCACTCACTACTACGACGCGCTCCCAAGCTCCGGCAACGAACACGGACAAGCCTTCCGCGACATCGAGCTGGAAAATGAACTGCTCACGATGGCGCGCCAAATCGGCATCGGCGCACAATTTGGCGGCAAATATCTCGCTCTCGACATCCGCGTCATCCGCCTCCCGCGCCACGGCGCATCCTGCCCCGTCGGCATCGGCGTTTCCTGCTCCGCCGACCGCCAAGCCAAGGCGAAAATCACCCAAGACGGCATTTTCCTCGAAAAACTCGAAAAAAATCCTGGCCGATTCATCCCGGAAACTTACCGCGACTGGAAATTTAAAGGCGTCCCCATCGACCTTGATCTCGGCATGGAGGCCACCCTCGCCACCCTCTCGAAATACCCGGTCACCACCGCCCTTGCCCTCACCGGCACCATCATCGTCGCCCGTGACATCGCACACGCCAAGCTCAAGGAAATCCTCGATGACACCGGCGAGTTGCCCGACTATTTCAAAAACTACCCTGTCTATTACGCTGGTCCCGCCAAAACTCCCGCCGGCATGCCCTCCGGCTCTTTCGGCCCCACCACGGCCGGGCGCATGGACGGATACGTCGATCTTTTCCAATCCCACGGCGGCTCCATGGTCATGCTCGCCAAGGGCAACCGCTCGAAACAAGTCAGCGACGCCTGCAAAAAACACGGGGGATTTTACCTCGGCTCCGCTGGCGGACCGGCCGCCCTCCTCGCCCAAGACCACATCCGCTCACAAGAAGTCATCGCCTTCCCCGAACTCGGCATGGAGGCGGTCTGGAAAATCACGGTCGAGAATTTCCCAGCTTTCATCCTCGTCGATCACAAAGGCAACGACTTCTTCACCACACTCAACACCTGCCCCGTCTGCCACTGAGGCGCTGCAAGAAACCAAGCATCTCACACGTAAAGCCCCATGCGATGTAAAAGCATTGCGTCACTTGATTACCCGGCTTAGCCTCTCACCAACAACCAAACACTATTATGGGACCTATTGGAATGCAGGAAATGATTATGATCTTCATCATAATCCTATTGCTCTTCGGAGCGAAAAAACTGCCTGAGCTCGCGCGCGGAATCGGCAAAAGCATGGGTGAATTCAAAAAAGCACGCGAAGATTTTGAACACGAAATCACGCGCTCGGAGACAGAAACACGCGTCAAAGAAGTTCCAGGCAAAGAACCCCGTGAGTCCTGAACTCATGAGGCTGAAACTCAAGCAAATGCCTAAATTGAACGGCGTCCCGCGAATCATCGGGGCGCTTTTCTGTGCCACCGCCCTCCTCGCAAGCACCGCTTGCCAGAAAAAAGCCGGCACCGCGGACTGGGAGAGTCAGGCAAGTGCCGCGCCCGTCTCGGAGCCCGCAGCACCTTCCGCCGCACCCGCGGTGGCGCCCAAAGCAAGCGCCGCACCCACCACCCCGGAAATCGCCGGGGCCGGACTCCGCTTCATCAACTACAATGTCGAGAACTGGCTCACCATGGACCGCTATGTGGACCGAAAGCCTCTCAAAGGTTCACCAAAGCCCGACTCTGAAAAACAGGCAGTCATCGAAATTCTCTCGCGCCACACTCCAGACGTTATCGGACTTTGCGAAATTGGCACCGCTGCCGACCTCGCAGAGATCCAAGAAATGCTCAAATCCAAGGGCCTCGATCTTCCCCACTCACACTACACCGGCGGGGCTGACCCCACGCGTCATCTCGGCCTGCTCTCGCGCTTTCCCATCACTTCCACCGCCAAGCCAGAGCGCATGCAGTTCCAACTCGAGGGCAAAACCTTCGCCATCGGACGCGGAATCCTCGACGCCTCCATCACCGCTCGCGGCAAGCCCTACCGTTTCCTCGGTGTCCACCTCAAGTCCAAGCGCGATTCCGACCTCGGTGACCAAGAAGCGATCCGCCACAACGAGGCACGACTCCTCCGCCAACATGTCGATTCGATCCTCTCCTCAGACCCCCAAGCACGCATCGTGGTCTATGGCGACTTCAACGACACACGCGCCACCCGCTCGGTCAAAACAATCACTGGCAGCTACAACGATCCCAGCTACCTAACCGCCATTCCCGCCAAAGATTCCAAGCAGCACGCATGGACTCACCACTGGGCTCCGCACGACATCTACTCGCGCATCGACTTCATCATGGTGAACCGCACACTCCGCAGCGACGTGGATTTCCCCGCTGCCAAAATCATCGATGACGAAGGATGGGACAAGGCCTCGGACCACCGCCCGGTCCTCGCTATTTTCCGCTAAACTCCTCAAAAAAATCCCGCTCCCGGTCATTTAACTTCCGGGAGGATCGGTGCGAGATCCGCCACCGCAAGCCACCCACGCATCGGCGTGCCCTCGACTTCTACGAACCGGTAGTCCCCGCTCTGCTGCCCAATCACCACCCGTCTCCCAGCTCCCGGTGACCCGACCGCTTCCGCACGGTCGAATGGAGACAAGCGAAGCGCAGCATCCGGAGACAAAACAATCCCAAGATCCGCCTCCACGCGCCTTGCGTGGAGCGCCACCACACCGAGCGAGAGCACCAATCCCGCAACCGACGCCATAGCGACGCAGACTTGGCGCCCACCCCGCCCTTTCAAACTTCTGCTCCCTGCAAACAAAGCAAGCGCCCCCAGCAATAGCGCCGCGCCCGCAATCACGCATGCCCACTCATGACGGCTGAAATACAGCAAAAACTGATGGAACCATGAGAGCTGGGACGCAGCGTCGCCCCCCGCAGCACCCTTGCGCGCCATTGCTAGATTCGCAGCAACATCCGCATCGCGTGGCGCAAACAACCGGGCGCGCTCATACGCTAAAATTGCCAACCCACTCTTTTCAAGCCGCTGATAACTATTTCCCAAGTTATACAAAACAGCCACGCTCGGCCCCTCGGACTGTAAAATTTTCTCATAGGCCTCAGCCGCCCCCGCGTAGTCCCCCGCGGCAAATTTCTCATTCGCCGCACCAAAATCATCCGCACCGCTCGCGGAAACGGATAGAATCCCCATAGCTAGCAAACATCCGAACAATTGGAAAAATTTCATATCAACGAGTGGGTGGTTTAAGTTGCGCCATGACCTCATCCAGCAAAACACGCCACTCGTGCTCCACTTCACCCGCACTCTGCTGGCTGTAAGCGTGACGGTCCGCCTCACGAAACAATCTCACAAGTGCCGAGTCTTCCGGCATCCGCATCAGGATCTCCGCCAAAGTAATCGCCTGCGGCGCTTGATCCCACAAGCTTCCCAAGCGCTGCTGAATGGCCAACCGCGCCGCCGCGAAAAATCCTGATACATCCCGCGCCTCCACACACTGCGCCGCTGACAGCAAAGCCTCACGCGTCGCCTTCTCCACCGCAGCTGCCGCCGTCCGCCGCGGATCATTCCGCTTGAGCCGCAGCACTTTGATGCATCCTCCTAACACAACAAGTAAGCCCGCACACGAAAGAAGCCAAGCAAACGCCGGGCGCGAAACCAGCGGCAACCACTCCACCACCGCCGACGGACGCACACGCTGTCCCAGCAGTTGATCCTGTTTTTTCTCTGGCTCCGGCACCGCAGGAACAGGCTCCGGCTTCAAATCCACCAGATCCTCACCACTCACCAAAATCTCCTTCTCCCCTTGGATCAGAGTTTTATAGGCCCCCTCCTCAGGATTGAAATAACTGAACGCCAACGCCACTTTTTGCGCGCCCGCCTTGCGAGGAACAGCGCTGAACCGAAAAGTCTGGGTCCCGGAAAACGAAGCCTCGTCCCCAGGCGCAAAGCTCTCCTTCCCCGGATAGACTTTCCACGCCTCTCCAGGAACCAAATCCGGCGCCTTCATCAACGAGAAATTCCCAGAACCACTCAACCTAACACCAATCTGCTGAGGCTCACCGGTCGTCCATTCGCCTGGAATCACAACTCCATCCATCTGGAAATCACCCACAGCACCCGTGAATCCTGATGGCCTACCCTCCTCCGGCAAGGGCCGAACTTCGATCAATTGATCATCGGACTTCAAGGTCACATCCTTCTCAATCATCGGCACGTTCATGCGGTCGAAAACCTGATCAAAAAACGGATCGTCGAATGGCCCGCCCATCTGGCGACGATGCGGCGGCGCGGAACGATCCCGAACTGCGACAGTCGCATTCAACGACAACGAGGCAGGATAATTCCCCGCCTTGGTCGCAGACATCCCACCATACCAAGTCACCACCAGATAGCGTTTCCCATCACGCATTTCCTCAGCTTGCTGCGGCTGACCACTCACATTGTGAAGTGTGAATGCTTTGCCTTCCGGCTGAATTCCACTCCGGAGCTGCGCCCGAGACTCCGCAGGCAACCACGCACGAATCCTAACCGGTGCAATCTCTCCCACATAGGCATGCTTCCGCTGGGTCCCTGCCAACTCAACAGTTAGGAAACCAAACCGCTTCTCATCGTCAACTTCGTCTTCCGGCTCCTGCGCTTCGGAGCCCGCCATCCCCGGAGGTGGCTGCCCTGCGGCCCCATCCAAAACTTCAACTTCGATGCCTGCGTGAACACTTTCTTCCCATTCACCATCACCCCGATCGGCGGGATATCATAGTCACCCGGAATTTCAGAACCCACCGCATAGGTATAACTCACGGATCGCGTTGTCTGGCCATTGATGATCTGAATTTGCTGACTCTTCCCACGTGGCTGGATGATGAAATTCTCAATCTGAGGCATCTCGGGCTGCCCGGCATCTCGCCCGGAAACCTTGATGCTCAAAGTCGCACCATTTCCCGCAGGCACGGATTCACGGTCCAAGCGCGCCTCAAGCTCTGCGGCAGAGAGAGTGCCCAACGCCCATTGCACGAAAATGACGCACAGCAGCGCAAGCCACTTCACGCTCCCTACAAAATCCTTGCTTCTCATTGCGCTTACCATGTTTTTCCCTTGATCGTTTGGTCCGTGGTAAATCGCCCGCGCTGCGGTTGTGGAATCGGCACCACCATGCGCTCGTCACTCCGCAACGAATCTAGCAATTGCTTGGCTTCCTCCGGAGTCATCTCCTGCTTTTGTGCGCGCGCCTCCTCAATCGCCCCTGCGTCTTTTCCATCGGCATCCTTCTCACCAGCCTCTTGCTCACCGGCCTGCTTGTCACCCTCATCCTTTCCAGTCTCGGAATCCTTCGCCTCCTCACCCGGTTCACGCTTTTCACCCTCTTTGCCATCCTTCGTATCTTTGGCATCTTTTGAATCACCGTCTTTTCCAGGCTCCTTGCCCTCTTTCTCATCCTTGCCCTCGGAGCCATCCTCCTTCCCATCCTTGGATTCTTCGCCGTCTTTGGATTCCTTCCCATCCTCACCTTTTTTATCCCCGTCCTTCTTATCCTCGTC
>JBEGOB010000355.1:0-6702 GCA_041182265.1 Verrucomicrobiota bacterium | reverse complement strand
GGCGAAGACCTCGTCGGCGGAAATCGCGCGCTTGTAGATGCGGAACTCGTTGAGCGAGAGGTTCGAGTTTGAATCGCCGGCGTATTGGGAGCGGCCGATCCAGTTGTTCACGTCGTCCAGCGAGCTCAGGCGGAATGGGAGATCCAGCGAATTTTGGGGAACCCCATTGCGGAACCATTTCGCCTGACAACCGCTCGCCTCGTAGATGCCTGCGCCGTCCGTGACGGTGAGGACGTAATGGTAAACGGTGCCGGGAACGGTGTCCGCCGGGGTGTCGGAGTAGATGACGGCTCCGTTGTCAATTTGTCCTTCCAGTCGGTGATTGCCGAGATTTCCGCCGACGTTGAGTGACAGGACGAGGTTGTCGTATCCGGCGAAGAGACCTGGCGCGCCGGCGCCATCGATGATTTCTCCGGGTTCTGCGCCGGGGCTGGTGAGGTTGCTGCGCCCGAAGTCGAACAAGCGTTGGTAAAATCTCGATGCGAGCGGCGCAGCCCATGCTTCGAGTGAAATGCTGTTTTGCGCGGAAATCAGGCCGTTGGGCAAGTCGAGGTAAGCGGAAATCGAGGCTGCCGACTGGTTGCCCGTGCTGGAGCCGGGGAGAACCAGCGAGCCGCCATCGAGGCTGCCGCCATGGCCGCGGAGAGTGGCGACGACGCCGCCGAGGCTGTCGGTGAAGGTCCGGCCGGTGCTGACTTCCGAGGCTGCGGTCTCGGTGAATGTCCAGAGGTGGTCAGGCACGGGAGCGGGAACAGGCTCGGGTGGGGTGACGATGCTGTCGGGGCCGGCGGTGAAGTTCGCGGCGACTTCCGCTGGGGTGAGTGCGTGATTGTAGAGGCGGATCTCGTCGTAAGTGGCGTGTGTGTTGTCATCCGCCGTCCAGAGCGAGCGCCCGAACCAATTGTTGACGTCCTCCACGGACGAGAGGCGGAAGGCGACATCGCCGCTGCCGACCCAAGTTCCATTGCGGAACCAAGTCATGCGCCCGCCGCTGGATCCGTAGGTGCCGACGCCGTCTTGGAAGGTGAAAACGTAGTGGTAGCGCGTGCCCATCGTGGTGGCCAGCGCACTGTTCACCGTGACGACGTTGGCTCCGTTGAGGCGGGCCTCCATGCGTTGTTGGTTGTAGTTGGTCCCGTTGCCGAAGGTGAGCTCGATGCTGTCGGACCCGCTGGTGGTTCCGGGGACTTGCCCGGTTCCGGTGACATCGAGAATTTCCCCGGGTGCGCCGCCGCCAAAGCCAGCGCCGGTCACGCGGCCGAACTCGAAGATGCGCGCTTGGTTCTTGGCCGAGAGAGGGGCGGCCCAGACTTCCACGGTCAGGTGCGTTTTCGAGGAAATAATGCCGTTTGGGAGATCGATGTAGCCGGAAATAAAGCCTGCGGAACGGTTGCCGTTGGTATTGCCTGAAATCGTGAGTCCACTGCCCGTGAAGCGCGAGCCATTGCCACGGATCGTCGCGGCGGTGGCGGATAAGCTATCGGTGAGAAGCGTGCCCGCCCCGGCGTTGCCTGCTGGATTGTTGAGAGACCAACGGTGCATCAACTCGGCATTGGCTGGCAAAATGGCCGCTGCTAGGACGGCGCACGCTGCGAAGCCTGCCAGTTGATGCACCTTGGATTTGGGTTTTTCCATGAGCTTCAAGGCTCGCACTCCTAGAAAATCGGGTCAATCCCCCTTAAATGGGGGGGGATTCTCTCGTGGTGCTGTCGGCTTGCCAAAGTTCCGGCGCTCGCTCAGCGTGCGGCGTGAGACTTTTTCAGGATCAAATTTATCAAAAGGGCGCGAAGTTTATCCGCATCGTGCGCTTGGACCGGTATCAGGTGGAATATAAGGCGACGCTTGACAGCCCGAAGGCGGAGGGGCCGGTGGTGGTGGCGGCCAAGAAGGAATTTTGCCGCTTGCTGAAGGGGATGAGCTTGGTGATTCCGGAAAAGCGGGTGGATTGAGCGTGCGCACCGTGCGGTCATGCCGGCCGCACTTGGCACCATTGCTGCGACCAACTCACGCGGAGTGGAACTTGGTAGAGATCGCTCAGGACCGCGCTGCTGAGAACCTTGGATTTCGGGCCGTCAGCGAGGATTCTGCCGTCGCGCAGTAAGATCACGCGTTGGATGGCTGGCGGGATTTCGCCTGGGTGATGAGTCACGAGAACGAGGTCCGTGCCCGCACCGAGGAGCTGTTGCAGGGTCTGGGTGAGCGTGAGCGTGGCCGCAAAGTCCAGAGCCGTGGATGGCTCGTCGAGGACGAGGACTTCCGGGCGATGGACAAGGGCGCGGGCGATCAAAATGCGCCTGCGCTCGCCCGAGGAAAGCGTGCCGAAGGCGCGCGCGGCGAGTCCGTCCACTCCGAGAAGCGCCATGGCTGCGGCGGTTCGGGATCTATCCCCTGGGGAAAATCGCATGTTGCGCGTGCGCCCATAAGCGCCTCGCAATGAGGATAATACGGCGTCCACGGCGATCTCCTCCGGGGCGAAGCGGCTGACCTCCTCAGGCATCACGACACCCATGCGGTGGCGAATTTCCTCCAGCGACCAAAGCGCTTCGCCAAACAGGCGGCAGTGCGTTTCCGGGCACGCTTCAGGCCGGACTTCCCCGGTCAGCAGCTTGAGAAATGTGCTCTTGCCCGCGCCGTTCGGGCCGAGGATCGCCACACTCTCGCCACGGGAAATGACGAGCGAAAAGTCTGGCAACGCCAAGGTTTTCCCCCTCCAGACTCGGGCGTTGGCGATTTCTAGGAGATGACTCACGTGCGCCAGCACCCTAGCCGCGACGGGCGCTTGAGGAAGTCAATAGATTCGGGCAAACCCAGATTTTTCCCGTCGGATTGGCGGGGCTTCGGCGGAATTCCACTTGCGAGACCGGGCGCTGGCGGCAAGCATTCCCACGTGACCCCTGAACTTGAGGACTTATTTTCATTTCTCCGATTTCCGAGTATTTCCACCGATTCCGCCCACGCGGCGGATGTCCGGGATTGTGCCGACTGGTTGATGCGCAAATTGGCGGGGATGGGACTTGCGACGGAATTGCATGAAACGCCGCGGCACCCCGTCGTGCTGGCGCGCAATACGCATGTCTCCGGACGGCGCACGGTCTTGATTTACGGGCATTATGATGTGCAACCCGTTGATCCTCTGAGCTTGTGGACGAGCGCTCCCTTCGAGCCGCAGATCCGCGATGGGAAAATTTGGGCGCGCGGGGCCACGGACAATAAAGGGCAGATGATGGCGCACGTGCTGGGTGTGGAGAAGACGCTGCGCGAAAATGGCGCTTTGCCCGTGAATTTGATTTTCCTGTTTGAGGGCGAGGAGGAAATCGGCAGCCCGCATCTCGCCGCCTTCCTGCGCGAACAACGCGAGGCTTTGCGCTGCGATGTCATCGCGATTTCTGACACGGGCATGGTTGCGCCCGGCGTGCCGACGCTTGGCTACGGTCTGCGTGGAATCGCTTGCTGCGACGTGATTTTACGCGGACCAAAGGGCGATCTTCACTCGGGGCTTTTCGGCGGGGCGGTGGCCAATCCAGCGGCGGCTCTCGCGCGCTTGGTGGCGAGTTTGCACACGGCGGATGGCCGCGTCGCGATTGCCGGATTTTACGATCAAGTCCGGTCGCTCGAGGCGTGGGAGCGTGACATGTGGGCCAACTTGCCGGGCGTGGCCGACGCAGATTTCCTCAAAGTCACCGGCTCGCCCGAGTTGTTTGGCGAGCCTGGATATTCTTCGGCCGAGCGCACGTGGGCACGCCCGACGGCTGAGGTCAATGGCATTGGTGGCGGCTATCAGGGTGAGGGCTCCAAGACGGTTCTGCCGGCGAAGGCATTTGCCAAACTTTCCTTCCGCCTGGTGCCGGACCAAAGCGCGGCGGAGATCATGACGCAGGTCAAGGCGCACATGGAGGCGCATTGTCCGCCGGGCGTCGCGGTCGAGGTGATCATCGGGCACGACGGGAATCCTTACGTCGCAGACCCGCACTCCAAGTTTGGCCTCGCGGCGCAGTCGGCCTTACGCAAGTCCTTCTCTGCCGAGCCAGTGCTGATTCGTGAAGGCGGCAGCATCCCGATCGTCCAGACTTTCCGCGATATTCTGGGTGTGGACACTTTGCTGCTGGGGCTTGCCTTGGCGGATGCACAAATCCACGCACCTAACGAGAATTTCCCGGTTGCTAACTTCGAGGCTGGCATCCGGATGAATCAGGCATTGCTCAACGAGCTCGCACTCTGATCCGCAGCGTGTGCGATCTGTTTTTCCAATTCCGCAAACTTTGTAAATTTTCCAATGTCTGACTCCAACACTCCGCCAGCCAAGCTTGATTTTATCCGCGAAATCATCGCCTCCGATCTATCAACCGGCAAGCACGCCACCGTCATCACACGCTTCCCACCGGAACCTAACGGGTATCTGCACATCGGTCATGCCAAGTCGATTTGCCTCAACTTCGGCATCGCGGAGGAGCATGGCGATGTGGGTGCAAAGTGCCATCTCCGCTTTGATGATACCAATCCGGAGAAGGAGGAGGTCGAGTATGTGGAAAGCATCAAGACGGATGTGCGCTGGTTGGGATTCGACTGGGGGGATGACCTGTATTTCGCGAGCGATTATTTCGCGTTTTTTCATGACTGCGCGGTGCATTTGATCGGGCAGGGGAAGGCATACGTTGAGCAGCAGTCGGCGGAGGAAATGCGCGCGGCGCGTGGCAACTTGACGACGCCGGGCGTGCCGTCGCCAGGCCGCTCGCGCAGTGTGGAGGAGAACTTGGCATTGTTCGCCCGCATGAAGGCTGGTGAGTTTAAGGAAGGTGAGTGCGTACTCCGCGCGAAGATCGATTTAGCCTCGCCGAATATGAATCTGCGCGACCCGGTCTTGTATCGGATCATGCACGTCCACCATCACAACACTGGCGATGCATGGTGTATCTATCCGATGTATGATTTCGCGCATCCCTTGGAGGACGCTTTGGAGCACATCACGCACTCGCTTTGCACCTTGGAGTTTGAGAATCACCGGCCGCTGTATGATTGGTTCATTGAGAACTGCCCCGTGCCGTCGCGCCCGCGGCAGATCGAGTTTGCTAGGTTGAACTTGAGCTACACGATCATGAGCAAGCGCAAGCTGTTGGAGTTGGTCCAAGGCGGTCATGTCAGTGCGTGGAATGACCCTCGCTTGCCGACGATTTCCGGGCTCCGGCGGCGTGGCTATCCTCCAGAGGCGATCCGTCATTTCTGCAAACGCATCGGCATCACCAAGTTCAATGGCACTACGGATGTTGCTTTGCTTGAGTTCGACGTCCGTGATTTCCTGAATCAATCCGCGCCACGTCGGATGGCGGTCATGGATCCTGTTAAAGTGGTGTTAGAGAACTGGGCAGTCGAGCCGTTGGCTGTCGCACAGGTGCCGAATCACCCGCAAAATCCAGAGATGGGCGAGCGTGAAATTTCGATTTCCGGCGAGGTTTGGATTGAGCGTGAGGACTTCATGGAGGTTCCTGAGAAGAAATTCCACCGACTAGGACCAGACCGTTGCGTGAGGCTCAAGGGCGGGCACATCATCCGCTGCACCGGATTCGAGAAAGCGGCGGACGGGGAGGTCTCGCTGATTCGTGCGGAAATTCTGCCCGGCACCGTCGGCGTGGATGCGCCGGAAGGCGTGGCCTGCAAGGCGGCGATCCATTGGGTGGACTGCGCGACGGCGGTGGAGGCGGAGGTGCGGATTTATGATCGGCTATTCACGGTGGAAGATCCGGATGCGGCGGAGGGTGGTTTCCTCAGCGTGCTGAATCCAGATTCGCTCAAGGTCATTTCGGCGAAGGTCGAGGCGGCGCTCGCCATGGTGGATACCAGCTATTCCTGCCAATTCGAGCGAACCGGTTATTTCATCTCAGACGAGAAGGATCACGTCGCCGGAGCGAAGCCTGTTTTCAATCGGACAGTGGCGCTCAAGGATTCATGGGTGAAAAAGGGCGGGAGGTAATTTCTTGCCGGTGGCCGGGCGAGGCGGTTGGATGGGATTTCAATCGATGAAAACCCACTTCTTTCTTCATTTCGCCCTGGCCACGGCCCTCGCGGGTGCCGCGCTGTCCGCTGTCCCTGACCCATTGGCGCTGCCGGACGGTGGCTTGGCTAGCTCTCCTGAAATGTGGCGCACGCAAGTACGTCCCCTGACTTTGCGCCAATTTCGCGAGCAGGTCTATGGCGTGCGGCCCGCGACTCAGGCTTGGAATGTGGTGACGAAGCTGCGGCGCGTGGACCCCATGGCTCTGAACGGCAGCGCGCCCTTGAAGGAGTTGGAAATTACGATTTCCGGCCCGGGCGGCGCGGTGTCGATCCGGCCCGTGCTGGTTATTCCCAACGCGGCGAAGTCACCTGCCGCGACGTTTCTGGTGATGAATTTCCGCAAACCTGACCCGGACGATCCCGAAAATGCGGGTGGGGACTGGCCGGTGCGCGAAATAATCCAGCGCGGCTATGCCACGGTCGCGTTCGATTTCAACGATGCGGATCCCGACCGCGTGGACGGCTTCGGAGACGGCGTGCGCGGCCTGCTCGGCAATGAGCCACGCGCGAACGATGCGTGGGGCGCGCTTTCCGCTTGGGGCTGGGCTGCGAGCCGGGTGATGGATTATTTGCAAACGGATCCTGCGGTGGATGCCGCACGCGTCGCGGTGGTCGGTCACTCGCGGGCGGGGAAGGCGGCGCTGTGGTGCGGCG
>JBEGOB010000354.1:0-8015 GCA_041182265.1 Verrucomicrobiota bacterium | reverse complement strand
GGTCAAGGTCGGCGTGCCGCTGATGCCGTCCACCGTGCCCGTGCCGGAAAGGCCGTTGATGGTTTCACTGAAGCCGCCCATGTTGAAGGCACCAGCTGTGACGATCAAATTGCCTTTGCCTGCGCCGTTGGAAATCTGGTTGGCTCTGCCGAGCGTTAAGGAGGAATTTGCCGTGCCAATGGTCGTGTTGCCCGCATAGCTGTTGGCGGTCCCGGCGTTGTTGAGGGTGACGTTAAGGATGGCAGTGGCTTGCGTTAAGACCTGCAGGCCCGAGTCTCCGGAAATCGTATTGGTAAAGCTTAGCGTTCGTGTGGTATTGCTGTTCGCTGATAAAACCATAACGTCTGCTAGATTGGCGTTGACCGTTCCTGCAATGACCACATTGGACCCCGGCGCCTCATGCCGGAAAGCCCCAAACTGGGCACCGTCTCCTTGCGTGCTGTTCACAACGATAGCGTTGTTGATCGTAAGAGCGCCGCTGAAATAAATCTGCGACCTGTCCGTGGTGGCAGCGCCGATGGTGATTGCCCCTGTGCCGAAGATGCCGCTGGTCACGGCACCAGCGGAGCCTGCGCCGAGCGTGCCGCCACCCATCAGACGTCGGGTGGTAGTGGTCCCACTGCCATTGCCAAGGATCGTTCCACCTGAATAGACGTTGGCTGTGTTGCTGAGAATAGTGTTGACCGTATTGCCGCCAAAAAGCTGAAGCCCTAGGC
Source organism: Verrucomicrobiota bacterium (assembly GCA_041182265.1). Taxonomy (GTDB): domain Bacteria; phylum Verrucomicrobiota; class Verrucomicrobiia; order Verrucomicrobiales; family Akkermansiaceae; genus Luteolibacter. The sequence goes on along the minus strand of JBEGOB010000354.1, from coordinate 7,299 downwards.
TTCCAGTGAACGACTGCGCGCTCAGACCGGCAGGCATGGCTGTCGCGATTTTCAGCGTGCCGCCGAGGCCGACGCTCGAACTATCAGTGATGGTGCCGGTCGCGGTGTTCAGGCTCTTGATAGTGTTGTTAAAGCCGCCGAGATCCAGGGTGGCGCTTGCCGCGACGCTGACTGCACTGTTGGCACTCAACCCTGTGATGCTACCCGCCTTGAGCGTACCGGCGCTGACCGTCGTTGCGCCACCGTAGGTGTTGTTGCCAGAGAGGGTGAGCGTGCCGCTGCCAGTTTTGGTCAGGGCCAGCGTGCCGGAGGTGTTTTTGATCACGCCGGAGAAGGTATTGGCGGCACCGGTTGCGTCGTTATCGCCGACCGTTAGATTCGGTGTGCCGCTGACGCCGTCCACCGTGCCCGTGCCAGAGAGGCCGTTGATGGTCTCACTGAAGCCGCCCATTTTGAAGTTACCGCCTGTGACGATCAAATTGCCTTTGCTGGCACCGTTGGGTATCTGCTCGGCCGCGCCAAGCGTCAGTGTTTCCTTGAGGCTGCTAATGGTCGTGTCGCCCTCATAGCTGTTTGCGGTTCCCGCGTTGGACAGGGTGACCGTGAGCAAGGTGGCGCCGGAGTTACCGGCCAAGAGCGTCAGGCCGGAGTTCCCGGAAATCGCTCCAGTCAAGTTGATCCCACCCGTGCCCGTGAATGTCTGGAAGGTGACGGGTGCCAGATTGGCGTTGATCGTTCCATTGATGGTTTGTCCCGTGGTCCGAATCTGGAAAGCCCCGGCGTTATCGATGTTTCCTAGAGCGGAATTCACCACGATGGCGTTATTGATCGTGTTCGTGCCGACCATATAAATCTGCGCCCGGTCAGTGGCGCTCACGCCGAGGGTGATCGCCCCGGTGCCAAATTGGCCGCTGGTCAGGGCACCAGGGGTGCCCACACCGAGCGTCCTTCCGCCCAGAAGAATGCGGTTATTGGCGCCGTTGTTAATGCCCACGAGCGTTCCGCCTGAATAGGTGTTGTCGGTATTGGTGAAATCGGTGTTCTGAGCACCGGAGACTTGGAGACCCAGGCTACCGGTGAACAACTGTGCGGTCGCGCCGGTGCTGGCGAACTTCAACGTGGCCGCACCAGTGCTATTGGTGATGGTTCCGGTGGCACTGGACAGGCTCTTGATGGTGTTGTTGAAGCCTCCCAAGTCCAGAGTGGCGCTTGTCGCGACGCTGAACGCGCTGTTGGCGCTGAGCCCGGTGGTGCTGCCCGCCTTGAGGATGCCGTCGCTGATCGTGGTGTTGGCGGCGTAGGTGTTGTTACCGCCAAGTGTCAAAATACCGCTGCCGGTTTTGGTGATCGTCAAGCCGCTGGTGGCGGCAATGGCGGAGTTGATGGTCGCGTCCGCGTTGGTAACGATGCTGCCGGAGGCGCCGAAGGTCAGGGTGCTCGATTGCAAGAAGTAACCCGTAGTTTCAAACTGCAAGCCGCCGACAGTTATAGGGGCACCTAGCGAGACAGTGCCCGCGACTCCAGCGAATACAGGGATGTCGTTGTTGGCGTTTTTCCAAACCGAGTCGGCACCGCCCGTTGCGAGGTCGTCCCAGTTGGCGGTGCTTGTGTCCCAAGTGCCGGCACCGCCATCGGCGTTTGCGGTGGTGTCGTTACCGTCCCAGTAGAGGGGGGCAGCTAGGACCGGGCCGGCGGAGAGAGCGAGTGTCAGAGCTGCTGCAAAGCTTGCGGGGCGAAAGAATGGATTTAACTGAGATTTCATGGATTTTCGGGGTTGGCTGGCTTTATTTCGAAGACTTCCGGGACACGGAGACGTTCTCTTTGCCAAAGCTAGGACGAAACGATGGCCATATTCTCTGGGTTTGGATATCCTCATTTCATAGGATACTGGCGCATTTCCTGAAAATTCTCATGAATGCACTAAACAACTTACATCCTGCAAAATGAGGATACCAAGCGGCCAAAACGCCTCTATGGTAGCCGGGATTCCGCGCTGATCGCGGCCGACGTGGCATGAAGTGTTAGGAATCGATTTGGAAAAATGACTCACCGAACCGACGCTCGCTTGCACCATGATTGACCACCCGAACATCCCACTTCCTCTCAAGACCCGCGCCAATGTTGGGTTCGCCCTGATGGCAATCTTCTCACTGATATCATCGCCGTCGGCACGGGCGGTGGATGAAAGCACCCCGCCGAAACTCAAGGATTCGCTCTCTCCGCTGAAAAATGGAGTGGCATCGCAAACGGTCGAGGAGCTTTGGGCGAACTACGATCCACGGGCGGAGTCGCTCGACGTAGAAGTCTTGAAGGAATGGGAGGACGGCGGGGTGATCATGAAAGTCCTGCGCTACCGCGTAGGTGTCTTCAAAGGACAGAAGGCGATGATGGCCGCGGTCTATGGATACCCGAAAGGAGCCGCAAAAATTCCCGGACTGGTTCAGATCCATGGAGGCGGGCAATATGCACAGTTCGAAGCGGTTTTGACCAACGCCAAGCGCGGCTACGCCACGATCTCCATCGCCTGGGCGGGCAGATTCACCGTGCCCGGCTTCGCAGTGGGCCCCGATCACGTAAAGTTATTCTGGGACGGCAAGACCACGGACCCCAGCTACAGAATCACCACCGATTGGGGCGGAATCGACGCCTACCATTCGCCTTGCCGGTATCCCGAAAATAATTTTCAACTGAACCCACCGTCCGATCACTCGATCGATCCTGTGAACTCGCCACGCAACAGCGGCTGGTTCCCGTGTGCCATGGCAGCCCGCCGCGCACTCACTTTTCTCGAACAACAGCCGGAAGTGGATCCTGGCAAACTCGGCATTTACGGGCACTCGATGGGCGGGAAACTCGCTGTGCTGACTGCGGGAAGCGACGAGCGCGTCAAAGCGGCCGCACCCTCGTGCGGCGGCATCAGCGATCGCGATAACACCGATGCCGCTTACCGAGCCACGCTGGGTGATGATGTCTATCTAAAGAAAATTTCATGCCCGATCATGTTCCTGAGTCCGGCTAACGACTTCCACGGTCGCATCAACGATCTTCAAATCGCGGTGAAGGAAATTCAATCCGCCGACTGGCGTGTGACCTGCGCGCCGCATCACAACCACCAGGACACTGCTGAATATGAAGTGGCCACGCAACTGTGGTTCGACCAGCATCTTAAAGAAACCTTCGCCTTCCCCCAGACGCCACAAACCGAGCTGGCGCTGAAGTCCCCTAAAGGCGTGCCAGTCCTCATGGTGCGGCCGGATGCATCCAAGCCCATTCTCCGAGTGGATGTTTTCTACACCCAGCAGGGCCAGATGGACGGCCTCAAGGATGATCCGAACAACACGAAAAGCCGGTTCTGGCATCATGCCGTCACGCAAAAACAGGGAGATGCGTGGGTGGCGGATCTGCCACTGTCCAGCACCGACAAACCCCTCTGGGTCTATGCAAATATTTCCTATCTGCTGGACCCGCCGGTTAGTGGCGTTGGCTATTACTACCGCTTCTACACCAGCGATCGTTTCAACCTCTCCTCCTTGATGCACATGGTCACCGCAGAGGAACTCAAAGCAGCCAGCGTCAAGGCGACGCTACCACCGTCCTTACTCATCGAATCCTTCGAGGGCGACTGGGAAAAGGAATGGTTCAACTACAAGCCCGATGAAATGACGCTGAACACTTACAAGCTTCATGATGCTTGCTGGAAGGCACCGGCAGGCGCCGGGCTCGCGCTCGAAGTCCTCGCGGAAACCACCAACAAATTTATCGTTGGGCTGGATGCCTTCGCCGCAGAAGTCAATTTAACGGGTGGTGCTGCTTGGCAGGCGATCAACCTGACGGCGAGTGATTTCAAAGATGCATCCGGCACGGTGATGTCCGACTGGTCACAAATCCAAGGGCTGCGCCTTACCGCCACGGACCGCTTGGTGTCGAGAAAGGATGGCAAGGAGAGCGTCTTGCAACTGGGAGCCGCATGGAAGGGGCCTCACCCGAAATTTAGAAATCTCCGCTGGGTTCCGGCTGGGCAAAAGTAATAACAGACCGATTGATGAACCTCATTTTTTCAAAGCCGCCCACCACTGCTGCCGCCTTACTTCTGATTGCTTTGGATTTCAGCATGCGTGCGATGGCTGCCCCAGTCCCGCTTTCCGAGCTGATGCCGCGTTCCGGCGACCACACGTCGATGGGGTGGGCGGAGGGATTTCCAGGAGTGATTCCAACAGCTCCGTGGAAACGCCGTGTTCAGACGGGTTGCTATATCATGGAGCAGGACACGGTGAGCTTGCAATTTAGCGATCTCGGGCCAGTCCAGGCGAGAACGGAGCCTCAAGTTCCCTCCCCTGCCAAACTTGAGCTGCTACTCAAGGCAAACGGCAAAATCTATCAGTGCAGCAAGGGCGGACCCTGGAGTCGTTTCACCGGACCCCGCTTGATCGAGTCCGGGACCTTCATGCAACGGGCGGATGTCACCGATCTCGAGTTCACTGCCATGGATGGCGGACCGCCCGTCAACGTCGAAGCCCGTTTCGAGACCGCGGCGTGGCCGGACCGCCTTGGCATGATCTTTGCCGCCCGCCCAGGCCAGGAATCTATCAAGGAGGGAGAAGCCTCGTTCGGTAAAATTGGCGGCGGCTACGGTTTAACAGGAAACAACGCCCTTATCGTCCCGCATGAAGCCGCGTTGGATCCGGCGCAATTCACCCTTGATCTCTGGGTGTTCGTCCCGCTGGACAAGCGCGCTCCTAACCGCGGCGGATGTTGGCTGGTCTGCAAGAACCGCAATGAGGCGTGCGATGGAAACTATGGCATCACGCTCCAAGGGGGAGTGGCCCAAGCGCGTCTCAACATCGGCGGCGGTGGAGGCGAGAACCAGCACGTGATCCTCCCAAGTCCGGCGTATGCCTTGCCAGCCGACGCGTGGAGCCATCTGGCGATCAGTTATGACGGCGACACGTTTCGTTTTTATATCAACGGTCAGGAAGTGGGGGCGAAAAAAATCGGCAAACCCCGGACACCTAACATCCATGCGCTCGCCTTCGGCCGCCGCGAGGACAATCACGGCGGCGGCCAGCACTTCACTGGAGTCATCGATGAAATCCGGCTCTACAATCGGGCGCTCGACATCGCCACGATCCGCCAACGGTATGGCAACCCCACCTTCGTCAATCCCTGGAACAAAACCGTGCGCGAGTGGAACTTCCGCGCGGATGGATTGGCCTCCGCGAAAAGCCCGTCCGCGGTGTGGAAGGATGCCTCGTTGGAAATCAAGCTGAGCTCAGTGAAGGGAGCCTTGCAGATGCACAAGCGCTGGGATCTGCCCAAGGATCAAAGCTGGTCCGCGGCAAACTGGCAGCAGGTCTCCCTCGCGCTTGATCCCACCACTTTCGAGTCTGCTGAAGCGATGCCCCCGGTCACGGTGAAAGCCTCCGAGATGGCAACTGGCATAGCCCGCCCCGTCGAGTATGATCCAGCCGTCGGTTGGTTCCGGGTGAACCTTGACGGCATCGAACCCATCGCGCCACCCGGCAAGAGCGGCCCGAGCAATGATGCGATCGAGCGGATCAAGCTCACTCTCACCAATCCAAGCGACCGCGAACAAATCGCCCGGCTGATGTTTGAAAAAACCTCGGGCGGTTTCCGCCAAGGTATTGGGAGTTCCGTGACAGGCATCTCCGCGATCCTACGAGACATGGATGGGAATCCGACCGGCGTACCGGTGCAACTCAGCAAAAACTGGCACAACGAACCAGAAGGCGGCGTCCATGCTGGCTATTGGTTTCACGGCATCTCACAGCTGAGACTGCCGCCCGGCGGCACCGTGGATCTGGAACTCACACTCGCCTACGGTCATTGGGGAGGCGTGCCTGCTGCCTCACACTCACAACTCAGTCTAATCGGCTGGGGAAGCAACCAGCTTTGGCATCAGGCTGCGATCGGATCATTCGGGGAAAGCATCTGTTTCGAGCCTGAGCAGGCCCAAGCGAACTGCACCATCACCGACGTGAGACCGCTGCTGGTCAAAGCCAATGACGAAGCCCCTTCCTACCAGTGGACCGGCAACGTTGGCGGCGGCGATTTCCTCCGCTTCTTCACTCCGGCGGGCGAGCGAGTCCCACACTCGTCCATGCGTGCCATGCATCATCGGCCCGGTCCTTGTCTAACCGAGGTGACTTATACCGGGAAAATTGGTGATGGCATCCGCCACTCGACAACTGTCAGCCTCGCCCGCACCGATGACGTCGTGCGTGGCATCTATCAAATCCGGATGGATGTCACCAAGCCGATGGATTTCTCACGCTTCGTCGTCTTCCAAATCGGCGCGGATACCTACAACACCAGCAGGGAGCGCAAGATGGCCGTGGGCAATGAAAAGGGACTCATCCGCGAGTGGAACACCCAGTGGGGCGGCAATGTGAACCGCATGCCGCCAGTTGAATGTATGGGTCGCATTCCTTGGGCATCTCTGCATGACGGCGAGTTTGTTGCAAAAGAATCCAAGGATTCGCCAGCCAACCGCGGCATCGTGATCCGCTCGTGGAAAGCCCGCCTCGGTGGCAAGGATGCCTCTCCATGGATGGCCGAGCACGGACTCACGCACCACCAGACTGACTCATCGACCCTCGATATTGTTCCACCGCCCGGCGTCACGCGTTTGGAGCCCGGTGACTATATCGAAGCAAGCCTTGAACACATCGTCATGCCTAAGTTTGCGAAGCACTACTACGGGCCTAGCACCGCGCTGCGGACTGCTTTGACCAAGGATGAAAACACCTGGCGCATGATCCAGCGTGAGGCGGTTGGAAATGATTATGCTGTCGCGATGAAGACGGGGACTTTGGAACGACTTCATCCCGATGTCCGGGTCCGGACGGAGAAGGACACTGCGACTTTTGATCTCACCGGCGGGATTCGCTTTGTGCCAGTCACCTTCACTGGCCTCAGTTCACCCCGGAATTCCATTCTCACCGTGAACGGCGTGCCATTCAGTCAAGCCATCCACGGCAGCGACTTCTGGCAAACCGACTATGATCCCGTGACTCGGACTTGGAGCAGGACCTACAACCTTCCTCCGAGCGACCGGAAAAGCGATTGCATCAGTCTGGCCCCTCCGCCTTGACTCGTCTCCAGCTCCCTTCAACATTCACTTAGAAAACCCGATTGAATCACTCATGCTAGTCTCCTGCCCTCACTGCAAAACTGACCTTTAAGCCACTCCCTAAATTTTTGGGCAAACCGTGCAGTGCCCGGCATGTCAAGGGCGACTTAAGATTCAAAAGGGCGAGGAAAAGAACGCCACCACAGGTC
>JBEGOB010000353.1:0-13140 GCA_041182265.1 Verrucomicrobiota bacterium | reverse complement strand
GGGGATTCCACCTTGAATCGAGCGGTGGAAGAGGCGCTGGAGAACAACCGGGATTTGAAAGTCGCAGCGGCGCGTTTTCGTGAGGCGCGGCAGGCATCGATCATCACGCGATCGCGGAGTTTGCCGACGTTTGGCTTATCTGGGGTGGGGGCCGTCAGTGATTCTTCGGGAGCGGGAAGCGTGGAGAGCTATGGCTTGAATCTCTCCGCCGCGTGGGAGCCAGACCTTTGGGGGCGCCTGCGGGATCTGAATCGAGCGGCAGCAGCGACAGAGACGGCGGCCTTGGAGGACTTCCGTGGGGCGCGGCTATCTTTGGTCGCGAATACGGCGAAATCGTGGTGCAATTTAATTTCAGCCGAGCAGGAAGTGAAGCTCGCGCAAGTCACCTTGGAGTCATTTCAAAGCAACCTGCGGATCATCGAGCGGAATTACGTGGGCACGGGCGAGGGCGCCTTGGACATCCAGTTCGGGAGGACCAATGTCTCGTCCGCGCAGCGAGCGCTGGAGCAGCGGAAGCAGGCGCGTGAGGAGGCGGCGCGGGCCTTGGAGGTTCTGCTAGGGCGCTATCCGGCGGGCGAGGTTTTAGCGAGCGACGAGTTGCCGGAATTGCGGGCGTCCGTGCCAGCTGGCATTCCAGCGGAGTTTCTTGAGCGGCGGCCGGATTTGGCGGCGGCGCGTGCGCGCTTGTTTGCGACGGCGCGGCGTGCGGATGCGGCGCGCAAGGCGCTTTTGCCCTCGTTTTCTCTGACGGGCACAGGTGGCAGTTCCAATGCGCGGTTGGCGGATTTGTTGGATGCGGATCGCCTGATCACTGGCATCGCAGGAAGATTTTCCCAAGTCCTCAGCGAGGGTGGGGCGGTGAGTGCCGAGGCTCGTGCGGCGCTTGACCGCAACGATGCTGCGCTGAATGCCTATTCCCAAGCGGCCTTGCTCGGCTTTCGGGAGGTGGAGTCCGCCTTATCCGCAGATCGCTCGCTTGCGGCGCAGGAGAAATTCCTAGCTTCGGAGCTGGAGCAGGCGGCCTTGGCCGAGCGGCAGGCGGAGCGGGATTACTCTGAGGGGGTGAATGCGAACATCCTTTCGGTGCTTGAGGCGCAGCGGCGCGCGAATAACGCCCGGGCGAGCATGATTCGTCTGCGGAACCAGCGCCTGCAAAATCGGATCGATCTCCATTTGGCCTTGGGTGGCGACTTTGAAACTCAGTCTGCGCGGTAAATTCTCCGCTTGGGCGAAACAATGATTTTTCTGACTTCGTATTTGGTATTTCACACAATCCGGCGGATTCTTCCCGGCCCTCACCTCCATGCTTGCACGTATTCTCATTCCTTTGTTCATTTTAGTCCTCGGCTTCGGCGCGTGGAAGTGGCTCGGCCAGCCGGTTGAAGAGCCGCAGTCGCAACGGCGTGAACCACAAAAGCTGGAAACCTCGCGACTTGAGCTCAAGCGGACCCGTTTTCCGGTGATTTTAGAAACGCAAGGGACGGTGCGCGCGCATCATACAACCACCCTGACGGCGCAGGTTGCAGGCACGGTGAAGACAGTGGGCGCTGGCTTTGAGGACGGCGCGTTTTTTGAGGTAGGGGAGGTTTTGTTGGAGCTGGATCCAGCGGATTTGCTCGCCAGTTTGGCTGGCTCCGAGTCGCGCTTGGCAAGGGCAGAGGCTGCCTTGGCGCAGGAGGAGGCGCGTGCCAAGCAGGCCCGCCTGAACTGGGAGGATATCGGTTACAAGGACGAGCCGTCACCCTTGGTGCTGCGGGTGCCGCAGCTCAAAGAAGCGCACGCGAACGTCTCCGCAGCCAAGGCGGATTTGGACCAAGCACAGCGGAATTTAAAGCGGTCGCAGATCCGCGCTCCCTTCGCTGGACGCGTGAAATCACGCATGGTTGGGCTGGGGCAAGCGGTTGGAGGAACGACCGCGTTGGGGGAAATTTTCGCCACAGACTACGCGGAAATCCGCTTGCCCCTCTCCGCTGCGCAACTCTCGTTCGTCAAGTTGCCGACGCGGGATGACGATGCTCCGGTGAATGTGACGCTCACCGACGCACTGAGCACTCGGTCCGTGCCTCACACATGGGCGGCAAAAATCGTCCGGACGGAGGGCGCGCTGGATGAAGCGTCGCGCGAATTGTTCGCCATCGCGCGCATCGATGACCCCTTTGGTCTTGAGTCGGGAAATCCAGAATTGCGCATGGGGCAGCCGGTGCGCGCCGCTGTCGAGGGCGTGGTGTTGGACGACGTATTTGTGCTCCCACGCACGGCGTTGCGCGGGGTGAACCGAGTTTTTCTGATCGAGCGTGAAAATCTGACGATTCAGCGCACGGCTGTCGAAGTCCTCTGGAGCACGGCGGACACCTTGGTGGTGCGCGACGGGTTCCAAGAGGGCGACTGGCTGGCCACATCTCGCCTGCCTTACGCGCCGAATGGCGCGCCGGTCGTGATCGTCGATGAGGAAGTCGCGGCGGATCTTCCGGCACCGACGGGCACGACGAAGGCGAGTGGGTCCTGAGTTTTTACGCGGTCGGCACGAGTGCAGTGTCCACGCCCAGCATGCCGACAAGACTCGCGCGGTAAGCGGGAGTTTGCAGATGCGCCAAGGTGGATTTGGCCTCGGCGAGGCGTTGGTGAATGCCCAGCCTTTCAAGCTCGCTGTGGTAGTTTTGCTTGAGGAGAAAATCCTCCAAATACGCGATGTGACGTTTCCACAGTGCTTGGTCCACGCCTGCCTTGGCGTCGAGTCGTGCGTGATACCAGTCTGATGAAATCAAGGCATCACGCGTGAAAAGCGCGCGGATGGATGGGTCGTTCAGGGTTTTTCCTTCGAATTCTCCGAAGGCCATGAGGTGAAGCAGGGCGCGGAGCGGTGGGCAGGCCAGATCCACGCTGCCGTCCTCGAAGTAGTTGAGCGCCACGCGGCGTTGGGTCTCGATGATGTTGTCGAGACCGTCGATGAAGTCATCCATCGACTGCAATTCCGGGCGGAGCATGTCCGGAGTGAAAACGGTGTCTGCTGCGGAGAACATACGACCGAAGAAGGTGGTGACAAATCTCTCGGTGATGCGGAAGCCAAGGCGGCTTGCCTCAATGCGTTTGCCGTCATGCTCGAAGTCTTCGAGCTTTTCGAGATAGCCATTCTCAATCAGATAGCTCGGCTCGCGCTCGGGGATGAACATGCGTGACCAGACCTCGGGAACAAGCAGGCTGATATCGTGATCCACGCGATACTTCCGCCCGATGTGACCAGCGGCGCTGGTGAAGCCGTGGTAGTCGGTGAGCAGATAGGAAACCAGCGCGGCGTTCACATCATGGATCGGCAAGATCGCATTGAAGGGGCCTTTGGTGAGCGCGCCCTCGCTGCCCGCTCCCGTGGTGGACGGGCTTTTCCCGGTGAGCGAGGAGATGAAGTCCATGAACAACTCGGGCAATTCCTGATAGTGAATCGGGTTGTAAACTGCGAGCGCACGGATGCCCGCGGCCTCGTCTGGCGGGTTGTTGCGGCGGCCGGCGAGCACCGAGTTGACAGGCATGGGCACGGCGGCATCCAGCGGCAGACGTCGGAAAAAGCGGGCTCCGAGCTCGGCGAGATAGACGGAACGCGGGTCTTCCAAATCCGGCCGATTTTGCAAGTAGCGCGGGTTTTTCGTCGGCTTGCCATCCACGATGCGTGGCAAGTGCGAACTGATGACCGCGGCCGGTTGGCTGGCTTCGACGAAATTGCCGATCATTTTCCGCATCGGTGAGGTGAATTGCTCGAAGCGGATCGAGTCCAGAACCATGGCGGCGGCGTCCTTGCGTGGGATCGGCTCGTAGTTGGAGAAAAACAAGCCGCCTTGGCTAAAGTCGCTCTCCGTCTTCTTGTCATAGCCGCGGAGAATCGCATCGTCCGGGCGTTGGAAGAGCCGGTATTCGCAGTTTTTGATGAATTTGAGCGACGGGTTTTTGACATCCGGGTGGAGGCCGGCCACCGAGTCATGCGGGACGACCATCGAGGCGCTGATGTCGTCCTCGGTTTGGATTTTCCGGGCGGGGGCGAAGTCTTTGCGGATGCTGAACGTGCGCCATGTGCCATCCTCGCTGAAGCCGACTCGGAGATACTGAGTGACCAGACGTTGGCGGCGGTAGATGAGTTGGCGGCCGGGTTGGCCGTTGATGAGATCCACGCTGAAGCGCTTGCGCCAGTCGCTCGCCCAGTCGGGTTTGTAAAACCGCTTGATGATGAAAACGAGGTCGCGCACCGAGCGGTCGATGCCGCCGAGCCACGTGTTGTATTCTGCCGTGTAGGCGTCGTTAGGCGTGAGCAGGCGGATCACGGAGCCGAGCGAGCGCTCTGGACTGAGCAGTGGGCGGCCGGGTTTGCCGGGCTCAATCGGCTTCTGATAGCGGTTGGAAAAGTCGTGGTTGATGATTTCCCACGCTTGATCGAGATCATTTTTCAGGTCGTGCACGAGCACCGCTGCAGTGATCATCGCATCTGAGAGAGATTTCGAAATTTCGGATTTGCCGCCGCCGGAGACGGTGCACGGCTTATGGCAGAAGGTTCCCTCGGCGGTGGTTCCGATGAGGCGCCAGCGTTGACCGGCGGTGGGTTTGACCATTTCCACCTTGTAGCCGGAGGGCAGGACATACGTGATCCCGGGCTGCAGTGAAATTTTTTGCGGGCCTGCTTCATTCTGCCAAGTGACGGCTTGGCTGTGGAGGTCGATGTGGACGTCCTCCGGCACGTAGAGGATGTTTGGAAATGTTTTATCGATGCCGTAACCCTCGGCTTGGAGGTGGAAAATCTCGCCGTAGCGGCTGACGAGGCCGGTAAACTTGTGGTCCACTGGGCGCGAGTAATCGCTGAGTGAGAAATCTTCTCCGAGGTCGAAGCTCGGGAAGGCGATGGCGCCTCCTGCGTGTTCTTCCTCGGTGTTTCCAAAAAGGTTGGCGGCGTAGCTGAGCTGAGTTTTGACCTCTTTTTTGCAATAGCCGTAATAGTTGTCGGCGATGAGGGTGACGATGATGCCGGAAGTGTCGCGGCAGGTGATTTTAAAGGCGCTGCCGTCGTTGTAGAGTTCATCTTCCGAGGACCAGCACATGCCGTCGCGTTTTTGGCGCTCGGTGGCGGAGGTGATGTGCGGCAGGCCCAAGTCCTTCTTTCTCAGAGAGACAAGATGGGGGGCGAGGATCACGCAGCCGGTGTGGCCGGACCAACCGCGCGTGTCGAGCCGGGCGTCGTTGTCCGGCAAGAATGGATCGCCGGCGTTGCCGAAAATACTTTCGACGAAGTCCAGATTGCTCACAAGATTACCCGGGGCGAAGAAGCGGGTTTCCATGGATTTCTCCGGTGAAACTCCGGGGATTTCCGGGCTCACGATGGGGCGCAAGAGCAGCGAGACAAACACGCGAGCAGGATCCTTGCTGGTGCCGGTGAAGGGCAGCGTCATGATTTCCTCCGGTGGCGCGAGTGCGTGCCGGAGCAGATGCGCGAAGGTCTCACGCGGCACGGACTTTTTGTCGGCTGGGACTGGCAGACCGCCCTCGGCGACGTGGAAGACGCCCTCGGTGGTCCGCCGATCGCTCGCAGGATTGTGGCAGACCCCTTGGTGGACGCGGTATGAACTCAAAATCGAGGATTTGAATTCATCTTGGTCTGGCGGCAAGGAGAGCATTCTCGCGATGCCGTGGCGCTCCATGACCAGCGGGGCTTTCGGCAGCAAGTGCATGTTCCCAGGGAAAATTTTCGAGACAATCTCCTCACCGAGATAAGTCCGGAGAAATCCATCGATCGTTGCGTCTGCAGGGCAGAGGTAATCCGACAAAAGGCGGGATTTCTCCTGGAAATTGGCGATCAGCGAGCGCCCAAGGTCGAGGAATGGGAAATCCGCCTCATCACCGACAATTTTGTAACCGCGCGCGGCAAGTTTGAGATTTACGAATTCCCGGAGGCGATTTTCTTCGGCGGGAGATGCGAGGGCTGGGCCGCTTGCGGTGAAACCGATCTTGTCTTTGAGGTTGGGCATTTTTGATGGGGAAATTAGGGCGATTGCCGACGGCACCGTAAGCAAGCCCCGCGCCAAGGCGCGAGTCAGAAGAACGCTAAATTGACAATCTTCGCGCCATCAGCGAGCCACATCCAGTCCTCGTCGCTTGGGGCTGGGGCTGACAGATTTTACTGCGGCCCTTGCAGGATGGTATTTCCCTCTGAGGGGGCGACTGGCTCGCCGACCGCATCCTTGGTGAGAAAAAATTCGCGTGGAATGATGGCGGCCGAGCCAAGGCTGAAATCAAAGGATTCTGGAGCAACAGAAACGGTATCTGGCAACAGTCCGACGTGGATCGCTTCTTCCACATCCTCGGTTTTCACCCAGAGATTGTAGGATTCATCCGCAGATTTCTCCGGCAGATTCGAGACAACTAACGTGCCGGTGTCGCGCGCGGCATCGTAGATGGGGACGGCGGAGGGCTTGCCGGATGCGTCCAGTTGGCGCGTCGCTTGCGCCAACAGAGGTGCGGATAGGAAATCCAAGCTGTTGCGTGTGTCCGGTAGATTCTCCATGGGGAATGCCGCGCGGGTGGGCGAATTTCCGGCGAGGGCATCTCCCAGCATCGCGGTGAGCGCGGGCGGTTCTGGATCGGCGCTTGAAATACCGGGAGCACCATTTCGCGTGAGGCCGGGTGGGCTCATCCGCATCACGATCGGCCATGCCATGCCATCCACCGCTTGAAATCGCTTTTGATCCCGCTCCTGGGCGCTTTCCAATTTTTCGCGGAGCACTTCAATTTCTTGGATCAGGCGCTTGGTTTCCACGCGGGTGATCGTCCGGTCCTCGGCGCTGGGCGTTCCGGCGAGGGTGTCTGCCGCAGCTGATTCATCGCCAGCGAGGGGGGTCGTATCCGACGAGACAGGTTGTTCCTGTGCCTGCTGTGGATGCGATGCTAGCGATGAATCAGCGTTGGACTTGGGGGGGGGAGATTGTGCCGCCGTCGGGTTGGGCGGCGTGGTTTGGTGCTCGATGACGACGAGCATGGCGAGCGCAGCAGCAGCGGCCCAACCGGAAATGCCGAGCCAGTTCGTGCGCTTCGAGGTGTTCAGGCCGAGTCTTGATTGCAGGCGCGCAAGTTGGCCGGCGCGCGGGGCAAGCGGGGTGGATGTGGCGGCGGCCACGGCTGCGGCGATGCAGTTGACTTCCCGATACGCTTTTTCGAGCTCCGGGTCCTGACGTGCCGCCTCATCGAAGCTGGCGGCCTCGTCCGCATCGAGCATTCCAAATGCGCGCCATGCTGCGCTTTCGTGAGGATCAGAATTCATTTCTTGATAGTTGGTTGCGCACTTTTTCCAAAGCGCGGCGAAGTCGATTTTTCACGGTGCCTAGGGGGGTTCCGAGGTGTTCTGAAATTTCCGATTGGGTGTATTCGAGAAAAACGGCGAGTTCTAAGCAATTCCGCTCGTCATCCCTCAAGAGATCGAGGGCGGCGCGGACTCGCCGCCAGTCGTCAAGCGCCATCACTTGCGTGTCTTCGCTTGGCTCGGCTGGCGCGTGGAGGTGGATGGGCACCACTTGGGATGAATTGCGCTTGCCCCGGTGGCGGTAGCGCAGGCGGTCGATGCAATACCCGCGCATCACGGCAAAGGCCCATGCGAAGGGCGGGGACTGGACGGGATCATAATCGGAGGACCGGTGCCAAAGTCGGACGAAGGTGTCTTGCACAACTTCTTCTGCTTCGTGCCGATCCCCGAGAGCTTTGAAGGCAGCCCCGAGGAGGACTGGGCTCCACATGCCGTGCAATTCCGTGAGGGCGTCGCCGTCGCCCTTGGCCATTCTCGCGATCAGCGCAACGACATCGCCCGTGCGGTCCTCACCCAAACCGGTCGAGAATTTCCTGGCTGGCAGGAGTTCGCGGGCGGGGGTGGATTGCGGCGTCGGCATGAGGATTTTAAACAGCCACTCGACTGCTCGTGGTGAATCCGTCAATCCCATGGATTTTGGATCCATGAAATTGATCGAAAACTTCAAAAATCACATCTGGCGAAAATTAGCAAGGATGTCGCTGAGCTCATGCAGCGCGCGTGCGGGTGCCATGCCGCTAGGGATTGGCGGCGGGAATGCGGAGTTTCGCGGGGGTGAAGCCCGGGGCTTCCGCTGTGATCTCCCATGCGCCGCCTGGCTCGGCCGGGGTGGGCGGCGGGGCGAGTTCGAGCGTGCCGCCAAGCGTGCCCTTGCTCTCGCTGATGCCGGTGGCCAGTCCGAGAATGGCGGTGATCAGAGTGCTTGCGTCCTCGGGTTTGAGGGCGATTTGCGGTGGCATGGGAATTTCTCCCCAGACGCCTGCGCCGCCGGATTTGAGCTTGGCGATTAGCAATTCCTGGGCTTGCGGGTTGTTGCGATACTTGAGTGAGACGTCGAGGTAGCGCGGGCCGACGGATGGGTGATCGATCTGGTGGCAGGCGAGGCACTGGTTGGACGTCATCAGGCGGGTGGTGCTCTCGGTGAATTGCGGGCCGCCGGCGTCATGGCCGGTGGGTGGGATGTAGCGGGCGCGGACGACGGGTGCTGCCGGCGCGGGCGCGGTGCCGGAGCTGACTTGAAATTGGATGGATTCTGAAAAGGCGAGCGCGCTGGGTGTTCCCGCGATTTTTAGGGTGAGCTCGGGCACGGCTTGGGCGGCGACGAGGGAATGGCGGGCGATGGCATGCGGGCTTTTTCCATTGCTGAAGACGGCGCGGAGCTCGCTGGCTGGAGTGGCGGGCAGGGTGATGCTGCTGCCGCTGCCGATTTTTTCCTCGGTGGCTCCGGTGGTGAGCCACCAGGTGAGGGTGCCGGCGGTGCCTTCTTGGGGCGTTTGGAAATTCACCGTGAAGCTGCGGTCTTTGCCGGGGACGGCGGCGATGGAAATCTGCGGCGCTGGCGGCGTGCTGGCGGGGAGGAGGCGGATGATTTTCCCGTTTTTGTTGAACCACCAATCCGAGCCGTAATCGAGCAGCCAGAGCGTGCCGTCGTCGGCCATTTCTAAATCCATCGGGTGGGTGAACCCTTGTTCGAGGACGTCGAGACTGACGAGTTCCTCGTTTTTACCGAGTTTGGCCTTCCAGATTTTTCCGCGAATCCAGTCGTAGGTCAGCAGCGTGTGGTCGTCTTGCGGGGCGAGGATGTTGTGGGTGCGGCGGGCGTCGTGGTAGTAAACCGGGCCTGCCATGGCATTGCGGCCGCCTTTGTCCATGGCGGGAAATTCCGCGCTGGCGGCGTAGGGATACCAGATGAATGCGGCTTGGGCGGGCGGAAGCACGCTGAGGCCGGTGTTGCGCGGGGATGGGTTGCGCGGCGCTGCGGGATCCGTCATGGCCCCGACTGCGCCGCTCGCGAAATCCACGATGGCGTAGGGTTGGTTGTTCGCGATGACGAAGGGCCAGCCGAAATTTCCGGCGGACTTCGCTTGGTTGATTTCGTCATGGCCGGCGGGGCCTTTGGCCGTGGTTTGGGCGGCGTCCGGGCCGACCTCACCCCAGTAGAGTGTTTTTGTCCGGGGATCGATGGAGATGCGAAACGGGTTGCGGCAGCCCATGGTGTAAATTTCCGGGCGAGTCTTCGGGGTGCCTTTTGGGAAAAGATTGCCCGCGGGGATCTCGTAGCCGCCGGCTTCGGTGGGCCGGATGCGGAGGATTTTCCCGCGCAGGTCGTTGGTGTTGCCGGCGCTGCGTCCGGCGTCCCATGGGGTGCGGTCTTCGCGTGAGTCGATGGGTGCGGAGCCGTCGCTGGCGAAGGGGTTGGTGTTGTCACCGACGCTGAGGAAGAGCAGTCCGTCTGGGCCGAAGGCGAGGGAGCCGCCGTGGTGGCAGACGCGGTCGTGGCGCTCGGCGGGGATTTCCAGCAGGACGCGCTCGGTGCTGAGATCGAGTTTCCCTTGGCGCAGCTCGAAGCGGGATAGGCGTTCGAGCAGTTGGTCCGGGTGGCTGTAAAAGAGGAACAGCCGTTGATTGGTCGCGAAATTCGGGTCCAGCGCGATGCCTTGCAGGCCGTCTTCCACGGCGGAATCGCTTTTTGGCGCGCTGGCGCGGAGGGCGGAAACCGGGACTTGGCCGATCTCAAACACGCCGCCCGTCGAGGGGCGGACGCGGAGGAGTTTCCCTTCGCGCTCGACGACGAAGAGGTCGCCATCGGGGGCGATGGCGAGTGACATGGGGTCATGGAGTCCCTCGACGATGGTTTCCCGGTGCAAGGGGGAGGCCATCGCTGAGCCGAGGCAAAGGATGGAAAGGGGGAGAAAAAGTCGCATCTGAATTCCGGTTACAGCTGAAATTGGCGGGTTTTTCAGGCAATCGCAGGTTTGATCTCTTCGGCAGCGGCGGCCTCAATCGGCGCTTCGGTGTCCGCAATCGGCGCTTCTGTTTCAGCAACGACCGCGTCGGCGTCCGCAACGACCACTTCGGTGTCCGCAATGGGCGCGTCGGTGTCCGCAACGACCACTTCGGTGTCCGCAACGACCGCGTCGGTGTTCGCAACGACCGCGTCGGTGTTCGCAACGACCGCTTCGGTGTTCGCAACGACCACTTCGGTTTCCGCAACGACCACTTCGGTGTTCGCAATGACCGCGTCGGTGTCAGCAATGGCCACTTCGGTGTTCGCAATCACCACTTCGGTGTCCGCAATGACCGCGTCGGTGTTCGCAACGACCGTGTCGGGCTCAGCAATGGCCGTTTCTGGGATTTCGGCTTGGATTTTGTTTTGTTCCAGCAGGCGGAGGACTTCGGCTTTGGCGGCGGCGATGCGGCTGGATTCGGCGACGGGGCCGACTTTTTTGGAAGGGGCGGGCGCTGGGCGGCTTGGGTCGCTGATGGCGGCAATCTGCGCTTGGGCTTTTTCCAGCGCCTCGTTGGCGGCGGCTTCGCGTTTTCTGACTTCACCGGCGAAGCGTGTGGAGACGGCGACGGACTCGCGAAGGCGCTCGATTTCTGCGAGGAGGGTTGCGGAATCGTCCGGGCGCTCTTGGAGGATTGCGAGTTCTTGGCGAGTTTTTGAAAGTTCGTTTTCGAGAGCGAAATTGCGGTCTTTTTCCGACTTGTTCGCCTCGTTGGCGCGGGCGTTGAGATTGCGGATGGTGTCTTGCGCTTTTTTCAAATCCGCTTCGAGGGCGGCGCTGCGTTTTGCATCGGCAGCGATGGATTGGCGGAGCGTGTCGAGTTCCGCAGTGGCGGACTCAAGGTCGGACTTGGAGACGGATTGGGCTTGGAGTTGCTCGAGCTCGGCCTTGATGGATTTTTGGGCGGCTTTGGCTTTTTCCAAGGCGGACTCGAGGTTTTTAGCGCGGTCGAGGCCTTTTTCCTTGGTGGGCTGGGCTTTGGCGGTGGCCTCGGCGGGTTTATTGCTTTTTCCACGAAGGGTCCAGCCGATCCAAGCGCAGATGGCGGCGATGACGGCGAGTTGAGGGAGCGCTTGCGAGAGGAGCTTGAGTGATTCGTTCATAAGAGTCAGGTGGTGTGCGCACTGAAATTGCGCACGCGCTCCTAATCTGATGAGAGGGCGGTGGTCAACTTCATTGCCACGCCGGAGTGAATCACTGGGGCTGGATTAAATTTCGTATTCCACGCCGGGCTCGGGGACGATGATCTCGGTGGAGGGGAGACGGCGCGCGATTTCCTGGCGGAACCAGGCGACGGCGCCGTCGTCGCCGTGGACGAGGAAGGTTTTTTTCGGGGCGACTTTGACGATGTAGTCGGCAATGTCCTCGCGGATCGAGTGGCCGCTGAAGTCGAAGATGCGAGTCTCGCAGTTGAGTTTGACAGGCGGGTAGGCGGGATCCAGCACGATGGAATCACCGGGCTGGGCGGTGCGGATTCTGCCGCCGGGGGTCTCTGGGTCGGCGTATCCGACGAAGAAGAGCCCGTGTTTGGCGTTTTCTAGGACACCTTGGCGTGCGAAGTTGTTGGAGACGGTTTTTTCCGACATCATGCCGCTGGAGAGGGCGTAGATGCAGCCGGGATGGAAGGGGATGGGGCCTTTGCGTTTCTTGCTGCCGGCCTCGAGCTCCATGTCTTTGAGGAAGCGGAAGCTGGGGAGGTGGCGGCGCGAGGTGGCGCTGAAGCGGTCATAGACGAGGGTCATTTTCGTGCTCAGTCCGCCGATGTAAACGGGGGTGTGCTTGGGGATGAGGCCTTCTGCTTTGAAGCGGTGGAGCATGCCGAGGACTTCTTGGGTTTTCCCCATGGCGAAGACGGGGATGAGGACGGAGCCCTTACGCTCGATGACGTTTTTAATGGCGGCGGCGAAGGCGTCTTCCTCGGTGGGGCGGCTGTAAGCGGGATCGCGTGCTTGCTCGCCGCGAGTGGTCTCGACGATGAGGGCGTCCACGGTGGATTCCGGGAACATGGCGCCTTTTTGCAGGGTGCTGTGCTCGAAATTGACGTCGCCGGTGTAGAAAATCTTTTTGCCATCGCCCTCGATGGTCACGCCGACGGAGCCGAGGATGTGGCCTGCGTCATGGAAGGTGGCGCGCATGCTGCCGGCGGGGTCGAGGTCGAAGGGGCGCTCGATGCCACGTGTTTCAAAATTGTCAGTGATGTCGTCGAGTTCGCGGTGTTCGAAGAGTGGGTATTCTGCGATGCCGTGCTCGATGCGCTTGGATTGCATCACGTTGACGGAGTTGTGAAGCATGGCGGATGCAAGTTCCGCGGTTTCTGGCGAGAGGAAGACTTTCGCCTGGGGCTGGCCCTGGAGGAAAACGGGGAGGGTGCCGACGTGGTCGAGGTGAGAATGGGTGATAATGATCGAGTCGGCGGTGCGTGACTCGACAAATTCGTAGTGGGGAATGGCTTCCAGACCTTCGTGTTTCGGGTGCATACCCGCGTCCAGCACGACACGGGCGGACTTGGTTTCAAGGAGATAGGAATTCGCGCCGATACCGGCGTGGCGACAGAGACTTTTGAATATCATGATGAAAGCTTACGAAAGCGAAGACGGGCGGACCATGGTGTGCAAGCGGGAGTCTGTCAACAAAGCCCGGGATTGCTTTTGTGAGCGAGGCGGGAATTGACGGCTGGAGGGAGATCGCTAGCGTGCGTGAATCTTGTCAACGCACACACAATTGGCCGTTATTGGCGGGGGTCCGGCAGGTCTGCGGGCGGCGGAGGTGGCTGCTGCTGCCGGGCTGGAAGTCACGATTTACGAG
>JBEGOB010000352.1:0-6944 GCA_041182265.1 Verrucomicrobiota bacterium | reverse complement strand
GTCCGCATGTCGAGCCTGTCCCAGACTTCGAGAGTCCTTGTGGAACAGAGCGTTGATAGTTAGAAAGGTGGGGATGAAAGCCCGAAAAGACTCCCATGTGAGGTTTCCAAACACCATATTTCGATTAGATCGAACAATGGAGAAATCAAGCCCAGAGCAAGCATTAGCTGACGATGAAAGGCGCCTGGCTCAATTCAACCTAGAATGGGCGATCAAAAGCCGATTTTTCCGAGTTTTCAACATAACTTTTGCCGCAAATCAAGGATGAGACATCGCCCAGTGCTCGAAGCAGTCAAATTCTCACTTCATCCGTGCCGTTCCGCGTCAGCGGTAGTTTCGAGTGATGCAATCATACTGACGGATTCTCAATTCCCAAGAAATTGCGCATCAAGCGCAATCCGGCTTCTTGGCTTTTCTCCGGGTGAAACTGGCACGCGAAGACATTGCCGATTTCCACAGCAGCGGCGAAGCGCTGCGTGCCGTAGGTGGTAGCCGCGACAATGCCACTCGGATCTTTCGGAACCGGGAAAAACGAATGCACGTAATAAAAATAGGGATCTTCTCCCAGCCCCTTCCAAACCCGAGTTTCACCCCTTGATGCGGTTGCGGAATTCCAGCCCATGTGCGGAATTTTCAATCCTGGCTCGCTCTCAAAACGCACACAGTCGCCTGCTACAACGCCGAGACCCGCCACGCCAGGTGCTTCGGCACTCGAGTCAAATAACAATTGGTAACCCACACAAATTCCGAAATAAGGGCGGTCGGCCGTCATCCAATCGCGGAGAAACGAGTCGAGCCCGCGCTGCTCAAGCCGCTGCATGCAGTCACCAAACGCGCCCTGCCCCGGCAGGATCAAGTGAGTGGAGTCCTCGACATCGTCCGGGCTGGCGATGATGCGCGGCTCCTCACCGAGAGAGCGTAAGGCATTGGCGACGCTGCGTAAATTTCCTCCGCCGTAGTCAATGATGCCAACTTTCACAACGCCTCCTTGGTGCTGGGAATGCCGACCACACGGGAGTCACGCTCGCATGCATCGCGCAGCGCACGGGCAAGTCCTTTGAAAATCGCCTCGGCAATGTGGTGACCATCCCGCCCGTAAAGGAGCTCGACGTGGATATTTGCCCGCAAGTTCGAGGCGACAGCACGACAAAATTCCTCAACCAAGGTGAAAGGCATATTCGGTGCCGACGCCGTCCCCGCAGGGGCCCGAAACTCAAGATGCGGCCGATTGCTCAAATCCACAACCACGCGCGCCAGAGTCTCATCCATCGGCAAGTAGGCACAGCCATAACGACGGATGCCCTCCTTGGTCCCCAACGCTTCTCGCAGGCAATCACCAATCACAATTCCCGTATCCTCAATGGTATGATGGGAATCCACCTCAATGTCGCCGACGGTTTTGACGTTCAAGTCAAACAGACCATGCTTGGAAAAAAGCGTGAGCATGTGATCGAAAAACGGAATTCCGGTGTCAATGTTGGAAACGCCCGTGCCGTCAATGTTGAGCGACAGCTCGATGGAGGTTTCCGCAGTTTTCCGGTGGCGAGTGGCAGTGCGTGGGGTTGGCATGGAAATTTAGAATCTGAGAGACGGATGGCTATTTTTTCCCCTTCGCAAGTTCTTCGAGCGGGGCCAGATAAACAGGCGAGACCAGCGCTGCCTTGGCGGCGGCGAGTGCGGCCGTGGCGGCTGGAAGCGTCCCTTGATGGACCGCTTGATAGGCCTCACGGTAGGCGCGACCACCATCCATCCCCGCAGGCAAGGGCTGGCTGGACAAGCGCGTGAGCTCGGCTTGGCCGTGCCGGACGGTCTCTTCCAACGACGCTTTGTGGAAAGGACTGGTGGTGGGCCAAGTAATTTTCGCCGCCTTTTCAGCGGCGAAAGCTGCCTCCAATGCCGCAGCCTCCTCGGCGATGGCCGCCTCGGTGACAGGGCGGTCTTTGGCACTCATTTGCAACAAGCCTGCTTGGCGCTGCTTCAATCGCTCATCCAAGGTGGCCAGCGCTTGGCGGGCCTCGCCCACTTGCGCCTGAATCACCGGCTTCACTTGCGGCAGCAAGCTCGCATAGGCTGCCGTGCTCCGGAATTTCTGGTCAAACTCGGAAAAGGCACGCAAGGCGGCGAGTTGGCGGCCCTCATCCATCAAACTCCGAATTTTCGCTTCTTGGATACGCGCATCGATCTCATACGCATTCGCTTGATAATCAGCAGCTTTAAGCATTTCCCCGTTGAAGCGAATGCCTCCCGCAGCAAGCAGTGCGAACTCGGCCTTGAGGGTTTCAAGCATCTCCTTGGCCTGCTTGGACTTGCTCCCCGCAGGATAGGCTTTGAGAAATTTCTCAACGGCAATGATGCGTCCAGCGCAATCGTCGGCGCTCATCAAGTCCGGCACCGGCAGGAATTTTTGGATCGCCTCAAAGGCTTTTGCATCCGGCTCGGCCCGCTCAATTTTCACAACATCCGCCTTGGCAACAGTGCGCGTATCCTTGATGGACTTGGTGATCTGCACGTCAAGCACGTAGGAATCACCCTCTTGGCTGACAATCGTGCCTTCGAGTGTGCTGCCGTCTTTCAATTTAAAAGTGTCCGCTTGGCAGGGCAGGCCGGAGACAAGCAGGGAAAATGCTGCGAGCTTGGAATAGTTGTTCATAAATCTGGGTTTGGGTCAGTGGGCGTTGGGGACAGGAGAATCCACCAATTTTAAGGCGAGGGCAAGACCGCTTGTTGTAGCGCTGCAGCTGTGGAAACTACGATTGGCTCCCCCCCTTCAAAACGAACCGCGACGGAGCCAGCCGGAACTTCATCCTCTGGCTTCGCCACGCGTCGCTGAATCGTCCGCATCGGGAGGCGCTCCACCGCACGCTTCAATTCGGGCGAAAGATCGGCACCAATGACCACGGTCACTTTGTAATGTCGCGCCAGGGTCGCCAACAGCAAATCCGTGTGCAAAATAGGCCGCGTGGCAACATAGGTGGGCAAGGGTGTAGCAAGGACGCTGAAACTCGCGACCAAAGGACGCTCACGCTCAGCCAAGCGGCACTCAGCGGCGGAAATAAGCCCGGCCGTCGAGTCATCAAAGAGCATCACGAGGTCGGTGATTGGAAGATCAATGATCTTCGCATCGTCATCGCATTCTTTGAGAAATTCCGAGCTGGTGAAAAGCTCGGCGGCGACGGTTGCAATATCCTCAGCCCAGACGAGCCATTTTTCCTCCGAGGTGATATCCGCGACATCGAGAGTCGCTTGGAGGGCAAGGCCATAGAGGAAAGCGCGCGCATCACCAATCGAACTTGGCGTATCTTGGGAGAACATGCGTAACTTAGGTCCAGTGCTAAAAGCGATTTTTGCCTTTTCAAGCAGCGCCACCGCTTTTTGCCGATAGGCGTCGTCACCCGTCGCTCCAAACGCAGCTGCATAGGCGGAAACCATCCGAAAAGTCGCGCCAGCGTGGGAAGAGTCGTCTGGTGGCGCAGGCTTGACACGCGCATTCCGCACTTCAAGCAGGGCCTGACGCACTTTTTCAAAACGCGGCTTAAACACCTCGATAGACTGCGATTGGCTGGCAGCTAGCTCCTCCAGCGACATCCCAATGGCGATGCTGTTGCTGCGAAAATGCTCGCGTCGGGGATCTGCCTCGGTCGCGAGATTTCCCAATTCTTTCATCTGCGTCGCTTGGATCCACCATGCTGCATCTTCGGAAGGCAGCGCCTTTTGAATGTCTTCGACGCTCCAAAGCCACGCGGCTGTATCCCCTTCGGCCGATGTCCCCAAGGCGAACAATCCGTCGTCCGTCCCGAAGGATTTCTCAGCGAAGGCAATGAGATCGCGCGCCCTCTCAAGAATGCGCGGATCACCCACGGCGCGGTAAGCATTCAGAAGCGCAACCGCCACTCGCGCTTGCGTCACGCAATCCCGATTGAACGAGGGCAAGGTCCATGAATTCGACCTCCGCGAGGAGAAAACTCCGCCTTCCAAAGGGTCAAACATCGCGCTCGGCAGAAGATCGATTAACAACTCGCGCGTCGTTTCCAAGCAGCGGTTCCGAACCTCGGGAGACAGCCCGGGATGCACTGCGGCGGCGGCGAGAAGCTCAATAGAACCCGCAGGAAACAAGCCACCCGCCTCGTCGAAACTGCGGGAATACGGGTCGTAAAATGAGGCCAATTGACGGATTCCGCGCACGGCATCCACCGCGGGCTCCGCGCTCATCAGCTTATTCGCCTTCCGTTGGGAGATGCGCTCACGGCGGCTGGCGTTGTCCAGCGAGCTATTTTTGGAGACGTAGGCGAAGTCCTCACGCCAAGTCCGATTGACCATGTTATGAGATTGATAAAACAACTCGGAAACGCTGCCCTTGGAGGACTTGGTGACCGGAATCCATGCCACAGGATCTCCTGCTGGCGACATCCAGAGAAAGAGCGGCAATTGCAAACCACGCTTGATTTCCGCACACAAATCCGCCGTCAGAAGACCGATTTCACGCGAGGCGTCGCCATCAATCAACACCGGCACATAATTGTCATTGATCTCGGAAACGAGCGTCGGATCTTTCGCGAGATCCTCTAGAACACCCCGGTAACCTTGCTGCTGAGGCATCGCAATCACGGCGAAAACCAAACGATTCGCCTCCGCCGCCCGATCCAAGGCTTGGCTCGTCCACGGCTGCCAACGAATCGGCGAGCGGACTTGGCTTTGATACACCGCGCCTGGCAATCCTTCCAAGGCATTGCGCTTCAGCTCACTGGCCACCACCGTCGGAGTCGTAAAAGCGTCCTTTTCAACCACTTGCTTTTTGCGGCATGAGACCGTGCTGAGCAAAACCGCACTCAGCGCAAAACCCGCGATACACCTCGTATTTGGTAAATTCATAATAGTCTCTCGGAGCAAACAATCTTCCCCCCGGTGCGGGCATCTTGAAGAAAAGACTTCCGATGTGGCAAGCGGAAGCTACGTTTGCGGCACAATTCCCTGCCCCGCGTGATCAGTATTGCCGTTTCCAGTCAAAAAGGAGGTGTGGGTAAAACCACCGTCTCCATCAATCTCGCACACTCATTCGCCCGCGCGGGAGTGAAAACTCTACTCGTGGATGCAGACCCACAAGGGTCAGTCGGCCTCTCGCTGACCCGCCAATCCCGACTGCTCGCTGGCTTTTACGACTATTTGGCAGACCCGGCGATCCCGCTTGAGCGCCTCATCGTCCCAACTCGCCTTGAAACTTTCTCGTTGGTCGCCAGCGGCCAAGCCAGTGATTACGAGACGGGCGGCGGCGGAATGGGCGCGCACCTCGCACGCGTTCGCGGATTTTTCCGGGGCGTAGCCGCACACGGTTTTGATCTCTGCCTGATCGATACGGCTGCCGGGCTTTTCGGCATCACGGGCGATGTCATTTCGTCCTGCGACGCCGTGATGATTCCCCAACAATCGGAACCTCTCGGCATCCGCTCCGTCCCGAAACTTCTGGACGGACTCAACCGCCTGCGAGTGATGAACCCACGCCTCAGCGTGCTCGGCGTGTGCCTCACCATGGTCCAAAACGAACTCGCCGAAAGCACCGAGGCCGCTGCGGCTCTCCGCCAACTGCTTCCTCCACAAATGGTCTTTAAAACACAGATCCCTCGCGACGGACTCTTCGTCAGGGCCAGCGCACGCGGCCTCCCCGTCGGCGTTCTGGAAGACGGCGCTGGTGCCTTGCTGCTTTTCGATGCGCTCCGCAACGAAATCGAGGCAAAATTCGAACCCAGTGGCGGCCAAGTCCCGGCCGACGGACTATGGACCTGATCTTCCCTTGGCTCGACCCTGCGGAGGTCCGCGCGCTGGCAACCCAATTGATGATGCCGGACCGCGAAATCCCAACCGCCCCTGGCGACGCGGGTTTTGGCGAAAATTTCGTGGGTTTCGGCCCCACTCTCACGCCCCAAGCAGCAAGCAAGCTCCCCTCGCCCGCCAGTCCTCCGCCACCCGCGCCAGCACCCACTCTTCCGCCATTTCCGGAAACGGCAGCGCCCGCAACGCCCGTCGTCCGCGCTCCTTTTCTTGGCCGCATCAACCGTTTCCGCGACTGGATGCACCAAAATTTCGGAGCATCAGAAATTTTCATTCTGGACCGCGAGGGCCTTGTGATCTTCGACGAGTCCCAGCACGGACGCCTCCATTTCCTAGCCCGCAGCCTCGCCCTCGCCTCAAGCCGCCCCGGCGCTTCAACGGGCAATGTCCACGTGAAAATCGGCTCAGACACGACCTTTGAGGTGATCCCCGTCAACACTCCCTACGGCTGGCTCGTCCTCGGAGCCATTGTTCCGGAGGCTCTCGGCCAACCGGCTGTGACTGCGGTCATGCGCGCCCTCATCGTCGTCGCATCTCCGCCGAAATCCCAATAATCAACGTGTCTGACGGTTTTGACGGGAAATAATCAAGGTCGAGACAATCCCGCACCCAAACACGATCCCCATCAACAGGATCCCACAGTATTTCTGAGTCTCAATCTCGTCGTTGCCCTCAACATATTTGGATCCAATTTCATAACGCGCTGGGTCCGCCTTCATGAACGGAATCGGCTTTTTCAACGCATGAAATACAATGCGGCGGTCTTTGTTCCGATAGTCGTTCCGGAAGGTCTCGCCCTCCCGCACCAACAGATCAATCCGCTCGTTGACGAAAAACTCCGACGCCGGCCGTGCCTTGGGATCGTCTTCCGGCCACACTTTCATCGTTTCAACCTCGATTGGCGTGCCGAACGTTGCAATGCGCCGGATGCGTTCAATCAAGTCCTGCGCCTCGTCCTTCGACGAGGCACCCGACGCGAGCAGACGTCGTAAACCCTCTTTGAGCATGTCGAATTTCTCGGCCTGCCGCTCATCCAGTGGCTCCTCCTGCGCACGCACCCGGTCGATCCGGCTTTGCAGGCGCAGACGGTGTTTCTCAAATGGATTCTCCGTCGCCTGCGC
>JBEGOB010000351.1:0-3176 GCA_041182265.1 Verrucomicrobiota bacterium | reverse complement strand
CCGTCCCCACCGTTTTCATCCAACCCCAAGACTCCCACCGGAAAAACCACATCTACACCTGCACGGGCGATATTTCCCCACTCTTCAAGGACGGCCTCAAGTATCTCCGCGACCACCGCCCCTTCTACTTCAACCCCATCGCCCTCCAACGCATCCGCATCCGTGCCGATCAAGGCGAACTCACGCTCGCTCGCGAGTCTCACAAACACCCATGGCGTGTCATCAAACCGCTCGACCTCAGCACCGACCCCGCTGAAGTGAAAAAGCTCATCGAAGGTCTATTCGAGCTCCAAGCGCTCAAACTTTCCGACCGCGCGTCCCTCACATTGCCGGATGCCAACAGCCTCACCAAGCCCAGCCAAATCGGCCTTCTCAGCTTCGGCTCCGAACAGGAAACGCTCTTGGAAATCCAAGCACCGGAAACTCCCGACACACGCATCGTCCGCGCCTCCGTCAGCGATCGCCCCGGCACCGTCTTCGACCTCCCGCGCCTCACCGAGCCCGACCTAGTTTCGCTCGCAGACCTCCCACTCTCCGTCAACGAACTCCGCGACCCTACGCTCACCAACCTGAACATCCAATCACTCCGCGGCATTTTCATCCAACCCGCCACCGGCACGGAAATTCTCATCTCGCGCACCCCGCCCCGCCCATGGATGACCACCATCGACGGCCTCTCTCAAGAAGCCAACGAGGAACGCCTCTTCACCCTCCTCAAGACCGTCACCGAAGGCCGCGCCATCGGCTTTGAATCGGACGCCGCCACCGACCTCACCCCCTGGGGACTTCATAAACCGTTTTTGAAAATTCGCTTCGTCGGACAAGACCAACAAGGGCTGGAACTCATCTTCGGCATCGACGCCAAGGGCGGCTACTTCGTCCACCGCCCCGGCACCGCCACCGTCATGCGTGTCGATCCGTCACTCATCGCCTCCATCCCCGTCCGGCCCTACGAATGGCGGCACTCGCGGCTTTGGTCACTGGACCGCGTCGGGCTCATGGCCATCGACCGCACTCGCGCCGCAGAAGCTCCGCTCGAGCTCCGCTACACCTTCAATCCCGAACAATGGACCGCCACCCGTACCGGCCAAAACGTCAGCGCAGCCATCGATCCCACCCGCGCCAATTTCATGCTCGGCATCCTCGAAGGCCTCAAAGTCACACGCTGGCTATCCCCCACCGACGAGGCCGCCACCACCGCCCTCGCCAACCCATCCCTCACCTTCAAAATCGTCGAAAAAGCCACCAACGACATGGGAGATTTTTCCGGCCTCCTCACCCGCGAAGTCCAGCTAGCCCCGGGCTCCACCGGACCCAACCCCGGTTTCTACTACGGCCGCTCCACCGCCGATCCCCACCCCTTCCTCCTCGACCGCGACACCTACTCCAAGCTCGCCATCGACATCTTGGAAGCCGAGTAGTTCCCGCTCCTCACGGAGTATGTGTCACACGGACGCGCATAAAACGCTTCGAAGCACTGCCCGTCAGAACCGTATCCTTAATCGTTACCATAGTCGCTTGATCTTGGTCAACTGCTGTCACAACGCGGGCATGACCAAAGCCATCCGCTAAGCTCCAAATTTGCGACCAAGATCCTGAGAGCCCACTGCTGACCTCAACCACATAAGAAAGCCCGCGAGTGAATTTACGAACGGGAAAAGTAATTGCTAGGTATTTGGAATCGTTGCTAGCACCGGCAATAGTTGGGTAAATCGAGAGCCCGCCTGCATTCACGACCATCGGATCACCGAGGAATGCGAACTCTTGCAAATTATTCCACTCATCACGATCCGCATTCTGATCAACCTCGCTCTGTGAATTTGGAAAAAGCTCGTTAGCTGCCCAGTCATCGTATGAATGAGACGGTGTGACGTTTACAACAAATGTATCATCCACGATATTACCCACGCTATCCGTAGCGCGCACTCCAATCGCCACAGATCCAGCAAGCTCATTGACCGGGTCCAATAGTAAGACACCACCCGGACCAACAGTTGCAGACAAAAGCCCGGGATTGCTGTTTGAAATCACACTGTAGCTCAAAGTCCGACTTTCACCAGCCTCTCCATCTGGAATTGGAACAAGCGAAACGCTTGGAAATAGAATGAATTCGTCAATGTCCAAATTGCCTAACACATGTGTGTAAAATAGAGGAAGTTCACCATAGATTCCCCCATAATTGAAGGTTGGAAAATCATAGGGATCGTTGAAAATCTGAGCCGATCGAAACGAGGTCCTCGTCATCCGCCCAAAGACCGTGAAGCCTTCATTCTGCGAATCTAAAATATCGGTATTTGCCCCCACACTGACAAACCACTGACTTGTTGCACTATTTGGATCCCCCCCCACTTTCGCCATCGAGACAGTTCCCAGCGTATTAGAAATTCCAAATTCATTCAGAATCGGCGGATTCGTCGGAATAGAGTCGAAACTATTGGAAATGATTCTTGTAGCTCCTCCTTGAATCACAAAGCCCGGAACACTCCGATGAATGAAAGAATTTGTGTAAGCTCCGCTGGTGACGTAGCTGAGAAAATTCGCCCGCGAAATCGGAGTCCGATCACTGAACAGGGCCATATCCATAACCAAAGGCTCGGCCCCCAAATTGAACTGAGACACAAAACGCACCACTTGATCATCAATCGCTTCAGTGCCGAAAACTGAAAACAACTCGATGCTCTTCTGCCCCTTCAACCAAACCGACTGATCCGAGATCGGATGATTTAAAACTGGAAGAACTTTCGCTCCGGCGCTCGCCTCGAACACAGAGCCAAACCAACAGAAGAGGCCTAAAGCCTGTGGCAGATTGCGCTTTATCAACGACATACAATACAAGATGGGTTAAAAATCAATATTCAGACTTGGATATATTCAAGGTTTAGCGGTGTCAACCTTTTCAAAAACGCTAAGATTTCGCACGATGAGGCAAGATTTGCATCGAACCTGAGCAGCGCACATCACGCAATCAAGGAGGACCAGAAATCCTTCGATCACCTTTCGCTAGGAGGCAAATCCAAGACATCTGATCCAGAAAAACAAACCGTCGCGAACTCCATCACTCTCGCGCACGCGTCCATCCCAGCACGGGAACCCAGACCCCAAGGAAGCGGTAAAACGAACTTGCCAGCGGCAGTCGTGATGACAGCATTGACCTCGTTGACACTGTTGACATCCCC
>JBEGOB010000350.1:0-6813 GCA_041182265.1 Verrucomicrobiota bacterium | reverse complement strand
AGTTGCTCTGGCTGTAGGCATGGTCTCCGGCTGCGAGATCGAGGCCGAAGAAATTCTTACCGTCTTCCACCGTGGTGCTGAACGGGATGATGAATCCGGGAATCGCGCTGCCATCCGCTTTCTTCAGCCCACGGCAATAGGCGGCCACCTGTGGGTCGGACAAGACGTTGGGCACGATGTGCTGCTCCAAGCGTTGTTGCCAGGCCTCGTCCGCGGCGACGGTTTCGCCATCGACGTGAGGCAGCAGGCGGAACAGCTCTTGGCGCAGGGAAAACAGCGTGTTGTAGTGATCCGGATTGTTGATCCCGAGACGGCCTTCGGCGACGGCGAAGTCTGCGTTGAGCTGGGCCATGGTGCCGGCCAGCCCGGCATCGCCAAGCGTGCTGGTGGTGGCTTGCGGCTCGCCGCCAGTTAGATCCCCGAGCGAGCGGGAGGCGACGAGACGATTGATGACCGCTTGTCCCTGCGGGGTGCCGAGCAGGCCGGTTTCGTAGTCATAACTCTTGGCCGCAAGGTAGCTGTAGCGCCCGGCGAGGTCGAACAAGGTTCGGTATTGCACCAGTGCCTCGTTGCGGAAGGTGCGGAAACTCAGATCCTTGGTCCGGTAGCCGTTGATCACCGAGGCGGCGCGCTGGCGCAAGGTCTCACGCCGCAAGCGGATGGTTTCCCCGGCCACACGAAGGTTTTGAATCTTCTGCGTGGCGGTGGCGTAGGCGGTGGACAGTTCGGTGAAGCGGCTATACATCCCGATGAGCTCACGATAACTTTGCTCGAATTCATACGCTGCTTGGAGTTCGTCCTGAGAGTGACCGGTGGCGAGGAGGTTATAATCCCATCCGAGTTGCAGCGAGCCGCCCACTGAGGCTTGGAGCAGCCGTGCCGATGCCTTTGGAATAAGCGCAGCACTCTTGATCCCGTTCTCGGTCCCGGTTCCGAGGGACTTCAAGGCACCGCGACCTGCCGAGGTCACATCGTTTGACAAACCTACGGACAGGGGCAGGAAGGCCGAGCCCGCCTCTGGAATATCGCCCGCCAACTCGGCGCCGAGATCAAGAAGTTCACCGAGAGACTCCAACACCGCTACCGCCGTATTGTTCGCCACAAGCCCCGCGCCGAATGACAGAAGGTCTGATTTTTGACTTTCGTGCAGAGACATCATCCCCTCGAAAACTTCTTTTTCCCGATACAGGCGCGTCCGTAAGTCATCCAGATCGTCTCTGGCAGCCAAAAGAGCGACTTGGGCCAACTGCGCCTCGACGAGGGCGTCTTGCAAGGCACCAGTGTAGGGCCGCTTGCCGAGGGTGGTTCCCGGACCGACGACATCGGCAAATTGCACCCACTGGTTCGGGGTGACCTGGAAGGTTTTTGCCACGGTATCCGAGACGCCATCACCGTCGCGATCTCCCCCTTCATAGCTCTTGATCATCTGATCAATGGCCCCGCCTGTGAAAGTCTGATACTGCACCGGGTAACGATAGGTCACGGTGACCGGCGTGGTAGTGTCGATCCAGTCGAGCGGACGATCGATGATATTCCAGCGGAAATAGTCCGGCTCCTCATATCCCTGCGGGTAGATTTTCCCTGGACCGATATCGCCAGCGTAGGGACTGCCGTAGATGTCCTTTAGCTCCTGAAGCATGGCGTATTCCTCGTCCTCGATGGCCGTCTGCTGGTCGCTGATCTGGTTCTCCTGGTTGCGCAGCAGGCGCGTCATGGTGGCAGCCTGATTGAAGGAACCGGCGGCATTGTTCAGTGCGCGTAGGGCGCGTGCCGAAATCTGCTCGTAGTGGCTGGCACCCGCCTCGACGCCTGAGAGCTCCTGTCCGAGCGAGTTGTTGAAGTAGGGATCCAAGTCGAAGGCGATCGCCCCCGGGGCCAAGCCTAGCGGATTGAGGCGGTCGTTGGCGGAATCCATGGTCGTCTGGAAACTGAGCGCCAAGGAGGGTAGCTCGTTGAGTTCCGGCACCGTGGTGCGGTCCACAATTTGCACGCCACTGTGGGCGGGATTGTCATCCACATCCGGCAGCATGGCATTGCCGACGATCCAGTGGAAGAAGGAACCCTGGGTCGAGCGGCTGGCAGTTTCATCCAGTCCCTGATGCCGGACCACAGTGGTGCGAGGGTTGCTCTTGCCATCGCGGAACTGCGACCAACCGGCGTCCGGATCGTCCTTATAACTCTGGCGATGGACCAGCCCGAGCACTTGCTGGGCGGTGCGACCGACGTTGGCGGCGGCGGCGGCAAATTTCCGCTCGTCCTTGTAGTCCACAGTCACCGGTACGCCGAGGACCGTCACCGTCTCAGCGCTGGGCCGCCAGGTGAAATACGGGTGGGTGATGAGCTTGTAGTAGCCCTTGAGCGCGGTTAGGTAGTGGCCGTAGGCGTCGCCATGGCCCTGCGGGAACATGCGCTGGGCATCCGCCGCATCGAGATTGGCGTCGGCGGTGCTGGAGCCTGCCTTGTCGCTGATGTTGTAGTTCACCGCATAGAGGGGCTCCCCAGCATCGATGCCGCGGGTGTAGTTCCACCACAGGCGGTTGTAAGCGGGAGCGCGCGCCGTGCCTTGGGCATTGAAGTCATCCCGGCCGCGCAGCAGGGCGAGTTCCTCATCGAGCGAGCTTGCCACCTGGCCCTCGAAGGCGAAGCGGCTGGTGTTGACCTCGGTCACGCTGTCCTTGTCGTCGATCGAAATCGTCGGATTGGCCCCGTCCGCGTAGGCCTCGTTGCCGAGAATGGTGTAGAGGTCGTTGAGATAACCAGCGGCGAGAATCAGCGCGTTGTTGGTGGAGGCGGTGTCGAGGTCGGAGTTGATGGTGAAGTCCTTGCCGCGGTTGAGCACGGTTTCGTAAATTTCGATCAGCCCGGCGTCGTTGATGTTCTCCATGTTGAGGGCGATGTCGCCCTCCCAACGGGTGCCGGCCTGGGTGAGCAGGGAGACATCCGT
Organism: Verrucomicrobiota bacterium; assembly: GCA_041182265.1. Taxonomy (GTDB): domain Bacteria; phylum Verrucomicrobiota; class Verrucomicrobiia; order Verrucomicrobiales; family Akkermansiaceae; genus Luteolibacter. The sequence continues at coordinate 3,869 of JBEGOB010000350.1, read as the reverse complement.
GTTGATCGAGTTGCTGTAGAGATCTGACATCCGCTGGTTGAAAGGTGTGATCTTGGCGAGCACACGCTTGATCCAGCCCTCGACGAGCATCGCATCGGTCCAGTCCGACCAAGTGCCTGCAGGGATGCTCCCCTGCGCCTTGAGTCGGTAGCTCATGGTGAAATTAACATCTCCCATCAGCACGGCGGGATTGCTGAGAACCGCATTCGTGTCCGCACCCACGAGGATCGAGCCACTGAGGCTGTAGGGAGTGTTATCGGGATCGATCCAAGCGGAGCTCGGCACGCTGTTATCAGTCGGTAGAAGTGGCGCTTGGCCGCTGCTGTCGTTGTAGGCGTAGCGGTAGCGGAACTCGAAGTTCTCCGGCCGGCCACCGTAGTCGCCGCTGTGACGCACGGTGACTTTTTCATCGAGCGGGTTGGACGAAAGCAGCACCTTGAGGTCTCCCGGATAGAGGTTAGGAACGACCTTGATGATCTGCATTTGCACCGGATCTCCCGGATCGGTGAAGGCCCTGCCATTGCCAAACACCAGCGTCACATATCCAGTGCCGCCACCCGTGGAACTCAGGGCATACCCGGCCACCGCCGTGTCTGGATCGGTGATGTTAGAGCGATTCTTGACCGCGATCGTCTGATTCAGCTCGGTTTTCACGACATAAGTGTCTGGCACCGTGACGCTCTCGCGGAAGGTCTCGAGCTTGGTCGAGAGTCCGTCGATCGCAGCAGCCCATAAGGTCTTGTCCGCAACGTCGGCGGCCTCAGGGAGGAGTGCCTTGAGAGCGTCCACGTCCCGTTGGCTGAGTTGGTTGAGATTGAAATAATCTTCCGTCGCGACTTCGTCCACAAACTCGCCGATGAGCTCCAAGCGTTTCTGGAAGGCATCGTAATAGAAGCGGTTTTGCAGGTTGGGCGGGAGGCCTTGGAAGTAGGTCTTGCCGGCGTAGTCGCTGGTCCGCAGCCCAGGGGGCAGTTTATCAAGGACCGAGGTTTTCGCGCGGATCGGATCGTGCAAGGCCACCGATTCCGCATTCAAAGTCTTGGCGAGGGATTGCTGATAGAACACCTGAGCGCTGGTTTGGCCTAACACCTGAGGCAATCCACCGCCGTTGGTGTAGCTGGCCTTGGCTTTGCCCAAAGTCTCCGCCATCGCCAACTCAGGAACCACGCTGCGCTGCGCGACCGGCAGTGAGGTGTCGTCCGGCCACTTGGGCAGATAGGTGAGGGTGACGGAAGAGCCGCCGCCGGTATCCGCGATGAAGGGCTGGATGCTGCCCGGCGCGGGCTGCGCGTTCAGGGCCAGCGCCGGGAAATCGAAGTCTGCCCGCTGATTGTAATAGAACTTCATGCCAAAGCTCGGCTGCTGATTTGCCGCCACCTCACCCAGGTGCGGGCCGCGGAACAACCAATGCGTGCCCTTGCGGTCCTCGAAGGTGAATTTGCCGTAAGCCGCGATGAAGTCGGAGGGAGCATTGCCGTTTGCGAGCAGAGGCAACGTATCCGGCATGAGCACCACTTCTTCGTTGCGCACCGATTTGTCGGGATTCTTGGGCAGTGGCAAAAGTGCCAGCGGCAGTGGCGGGGTGAGCGGAGTTCCGGCGATTTTGTTGTATTGCAGCGGATAGGTGGCGGTCGCGCGGACCACCTTGGCCACACGCATGGCTGGACGGCGGTCGCCGGCATCCGTGTATTGCAGCAGGACAAAGGGATCGGAACTGGTGGCGCGGTTCAGGTCATCGCGCAGAGCAAAGACATTGCCATCGATCAGCAGGCCGTGCTCTTCGTTGGGGTTGTAGCCCGGCAGTGCAGGATCCGGCTGGCGGTAGATGCTGCCGGCGAGTTGGACGGAGGTGAGGCCCGGGTTTTCCAGCCCCTTGAGCGAGGCGATCACGAGTTCCTGCGGATTTTCCGGCCAGCTCACCTGATAGCGCGCGGCGATGGCGGGCACGTAGAACGGCGCAACCTTCGTCGCGGCGGGAAAGGACACTTTTTTAAACCACCAGACGGAAAGCTGATTGCGTCCGGACAAGGCGTTGACCGGAATGATGGCTCCGGCCGCGGCACCGGAGAAGCCAGCGGAACCGAGGGGATTCACATAAGCGGCTGCGGAATAGCAGTCGCCGCCGGAGATGTGACCGGCGATTTCATAACCCGGCCCGGGAGCCTCGATGCGGCTGCCCACGATGGCTGCGGTGCGCCCGCCGGTGGTGGCGCCGATGGCCGTCGCGGGTGACCAATCGCGCACACCGTCGCCATTCAGGTCGTTGAGGGTGTAAACCGCGGGCCGGCTTTCATCGAAAGTCGTTGTCGCGGGATTATCGGCGACGGCAGGCGAGCCAAGCGCATCCTCCGACTCGATCCACAAGCGCACATACTGGGCACCCGCCACCGAGCTAAACTTCAGCAGCGAGCGGTTCCGCCGGTCGGGGCTACTGGCCGTGAACTTGACCAGCAGGCGCTGACTTCCCCCGTCGATCTCCGCCTCCAGCTCCGCCGGATCGTCTTGGAACACCAGGCTGGGAAGGCTGATGGCTTCAAATTTCGGCCCAAGGGTGGCGTCCGCACCGGTCTGGGTGACGTTGACAGGCTCGTAATCGGCCGGGCTGGCGGGCCACTGGTGGAGGTAGCTCCGCTTGGCCACCGGCCACGAGATATCCAGTCCGGAAATGGCACCGCCTGAGACGGCATGCAGCGAGGCGTCGAACTTCGCCATCCAGTAGAGCACCATGAGATCGGGATTGAGATTCTCGCGCTCGGCAAAATAATCGGTGATCCCGTCCGGGCGGATGAAGGTGCCGTAGAGCGGCTTGCCGGTCACGGCGGTGGCCAGTGTGGGCAGTGCGGGACTCATTTGGTCATCGCCATTTTCCTCCGGGCCTTCGCGAGGGCGCAGTTGCTCGCCCAGAGGAGTCACGATGGTCTCCACCTCGGCGCTGCGGCGGATTTCCACGATGTCGGCGCCGAGGAACTCATGGCGGCCGAGCTCGCCCTGGATCTCGCCGCCCAGGTATTCGACGAAGACGCGGCCCTCGGCATTGTAGGCGCGGAGAGCGGGCAGGCCGGAGAGCGTGTCGAACCACAGCGTGCGCGGCTCACCCGGCGCAGCGAAGCCCGGGTTGCTCGAACCGCCGACCGGGGTGTATTCCACAGTCTGGCCAGGGACGAAGGAATTGAAGACCGGATTCACCCGCACGATGCGGCCGCTAGGGATGCGGACCATTGGGCCATCGAAGGTTTTCTCCGTCCAGTAGATCACCCGTGGGGTGGCTTGCGAAGCGGACGAAACCGCAAAGGTCTCGCGCCGGAACTTATACGTCGGCGTGGACTCGCCAGGTGCAGAGGTATCCGGCACCGCGGAGACCCAGGTGACCGTCACCCGGCCGGTCTGGCTGGCATAGACCTTGTCCGCGTGCGGACTGTAGTAATAGGGCTGGTAGGGCAGAAAAGTCTTGGAAGTGCTGGCGGCAATGTTCGCGTTGGCCGCCCCAGATAGAGTCAGTGTGGTGCCGTTGATGAGCTGCACCTCGCGCCCCAGCAGGGTGGCGCCGACAGTGAGAGCGGTCGGCACGCTGGACACTTCCACCACAGGGCTGGTGGTGGAACTTTGAGTCACCGCGACGCTGCCTGCGGGTAGCAGCGGCTGGGCGAGCCCATCCACGGTATTGGTCAGCCGCACGGAGCTGAACTGCTCGCCCGGCTGCACCGGCTGGGCACGCCAATAATTGCTATCCGCCAGCGGCGCGCCGTCCCAACTGACAGACGGACGCTCAATTTCATCCCCCCTGAAATAGCGCGGAACTCCGGAGGCAAAGGCATAGCCGAAAGTGCTGCGCTTCATGGCAATCGTGGTGTTGCCAACGCCATTGATGG
>JBEGOB010000349.1:0-4925 GCA_041182265.1 Verrucomicrobiota bacterium | reverse complement strand
GGCTGGATACGAGGGCAATTTGCGCAAGGTGATCGCTCGCCTGAGGCAGACCGAAGCAATCATTTTCTGGGTCCGCACCACGCCATGGGGTAAGGATGCGAATGTTTTGGAAGACGCTTCTAACGGGGATGTTAGCATCGTGACCACCGTCATTTCCGACCACCTTTCCAAGAAAGAGCGACTTAAAGTGATTGATGCGGATGCCGTGATGGCACCCATGTTAGGCAGTCGCTTGAAACGGAAGGACTTCACGCACTGGGACCTTGAGGCTTACCGCGTTCTCGGTGAAGCGGTGGCGGATGCCGTAGCGCCCAGTCTCAAGTCTTAGAGATAGAAATTCAATTTTTACCAACTCCATCCATTCTGTTTCATGCAACTTCCATCACTCCTCAAGCATTGCTTTGTCATCATGGGCATTGCCTATTTTAATCCGTCCATTCATGCGGCTGAATGGCATGTTTCGCCAGTCGGTAAAGACTCCGCAGATGGCACCGCGCAGGCACCCTTTCAAAGCATCGCGCGCGGCTTGAATGCCGCAAAACCGGGTGATACGATTCTCCTCCATGGCGGTGTGTATCGTGAAACCATCACTCCCTCACAAAGCGGCCGCTCAGGGGCTCCGGTCACCCTCAGGAATGCGCCTGGTGCCACGCCGGTCATTTCCGCCTGTGATCCTGTCACCGGTCCGTGGACTGGCGAGAATGGAATATTTCGCGCCTCCATTCCTGCCGCGCCGGGGCTGATGGGAGCGATTCCCATGGGGGCAGATGCCGCAAGCAGTGGCGTGGACCAGATTTTCATCGATGGGAATCCGCAGCCCGAAGCTCGTTTCCCCAATAAAAGATCCGGCGATCCCATGGAGCACGAGGGAATGAAGGTGACCTTGCAATCTGACTTCACAATCATCACGTCATCGGTCGCTGGGAAACCCGGGAATTTTTTTGCGGGTGCGCGGATTCACGCTAGGATTCATCCAAATTGGACCGCACAGAATAGCGTTGTGACCTCGAGCGTGGGCGATAAGCTGGTGATCCGTTCCAATGGGATTTCTTCACCGTGGTGGCCGAATCCAGCGCGCAAAGCGGATGCGGACAATAAGCATTCAACGAGCGCGGCGCATGGTGAAGCGTTCCTCTTCGGTACCAAGAACCTGATCGATGCGGATGGCGAGTGGCACATCGACCGCGCCTCCACCGGCGACACCCTTTTTCTTAGACCACCGGCAGGTCGTGATCCTGCGGAATTGCGTATCGAACGCAAAATTCGGCCATGGACAGTTGATCTATCAGGTGTGGATCACTGGGTCGTTAAGGGGCTTCACCTCGAAGGTGGCGCGGTTCGTATGAGAGGAAACTCGCTGGTCCTTGAGGAATGCGAGCTGCGTAATTCCAGCCATTTCCACGTGTTTGCGCTCGGGTATGGCTACGATGGCGGGCGCGATTTCGGATCCGCGGTTCTGATCGATGGAAAAGATAACGTCGTCCGCAAATGCCGGATTCGCGATAGCGCGGGTTCGGGCATTTGTTTGAAAGGCAGTGGTCATCACGTCACCCGCAACGAGATCCGCAACGTGGATTACTCGGGCACCTATGCAGCGGGAATCGTGCTGGGTGGAACAGCTCACCGCATTGAGTTCAATACCATCCGCGATACCGGCCGTGATTGCATCGCCATCGAGGGTGGGGGGCACGAAATCACCTACAACGACCTCTCGCGTTCGGGACGGCTCACCTTCGACGGTGGCATGGTTTACACTTACTGCCAAAACGGTGTGGATGCTTCGGGAAAACGGACTTTGATCGCTTACAACTGGGTGCATGAGAGCGGCAATCCGGCGGATCCCAAAAGCCGCGGGATTTATATTGATAACTACTCCCGCGGTTTTTCCATCCACCACAATGTCGTGTGGGGTTTCGGCCAGTCGGACAAGAATAAGGGCATGCATCTCGGCGCTCCCTCGCAGGATATCGCGTTCTATCACAACACTCTGATCGCCTGCCTGCCTCCTACGAGCGCTACGTTCACCAAGTTTCCGCTGGTCAATCGTGATCCGGCATTCTGGACCGAAAAGAATAACGGCCTGAGTTACATCTACCAGAATAATCTGCACCTCCCCGGCGATGCCTCTGCCCGAGTTTTGGAGAACTTCGCCACGCGTGACTTCCGCCCCCGCGCTGGCTCTTCCGCAGTGGATCCCGCCCGGACGGAGAACGTGATCCGCTGGGAAACCAAGGATGGAAAATCAGGCGTGCCAACCGGATATGTCCTCTATGCACAGGACAGCAGCGTGCCGTTCACCTTTCTTGAAATGAACGGTCAAGGCGTGCCGGTGCCGGGGATCAACGACGACACCACCGGAGCCACGCCGGATGATGGCGCTTACGAACGCGGCAAGCCTCAGTGGCGTCCGGGGCACGATGGATTTCCTCACGGTTAGTCGATCGCCGCTTCACCACGACTTGCCGTGCTGCCGTTCCTAGAGTCAATTTTGAGGAACCCCATTCTCAGAATTCGGGAGGGGGGCTGTTGTGATCGCAGGTGGGCGAAAATCACGGAGTGTAACTGCGTGACCGGTGGTGTAGCAGGGTTGAGACGACTGCAATTCTGTCACTTTGGCCCGATTTTCCACGAGGTGTCATGGATGCTAACGGATAAAAAAGCCGGCCACCTTGGCGTCTTGGATGGTGAGCTCTTCTAGCATCTCAGGGGCACCTTCCTCCTTGAACTCGATCTTCCAATAGTAGGTCTTTGCAGCCCCCCGATTCAGAACACCCATGAACACTTTTTGATATCCTTGCTTCATCAGAGGAGAAATCTGCCGTGACACTTGGGTGAGCGTTTCGCCAGTCATCGCTGCCTTCATTGTCTTATCGCAGACTGATTCAAATCTCTCCAGGTTGTTATTCTCAGTGGCTTCCAGAAGTATTGTTAGGGTGGCCTTTTCAGCTTTCGGCGCTTCCTCGGCAAAACTCTATGGCGGCGACTGGAATATTCAATGCGCTAACCATGACGACAAATTCAAATACGAGATACGCACTCGGAATGCTGTGCACAGGAGCCCGCTCCCCAGCTTCTGGTCCGCTTGGTTCCGTTCCAAGCGCAGGCCTCGGAGTAAGAGTTCCGACAACGCGGGTGCGACGTCTGATCTTGTTTTCGAGGGATTTACAGGTTTTAGGTCCGAGCGTTTTCAGCTAGGCGGGATTCTATCGAAAAAACGAAATTTAAGTTTGTTTAAGGGCAGGGGAATCGATTTGAAAGTCTGGCCGGCATCGAGCTTGGTTGATAAACTTCCCCAGAACCTTTGTCGCCTTGTGGTCTGTAATGTTGGCTGGTAGCGGTGGAATCGGCTTGATAGTTCGGCTTCCCGCTTTCTTTTTTCCACCACTCGAGCCATTGCTTTTGCATTGCCGCGACCATTTCAGGTTTGGATTCCGCTAGGTTCTGCGCTTCAAGAGGATCCGATTGAGTATTGAAGAGCTCCCATCCCGAGCCATCGACCTCGGCTAGGGTCCACTCAGAATTACGAATTGCGCGATTGTCCATGTATTGGAAGAACAGCGCTTTTTGGCGCTGCCAAGGTTTGCCATCGAGCAGTGACGCGAAGGACTCGCCTGCGATTTCGTGACGAACTTGCGACTTGGCAATTTCCAGAAAGGTTGGCATCACATCGATCATGTGCACAGGACTTGACTGGATGCTGCCGCGCTTGTGATTTACATTTCCACCCTTCCATGCGATTGCGCCGGTGGTGATTCCTCCACCATGTTGGCTAATTTTATAGAGCCTCCAAGGAGTGCCGCTGGCATGTGCCCAACCCGTTCCAGGTTGCCAGTTCGACCCGGGATCGCCGGGAAGCTTGTTCTGCTGGAGCATGGCTTGATCCATCACCGAAAACGAATCTGCGCCGTTGTCGCTCATGAAGAGGATCCATGTGTTGTCGGCTTTTCCGAGATCGTTGAGCGCTTTGAGTAAGCGCCCGATTCCGTGATCCATGCGCTCAATCATGGCCGCATAAACTGCCATTCTGAGGTCTTCTAAGTCGCGTTGTGCGGGTGTGAGCGATTTCCAGTCGGGTAGGTTCTTCGGCGGATCTTGCAGCACTGCATGCACAGGCACGATGCCCATTTCCTGTTGGCGACGGAAACGTGCTTCTCGAACTGCCTGCCAGCCGGCAAGATATTTCCCGCGATTTCTCAGGATGTCGGACTTGGGCGCCTGAAGCGGATTGTGCGGTGCCTGATAGCTTAGATAGAGAAAAAATGGCTTTTCCGTTGGACCTGTATCCTTGGCGATGAAACGAATGGCACGATCTGTGAATTGATCGGTGCTATAATAGTTAGTGCCGAATTCTTTGAATGGGGCGCGGTCGAGACGATAGCTCGGAGAACCCTTGAAATGGTCGGAAAACCCGTCCATAAATCCGAAGAAGTGGTCGAAGCCACGATCCATCGGGTGTCCCTCAAGATGCCACTTGCCAATCAGCGCCGAGCGATAACCGATCTTGCGGAGTTCTTCGGAAAGTAAGGGACTCCTTTCAAAATTTTTCAAGGCTCGTGGCCACCATTGTCCTGTTAGTAATGATGCGCGGGAGACCACGCACATGCCGGCATTTTGAAATCGAGTCAGCCGGACCCCCTCGTTGGCGAGGCGGTCGATGGCGGGAGTCACCATTTCACCTCCAAAACAGGCAGGATCGCTGTAGCCCATGTCATCAGCGAGAATAATGATGAGATTGGGTGGCTTGCTGGATTTTCCATGGAGTCTGACACCAAGACACAAGATGAGCGCGGCGAGCGCGAGGGGGGTGGGTTTCATGACTTTTCGACAGCTGGGGTCGGTGCCTTGATCGCTGAAGGGGCCGGGGGCGCGGTGGGGTCGTATCGAGGGTTGATTTTTGGGAGCAGTGTCTTTGTCCTCTCGAGGAA
>JBEGOB010000348.1:0-5391 GCA_041182265.1 Verrucomicrobiota bacterium | reverse complement strand
TGATAGGAGACTCCCGCATTGATCTTCCCCGACGGTATATCGTTGATTTGATTTCCACTGAAGTCGCCGATCGAAGACTTGAAGTCATCAAAGCGGGCGCGAGTTAATCCCGCGCCGACGTAGATCATGAAATCCTTCTCAGGACGAAACCGAATTTCCGTCTCTGCCCCCAGCGCATGAGCCTTCGAAGCGTTGAAAATTGTGGTTCCCGTAGGATTAAACTGGAAGGATTGATAGTCCTTGTAATCAGTGTAAAATATCGCCGTGTGACACTCGATCAGATCTTCCGAAAAAGAACTGTTGTGTCCCACTTCAACGTGGTTGGAGTATTCCGTTTGATAGTCCACGGAACCTCCTGAAGCAACCGCAAGGCCCCCTGGCTGCATTCCCCGGGTGTAACGAAAATAAGTCTGATTTCCATCCAGCCAATTCCATGCCAAACCAGCCATAGGCAGGACTCCGAAAAATACGTCACCTTTCTTCATCGTAACCGTACTACCTCCCAGAGTTTCGGCAAGTGAGGTCGGCACGAATGACGATGTGGTCGCATCGTCAGTGTTTTGAAATCGCATGCCAGCACTCCACTCCAGGTGTCCTTCCAGCCTCCGCGAGAACTCACCATAGAGCGCTAGATCATCATGCTGATAGATCGCTTGATTAAGCCCCTCCCAAGGACCGAGTCCTCGAATGTCATGATAGAGTGAGGAATCGCGTGATCCAATGAAAAGACCAGTTCGCCATTGGATGTCTTCATTTGGATCCGTGGACTCGGCCCGAAATTCTTGAGTCCAGCTAGAGACGTCCTGCCTGCGCAGACGCGGGGTGCTGCCCGGATCAAAAACTTCCTTCAGCAAGACAGGATCATAATCGTCAAAATCCGAATCGCGGTGTGAAGTGATTGACTTCATCTGCCATCCATCTCGCCGCCACAGGAAACTCAGTCCCTCATAATTCTGCCCACCCGTGGAGTATGCCTCTGGTGCTGCATAAACGGAATATCGATCCGTAGAAGCCCCTGAATGTACATAAACGACCGGATCGTCATCGTGATGGTCGATCCCGAGAATCAGATTGAATTCCATGTCATCATTTGGAAGCCACCGAAGGCGGGCACGACCGCTCGCCAGTCCGCGCTTTCCATAGGAATTCCCAGTTTCCTTATTGGTGAACCATCCTTCATCTTCCGAATACAAGCTGTCGATTCCAAAGAAGAGATTGGAAGAAACCGGGCCACTGACGCGTGCGAGAACTTGATTCAATTCGTAGGACCCGTGCAGGAACGACAATTCCCCCTCGCTCTCGGATCCAGGCTGACGGGTCGTGACATCGATGATGCCCATGCAATGCGGTATTCCGAACGCCGTCCCATGTGGGCCTTTGTGAAGCGCGAATTTGTCCACTGAAAAAATTGTAAGATCCCGACCATAGGCGTCAGCAATGGGTATATCGTCAATATAGTATCCCACCGACGTCCTCCCTCCGGTCAATTCGTGAAACGTGATCTCATGCCCACCTCGCACCGTGAATGACGAAGCCCTAGAGCTTTCTGCTTGTGATACCATTACGCTGGGCACCAACTCTAAGGCTTGTCTCACGGTTGTGATATTCTTTTCCTCAATTGTCTCTGGGGGCACCACGCTCACACTGGATGACCCGGGCAATGAATCTTTTTCTGATGTCGTCAGACCGGATACCAGTAGCGGATCCAATACTCTGTTCTCAGCCAAATATTCGGCGTTACCATGGTTGGCAGACGAGAGAGCTCCAAACAACACCGCGCATGTCGTCTTTACTTTCATTGATTGACTTTCTTCAATTCAGCCAAGGTACTCAACAGATGATTGTGGGTTTCCAAACCTAGCCGTTCCCTGATCGATCCCAAGCGCTTGTCTAGGGTGTCACGACGAATTCCCTTCTCCTGGGCGATCTCGTTGACTCGTCGTCCTTGGCGGATCATCGTCAGTAATTGCAGATCGCCCGCTGTCAGCGACGCGAGGGATTCGGCCGTTGTTCGCGATCCAATGCGTTCACACAAATCACTCCATGCCTTTTCGAGTGACTTGTTTCGATCGATTCCTTTAGCGACCAAGGCGAGCCGCATTCCCATGTAATGCAACAACTCCATATCTCGTTTGCCGAAGTCTTTTGCCTGCCTATTGACGGTCAGGAGAATCCTCCGATCGGAGAGCAGGCACGGGGTGTAAGCGATCTGATACTGAGAGTCGATATGCCGATAAACTTCGCGGAAAATTGGATTGTTGAGGAATTTTCGGGGTGCTTCGAAATCTGATAGCTTCAAGACGCGTTCAGAAGAGGCCGGAAACTGATTTGCAAGGATCACCGGATGATGATGCACAGTCGAGGTGAAGGCTTCGATGAGGGCCATGAAATGATCATGATAATCAGCGTTCAGATGTCCTGAAATCATACCGCTCCAGTCGGGCTCCCAGTTATTCCAGGCAAGACAGTCTCCGGGAATGATTCTTAGTGCACAGTTGATGAAATGTGATTCGAGTGCTTCCAGGCTGCGCAAATGAGCCATTTCAAGCACGGTGCGGTCTACGCTTCGTGCAACGCTCTCGCTAAGCTCTCGGAAGTGCATCATTAACGGCGAGCCAGTTCTGGATTTAAGATGATGGATGTCCGGTTCTTGATTCCGAGCTTTCTGTATAGGTTCTGCACATGTTTTTCTACGGTCCGCGCAGCACAACCGAGGATGATCGCAATTTCAGGACTGGTTTTTCCCTGCTGCAGCCACTTCAGGACTTCACACTCTCTCCCCGTAAGGCTCTCAGTGTTTTTGAATTCGGATTCCAGCGATCGTGCGATTGTCGGATTGCAATCTCCAGTGCGCTCCCTCAGCGCAGGAGATTCCGGAGTCTCTAGTAAAGAGTTTACAGCCGCCAAACGATCCTTAAGCCATTGGTTCCGAAGCTCCATCACATGTCTGACTTGCAACGAGAAATCGTCGCCTTTAGCCAAGCAGGGCCCTGACGTTTGCTTCATCGTTGCTTTTGGTGTTCGATAGACCATGGGAGCGAATTACACCTATTCTTTTTCGCTTCTACACTTGATTTGCTGGGATCATTGGGACTCTCTAAGTTCGCTAGGTAGACAATGGAGGTCAGCGCATTCTTTGGGTGGCTGAAATCTTCCCGCCTCGGACTTGATAGAAACTCTCTATTGCTGGATCAAGTATAAAGTGACAAGGTAGTGTAAATCTTTGTCTGTAAAAGGCTACGTAGCCGAGCCCGCCTGACCGGCGGCGCGCCACCCCACCCCGGGGTTGTGGTGTCCGCCCAGAACTGGTTGCTGGAGGTGCAAACCAAAAAAACAACAGCAATGGACGAACACCAACACACCACTACCACCCACCATGATCTCATCAACCTCCTTCTTCGGGACGGCCTCGGCGAAGGGCTCCCCAAAATCGCCGGACTGAGCGTTTTGAGAACCGCCATTCCAAGCGTGGTTTTCAAGTCGTCGATGAACAGCTCCACATCCCAGCGCTTCTGATATAGAGCCCCGATTCTTGAAGCGCTCATCTTTTCCGGATCAAGCATCGTGCATGCGATCTGAATTTCCGTAGTCCTGAAACCGGCGCCGGGATCAACCGTGACCGTCACCACGCGCACCGTGATGCTATCCGGCATGGCCCCATGGGCCTGCGGCGAAATCCATCTCGGCCTGATTGGCAGGCGTGTCCGGCATGCTCAGGGTGGTGCCGTCCACCACGAAAGTGCGTGGGCTGCGGCGAGGACACATCGCCGCGACGAGATGCCGGTGAATCCCGATGAGCAAGCGGATCGGTATGCGGACCCGCGCCTTGCAATACGCCGCAGTGCTTGGCGAGCAGATCGCCTCGCCATGTCGGCTGAGAAGCGCCTGCACGGAAGCCACACCATGTCGGCACGAGCCGTTGGCGAGCACCTGACAAAGAAACGTCCAGAACACCACAGGCAGCGGAAACGAACGGTTTCTGAAGCCTGGGACCTTTTCCAACAGTCCCACGGCAAGCAAATCCCCGAAGAGATCCTTGGCCTAACGCAGACAAAGCGAACTGAGATCAACAGCTTTGCGCAGCATTGCAGAACCGGGCCGAACAGGCCTCCTGTCATAAAGTTTTCGGTGTCAGAATGGAAACATCGGCCTTATGGAAGTCATTGAGGGTCAATGATCAATAATCAAGCCAACTTGCGGAAAATTTAACGTCATTTTATCCCAAACAACCCTTAAGTTAGCGCCATTCGGGCCTGACCCCAGAGAGACCCCAGAGACGGACCAAAGGCCCGAGTCTGATTGGAACCGTCCTGTACGGAGCTATACGCAGAGTGGTGTGGGACCGGGGAGCTAATTATTCCCCGGGACCCGATTCCGCTTCTTGATGCTTGGAAACGTCGGGCGAAGAAAAGTTCACGGACGCAAAAGGTGAAGGTGATGAAATGGGCCGGAGACTAATCGAGTATGGCGCAACGTAGTACTTCAATGTGGCTACGGAGTTGGAGGACGGATCTTGCGGAGCGCTTTGTTTGTGTGGACGGCGTATCTTCGATGTGGGGTTGGATCGTCCAAATGACGCCGATGCCGCGTAGGGGGGGCACGCCGAGAGCTTTGACGTGGTTGACGTGGTTGACGTGGTTGACGTGGTTGACGTGGTTGACGTGGTTGACGTGGTTGACGTGGTTGACGTGGTTGACGTGGTTGACGTGGTTGACGACGTTGCGAAGCGATGCCAGCGCTAGGCTGGCTGCTGTGGGCGGATCAGGCGTAGCTGCGGATGGAAACGTGAGTTTCCTCGTAGCGTAGTGGTTCCTTGTGGAGCGTGGGTGGGCGGCCGTCGCCATGGTATTCCCACGCGGAAACGTGCGAATACTCCTGATCGTGGCGCTTTGCCTCGCCGGCTTGGGTGCTGCCGGCGACGACTTCGGGGTCGTTGTTGAAAAATTGATGCTCGACGCGGAAGTGGCCGCCGCAGGATTCCTCGCGGTTGAGTGCGTCGTAGCACATGACCTCGCCAAACTCTAAGAAGTCAGCGACGCGACCGGCTTTTTCCAGTTCCATATTCACGTTCGAGCCAGACCCTGGGATGCGGACGTTGGACCAGAATTCCTCGCGGATTTGAGGGATCTTTTCAAGCGCTTCGGTTAGGCCTTCCTTGGAACGTGCCATACCGCACTTGTCCCACATGATCATGCCAAGCTCACGGTGGAAGGAATCCACGGTGCGTTTGCCTTGGATCTTAAGGATTTTTTGGATGCGTTCGCGCGTTTCGGCTTCGGCCTGTTTGAATTCTGGCATCTCGGTGCTGACGGAGCCCGGCTTCTGGGTGACCAGGTAGTTTGCGATGGTGGTGGGGATGACGAAATATCCGTCTGCCAAGCCTTGCATGAG
>JBEGOB010000347.1:0-15530 GCA_041182265.1 Verrucomicrobiota bacterium | reverse complement strand
GGTCGGACCAAGGCCGGATCCGGCCCTGCCGGTGGCGAGGGGGCGATATCGACGAGTCGATTTTACACAGCTTGAGGCGGCGTGCCTAGTTCTGCGGGCTGTTTGCGAGGACGGGGGCTTGACGCTTGGGCGCATCCCACTCAAGGCAGGCTCTGCCGGTGATGCTGATGATGGCGGTGAGCTTTTCACCAATCGCCTTGTATGAGGGATCGTCGAGAATTTCATCCACCGTCCAAGGGAGACGGAAGCGCCAATTATTCGCCCCGTAGGTTCCGGGTTCGTTGAAGCGGTGATTGAGGCTGAAAAGCTCCGTGACCATGAGCGCGGCGTAGCGTGAATTGGAGGCGAAAAGCGCCTTAATCAAACGCAGGCGGATGCCCTCGGTGAAGGGTGGCCACGGGCCGTGCATCGGCACGGGGATGCCAGCGAATTCTGCGAGAAGTCGCAATGTGTTACTGGCTCCACCGACGGACCATGCGGTGTGCTCTGTGGGATTCTCGGCGTGTTGTTGAATCACGCTCAGGCAGTTGCGCCAGATGCCATTGACTGGGTCGTGATCGTGCGTTGAGTAGGTGGCGAAAGAATTTTCTGGAAATGAATTTCCCGGTTGTGGGTGGTCGTGGCAATCCCAGTGGGGGATTTTGAAACCGGCAATCCCGAGATCCACGAGGTGGGGGCGGACATAGTCAGGGACCATTCCGAGATCTTCCGCGATGATCTCTGCGCCTTGCGCTGCCTCAATGATTGCGCGCAGGCGGGCGTCGCCATCCGCGCGGTTCGCCGCCTTATTCTCCATCGTATCATCGGGGCGGAGGTGCCAGTGAGGCAATCGGCCGCCGGTGATGGCAGCGGCTTGCTCGTGAGTGAGACCGACAAATTCTTGATTGCGTTCCGGCCGCCATGGGAAGGCGTAGATCCGATAGAACCCGAGGATGTGATCGAGTCGGAACATTTGGAAAATCCGGGTGAGTCGCGAGATGCGTTTGCGCCACCACGCGAAGTTGTTCGCCTGCATGTGGTCCCAGCGGTAGAGCGGAATTCCCCAATTTTGGCCCCATTGTTGGATGAAGCTGTCGGTTTGTCCGGGGCCGTCGCTAGGAGATCCGCCGCACCAATTGAGGTTAAACTCGTCCCGATCAAAAAACACGTCGCATGAGTGCCAACTGATGCCGATGGGGACGTCGCCCATCAGCTTGACTCCTGAGTTTTCCGCGTGGGCGCGGAGTGCGAGCCACTGACGAAAGCAAAGCCATTGGACAAAGGCGAAAAAATCCAGTTTACGCGAGATCTCAGCGGGGTCTGCAAGACGTTGGTTTTCGACAAAATCCCGTGCACCTTGTGGGGTGCGGCAGGATTCCGGCCACTGGTCCCATGTCAGCGTCTCGCCATGATACTCCATCAGATAGCGGAAAACGCAGTAATCCTTGAGCCATTCCCGTTCCTGATTTTGAAATTCGGTGAATTCCTCCAACAGCTTCTTTCCGCAGCTTGAGAAGCGTGACCATGCGAGATCCAGCAGCGAGCGTTTCACATTGCGGACGAGTCGATACATCACGAGCGGTGCGGTCTGGGCGACTTTGAGTTGCTCGCGTGCGAGCTTGACCTCCGCATCACGCAGACCGGGGATTTCCGATGCTTCGCAGGTGAGATAGATGGGATCGAGCGCCACGGATGAAATCGCGCTGTAAGGGCTTTCTTCCGTTCCATTTTCATTGATGGGGAGCAGTTGGATGAAGCCGACCTGATGTGCCGCTGCCCAGTCGATCCACTCGCGGAGGGCAAGTGTGTCGCCGATGCCAAGGTCGCCCTTGCGGCGTGGGGAAAACGCGGGAATCAGGATGCCCGCCGAGCGTTTGGGGGATGAGTGCACGGCTGAATCTATGCCAGATAAGGCTTCGCGTAAATTCAAAATCTGCGTTCAAATGTCAGGTGGAATTCCTCTCTTTGACAAGATGCTGAATCTCAACTAATCCTTTATGAGGCGAAATGCCGATTTGTAGAAATTCCGACAAACGATTATGAAAACAAACTATCTAATTCCAGCCTTGGCGATTCCGCTCCTCCTAGTTGCCTGCGAGCCCAAGGAGAAAACTGCCGGCGAGCGACTCGACTCCGCGACGGAGAAGATTGAGGAGAAAGCCACCAAGGCGATGGAATCCACGAAAGAAGCGATGGAATCCACCAAGGAGGCGATGGAGTCCACCAAGGAAGCGGCGAAGGAAGCGGCGAAAGAGGCCAAAGAGAACGTTGAAAAAATCGTAAAGCCTGAGCCAGCAGCGCCAGAAGTCATTCAACCTGAGATACCGCCTGTTACAGAGCCCATCACACCGCCGGTGACGGAGCCGACAGACGAGAAGACGGATGAAGCAGAACCCGAGTGAGTTGTGCTCCATTTGAAGCCGCTGGCTCGCTCCGGGCCAGCGGCTTTTCGTGGGCTTACGGAGCGTTATTTGCGGCGATTACCCACTGGTATTCGCAGGCGATTTGCTCTTCCACGGGGCGTTGAAGTCTGCCGGGGAGGACGCCCCAGGTGTAGGTTTCGATTTCAAAATGCGGGCAGGCGTCGGGATGGTCGCGGTGCCAGGCGAGCACCTCGATGGTCTCGCCGCGCGTGGACTTGAGTGGCGCGTCGGGTTCTGCATCGAGCGGAATGTGGAAGTGCACGCGCATTTCCTCGAAGCCGTTGGGGTCGATTGCACCCGAGGCCGCCGATGCGAAAAACTCGGGGAGGTCGATGATGCGGGTGATCGCGCCATCGCTGGCGCGCAGCAGAGTTTGGTGAAAATAGACTGGCTCGTTGAATGGGCGGATGGCGTCGAGTGCGGCGGGATTGCGAGGGTCCAGCGCGAGTGCGCTGGAGAGATGGATCTTAGACAAGCGGATACCAGCGGATGTTAGGGCGTCGAGCGAGGCGCGGGCGGAATCGTATTCTAATGCGAAATGGCAGGCATCGTAATTCACGCCGATTCTGCGGCGGATGATGGCGGGATCGGGCGCGGCTGCTTGGAGTCGTGAGAAAAAGGCGAGCGTTTCGGCGGTGTTTTCAAAATGTCCGAGCGGTTCCGGTTCCAATCCGAGGTGGAAATCATGGCCGGTTTCTGCGGCAAGTTGGTCGAGCCAGCTTGCGAGTCGGATGAGATTTTCAAAGATCGGGGTTTCGTCTGCGGCGAACGATTTGTGCGATGCGGGAAGCGTGGAGACAGATGCGCCGGTGCCTGGGCGGGCAATGGCGGCGAGGATTTGAAATAGATCCATCGTGTAGCTCAGGCGGGCGGCGCTGGTCCAGTCTGGCATGAAGACTTGCTCCTTCACGCGGGTGCCGTGAAAGCTGCCATAGGGGAAGCCGTTGATGGTAAAGACGTAGGTGTTAGTTTCCGTTAGCCAGTCACGGAATTGTGAGAGATGATCATTTTCCAACAGCTCCTTGGCGGCGATTGCGGAAAGTCTGAGGCCGATGGCGAAGGGCGCGTCGTGCGCGAGGGCACCGACTGCGCGGAGGCGGTCGCGGACCTCGAGGACATGGGATTTTAAGACGATTTCCGTTTCGGCCCAGGTCTCGGCCGGGTGGATGTTCGTGCAGTATGAGAGGTGGGATGAATCGAATTTCAAGGCGGCGGGTGGTGAGTGCTGAGCGGTGTCGCGGCGTTGTATAATCAAGAATGGTGTGGCTGTCGTTTCTTTTTCACGGGGATTGGGATTGCGCAAGGTGGGCTGGGGATTTCCGTGTTTTGGAAATCTTGCGTGAGTGGCGCGCTTGGGCCAAGTTGGGGCATGACCGATTGGGAATCACGCTATCAGACCGGGGATATGCCATGGGAAAAAGGCCGGGCGGCCCCTCCGTTGCTGGAATTGTTGGACAGGCGCGGGCCGGAAATTTGGGGGAAAGGTGAAGTTTTGGTGCCGGGTTGTGGGCTTGGGCATGACGTGCGTGCCTTGGCGGCGTGCGGGGTCGGGGCGCGCGGTGTGGATTTGGCGGCGACGGCGGTGGACTTGGCTCGCGGGTTTCCGCAAGTGGCGGGCGAAGCGTATGAGCTCGGGGATTTCCTGGAGCCTGGGTGGCGCGTGGGTCGTCAGTTTTCCGCGATTTGGGAGCATACGTGCTTTTGTGCGATCGATCCGAGCCGGCGTGTGGATTACGCGGCGGCGGTGGCGGACTTGCTGGCGGAAGGTGGCTTGCTGGCCGGGGTGTTTTTTCTGACGCCCTACGATCCGGGCGAGGAGAGTGCGGGCCCGCCTTTTCCGACCTCGGTGGATGAGATCACGCAGTTGTTTGCGCCTTGGTTCGAGTGCGAGGACAGTTGGGTCCCGGAGCAGGGTTATCCGGGGAGATTGGGGCGTGAGTGGGTCGGTCTATTTCGGCGGAAGGCGCAGGGATGAGTTGCAGGGTGGCGGGATGGCCGTATTCTCTGAGCCAAGCAACGTGATGAAATTTCACTTAATTTTCCCAATTTTTGCGCTCTTGCCGTGGGCTGGCTTTTCCGAGGACGCGCGGCTTTACGTCAATGACTTGAAAGCGCCGGCGACGCGTGAAGATTTGGATGCGATCCAAACTGCGCTGGCCAAGGCGCTGCCAGCGGCTCGCGCGGCGACGGTGGGCATTGAGATCAAGGATGGTGCGGGCAGCGGTGTGATTGTTTCCGCCGAGGGCTTGGTTTTGACGGCGGCGCACGTGGCGACGGGAGTGAAGAAGAAAATCACCGTAATTTTAGAGGATGGCAGGAAATTGAAGGCAGAAACGCTGGGATTGGTGGCGGATAAGGATGCTGCGATGGCTCAAATCACGGATGCCGGACCATTTCCGTTTGTTGAGTTGGACCGGGATGAGACGACGAAGCTGGGTGACTGGGTTTTTTCGCTCGGGCATTCCGGCGGTTATGATCGCGAGAGGGGATCGGTGGTGCGGCTTGGGCGGTTGGTGCGGATCGCTGGTGCGACATTTCAGTCGGACTGCATGTTGATTGGTGGGGATTCCGGAGGGCCCTTGTTTGACATGCGAGGGCGTTTGGTGGGGATTCATTCGCGTGTCGGGCAGCAGTTGCAGGCGAACATGCACGTGCCGATGAGCGAGTTTATTGAGCACTGGGAGGGCATGACGAAGGGGGAATTCATCGGGGAGGGGCCGTATGCGGAGCTGCCCGTGAAGGGGAATGGGTTTCTTGGCTTGGCGACGGAGGCGCGGGAGGGCGGCGGCCTGCGGGTGACGAAGGTGGGGCGCGAGAGTCCAGCCGAGAAGGCGGGAATCCAAGATGGAGATATTCTATTGAAGCTCAATGATGTGGCGCTGGATAGCCGGGAGCAGATGCAGGCTATGCTGCAGGAAATGTCTGCGGGCGATGAGCTGACTTTTCAAACCGAACGTGCCGGAGCGGCGAAAACTTTTACTTTTGAACTCGGTGAGCGCTAAACAGATTTTTCTTCCGGTTTTCGTGGCTTTGACGATGGGGTCGCTTGGCCAACAAAGTTTGGATTCTGCCTTTCGGACGGCGGGGAGCGCGGTGCTTGCGGCTTTTGAGCCACAGCGTCAGGCGCTGCAGAAATCGAGCGCGGTGATCTTGGACGGACGGAAGGAAATCGTTTATGGCGTGGTAGTCTCGCCGGAAGGGCATATTTTAACCAAGGCGAGTGAGATTTCCGGGGCGAAGTCGCTGGGGGTGATCGTGGACAAAGTGAATTTTCGCGATGTCAGGACTTTGGCGGTGGATGCGGCGTGGGATGTGGCCTTGATCAAAGTCCCCGCAACAGGTTTATTGCCTGTGACTTATGCGGCGACGAGTGAGATTCCGCAAGGGACGTGGGTGGTTGCAAATGGGGCATCCACACGGACGGCGCGGAGATTGCTCGCTGGGATCATCAGTGCGAAAACACGGGAAATTCCGGCGGCGGGTGGTGCGGCCTTGGGGGTGACTCTGAACGCGAAGGGTAAGCGCTTGGTGGTGGAAGGAGTGAACGAAAAAAGCGGAGCGAAGGAGGCGGGCTTGCAGACAGGTGACGTGATTTTGACGATTGAGGGCGAGAAAGTGAGCGACGTGAAGGAAATTGGCGAAATTTTGAAGGACCGCAAAGCAGGTCATTTGGTCAAATTGACGCTTCGGCGGGGTGAAAAAGAAATCACGGTGGATGTGAGACTCGCGGCGCGCGGAGAAATGTTCACTGACCAGATGGACAGAAATGACCAAATGAGTGGCGATTTTTCCCCGCGTCGCAGTGGGTTTCCGCGAGCGATGCAGCATGACATTTTGGGCAGCCGGAAGGTTGTCGGCGGCCCATTGCTGGATATGGAAGGGCGCTGCGTGGGCATGAACATCGCCCGCGCCAACCGAGCGGAGAGCTTAGCAATCCCAGTCGAGGAACTGAAGGAGTTGGCAGAGCGCTTGATGCGGGATGGCGGCGAGTGAGGTCTGTGGCCTCGCCTCGGGCGGCTAGCCCTTGGCTGCGCGGTGTTTTTTGAAGATGGCCAAGGTGCGCTCGCGTTCGGTTTTGTGATCGACGCAGGGCAGGGGATAAGCCGGGGCAAGCGGGCGGCCATCCTTCGGCGGCTCGATTAGCCGCGACGGATGGATCGCGGCAAGTTCTGGGACCCAGCGCTTGATGTAGGCGCCCTCGGGATCGTAGCGGGCGGTTTGAGACCAAGGGTTTTGAATGCGGAAGTAGGGTGCTGCATCCGCGCCGGTGCCGGCTGACCACTGCCAACCGCCGTTATTCGAGGCAATTTCCCCGTCCACAAGCTGCTGCATGAACCATGACTCGCCGAGTTTCCAGTCGATGTGGAGGTCTTTGGTGAGAAACATGGCGGTGATCATGCGGACGCGGTTGTGCATGAATCCAGTGGCCAGCAGTTCGCGCATGCCGGCATCGACAATGGGAAAGCCGGTTTTTCCGTGCTTCCACGCATCGAAGAGTGCGCCGGGTTCATCCCATGGCAGTCCGCGCCAGTCCGCGTTGAATTCCTGGTCAAGGACATTGGGAAAGTGATGGAGGATCGCGAAATAGAATTCACGCCACGCGAGTTCCTTGATGAAGATGTCGATGCCGATTTTTCCGGCAGCGGTGGCGATTTCGCGGGCCTTGAGAGCTTCTGAATAGACGGTGCGGATGGAAATCAGGCCGTGCCTGAGATCCTGCGAAATGCGGGAAGTGCCGTTGAGCGCGGGAAAATCGCGGTTGGCGGCATAGGCTTGGATTTTTCCGGCGATTGCAGATTTCAAGCGATCTCGGGCAGCGCGCTCACCGGCCTCGGGGAGTTCTGCGGTGGGCATGGGCAATTTCCAAGTGGCGACGGTGGGCAGTGGCAGCGATGAAATCCCAGTTGGAGTGGCAAGCGCCTTCGGTTTTCCGACCGGAGTGGATTTAGGAAGTGCCAGCCAATTCCGGCTGTAAGGCGTGTAAACTCGGTAAGGCTGAGCGCTTTGTGTAAGAACCTCAGAGGGGCCGTGCAGCGTGTGATCTGCGTGCCCGGAGCAATTTACGCCAAGTTCAGCACACAGCGCATGCACTGCGGCTTCGACAGATTTCCCAAAAGGATCAGGGTCTTGGTTAAAATGCACGGCGATGGCGCCGGTTTCCAAGATCAACTTGCGGAGTTCATCAACAGCCTTGCCTTGCCGGATGATCAATCGACCGCCCACGGTCTCTAAATTTTTTGCCAGCGATTCAAGCGCGCCGCAGAGGAAAAACTGACGATTTGGGCCGGTCCACGCGTGTGAACCGACCCAATCGCCCAGGATATATAAAGGAATCACTGGGATTCCCGGTTTTGCCGCAGCACTTAGAGCCGAATTATCTGCGATTCTCAGATCGCGGCGAAACCAATGAATAACTGTTGCTGTCCTGTCCGGCATTCACCGAGTTTGTCTAGCGATCGTGATCGCGCAACATCGGATCGCAGCAGTGATGTCTCAATTAGGAATCAGCGAGGATTTTCTCGCCCTTCTTGATGGTGGTGGCTGTCAGTTTGTTATCGGCCGAGCGTTTGGAGCCCTCGATGACCGCTTTCAGGGCCTCAAGCGCCTTTTCAGCAGCAGCGAGAGACTTTTTACCGCCACCAAACTTCTTATCAGGGAAGTATTTGGTGAAGGTCGTGCCAGCTCTGCTTATGCATAGACGCCATCCTTCGAAGGCGGCGCTCTCGTAAGTGAATCGAGTTAGGTTTCTTTTAGATTTCATAGTTTTGATGGTGGATTGCAGGGAGACTATGGAGTCACCTCTGCTAGGAATCTAGCGAAAAATTCAAAAATAGTGCCGAAATGGTGAATATCGTCGAAAAAATCACTGAAAAAAATGCTTTGCAAGCTGGCCGGACCGTCCTTTAGTCACGCCCCCGCGAGCAAATTCACATCGCCGTAGGTCCTCATGAGTCATTTCCTTTGGGAATGGTTCCGCTCGCGAGAGGGTAACCCGGCAAACCGTAAAAAACATGTCAGCAGTAAAATTAGCTCGATTCGAGCTTCCAAACCGCCTCGTTCGCAACGAGGAGACCGCCACCGACACCTATGCCCAATTCAGCGCCGAGCCATTTGAGCGCGGATACGGGCATACCATCGGCAACTCACTCCGCCGAGTTCTCCTTTCATCCTTGGAAGGTGCCTCCATCACTTCCGTCCGCATTGCGGGCGTTCAGCACGAATTCTCCAGCCTTCCCGGCGTGGTGGAAGATGTCACCGACATCGTGCTGAACCTGAAAAAAGTGAAGTTCAGCCACAATGAAAAGGACCCGCGCATTCTGACCATCAAGTTGGAAAAAGAAGGCGTGGTCACCGCGGGCGACATCATTCCTGACCACATCTATGACGTGGTGAACAAGGACCAGATCATTTGCACCCTTGATAAAAAGGTGAAATTTGACTGCGAGTTCGAAGTGCGCGTTGGCCGTGGTTTCTCCACGGGCGACGAAAACAAGCGCAAGGACCAACCGATCGGCGTCATCGCCATCGACTCAATCTTCTCGCCCGTCACCCGCGTCAAATACTCCGTGGAAACCACGCGTGTTGGCCAAATGACGGATTTCGACAAGTTGATCCTGGATATTTGGACTGACGGTCGCATTACGCCGCAGGATGCCCTTCTTCAAGCGTCCGCGATTCTTCGCCATCACCTCGATGTCTTCGTCAATTATGACGAAAATGCCGTGGATTTCGAAGAAGCGCCAGCAGAGTCCAGCGAAGAAAACGCCGCTCTCAAGAAGCTTCTCAACATGTCGGTCAACGAAATCGAGCTTTCGGTTCGTGCCGCCAACTGCCTCAACAACGCGAACATCACCTCGGTGGGCCAACTCGCGATGAAGTCGGAGGCCGAGATGCTCAAGTATCGCAACTTTGGTAAGAAGTCCCTCAACGAAATCAAGGACAAGCTCGTCGAGCTCGGTCTTGGTCTTGGAATGTCCTTCGAGCCTTCCTTGCTTTCCGGCCCTGCGGCCGCATCCCGTGGCCCACGCCTCGGAGCAGACGACGAAGCACCAGTCGGCCTTGCCGATTTGATTGCGCAAAACCTTGACGACTAAATTTTAAATCTAAAAACGGAAGCAACCGATGAGACATCGCAGCAAAACAGTTAAACTCAAACGCAACGCCTCACAACGTCGGGCCCTGCTTGCCAATTTGGCATGCAACCTGATCGAGCACGGCCGCATCAAGACCACCTTCGGAAAAGCCAAAGCGCTTCGTCCGGTCGCGGAAAAGTTGATCACCCTCGCCAAGCGCGACGATCTCCATTCCCGCCGCCTTGCGATCGCATTCCTCCGCCAGAAGGAAACCGTCCAAAAGCTTTTCTCCGAAACAGCACCTGCTTCGAAGGATCGCCAAGGTGGCTATTGCCGGATCACCAAGCTCGGCGCACGCATGAGCGACTCCGCACCGATGGCGATCATCGAGTGGGTCGATCAACCCGCATCGGCAGAGGCTCCCGCTGAGGAAGCTCCTGCTGAGGCTGCGGCTGAGTGATTTTAACCGATCCCTAGTTCAAACGAAGCCGCCTGCACGCACGTGCAGGCGGCTTTTTTGTCTCTCCGAAAATTTCGATTCGGAAATGTCGATAATTTCTCGCGGCGGCGTCTCATGGCGGCTACATCCCAGTCATGAACGACTCAATCGCTGGGCTGACCACCCAGATTCAAGCATTTGTTGATGCGCGGGACTGGCGGCAATTTCACAATGCCAAGGATCTATCCGTCGCCATCGCTGCGGAAGCCGGCGAGTTGATGCAGCATTTCGTCTGGCAGCAGGAAGCGCAAATTCAGGACCGTGTCGAAAAGCGCCGGGATGAAATCGCCTCGGAAATTGCCGATGTCGGGATCCTGCTTTTCGAGTTGGCAGACAATCTTGGTTTCAAGCTGGGCGATGTGATGGCAGCAAAAATCGCCAACAACGACGTGCGCTATCCGGTTGAGAAATCGCGCGGCAACAACCTAAAATATTCTGAACTGTGAGTGACGAAGAAGCCCCGCGCCCGCCGCGCCGCAAGCGCTACAGCGGGAAAAACCCAAGGCGTTTTGAGGATAAATACAAGGAGCATGACCCGGCCCGCTACGGCGAGACCGTCGCCAAGGTTCTCGCCTCAGGCAAGACGCCCGCAGGTTCTCACATCCCGATCATGGTCGCGGAATGTCTTGAGGCTCTAGGGCTTGAAGCCGGGATGACCGGGGTGGATGCGACGCTTGGCTACGGCGGACATTCATTGAAGATTCTCGAAAAAATCGGACCGGCTGGGAAATTGCTTGGCTTGGATGTGGATCCGCTTGAGCTGCCCAAAGCCGAGGCGCGGTTGAGAGACGCGGGTTATGATGCCGCATGCTTCGAGGCGATTCGTTCGAATTACGCTGGGATTGCCAAGGCGATCGCTGGCAGTGGCATTGATGCCGTGGATTTCGTATTCGCGGATTTAGGCTGCTCATCGATGCAGTTTGACGATCCGACACGCGGTTTCAGTTTCAAAACTGCAGGTCCGCTCGACATGCGGATGAATCCGTCACGAGGGCTTTCCGCGGCCGAGTGGATTGAGAAAATAAGCCGTGAGAAGGTTGAAATCGCGCTTCATGACCATTCTGACGAGCCACGTGCGGAGTCGATTGCTGCGGCCATTGCAGGAATCCGGTTCTCCGATACGACGAGTTTTGCCCGTGCGATCCGTGAGTCTGTGCGGATCAGCGATGACGAGGAGCGTGAGTTGACGGTGCGGCGGGTTTTTCAAGCAGTTAGGATCGCGGTGAATGAAGAGTTCACCGCCTTGGATGCATTTTTAAGAGCTTTGCCGGCTTGCCTAGTGTCGGGTGGTCGGGCTGCGGTGCTAACATTCCACTCGGGAGAGGATCGGCGTGTGAAGCAAGCGATGAAAATCGGTCTTCGAGACGGGATCTACGTCGAGATGAGCGACGGGCCGATCGTGGCAGGACCGGAGGAGCGGCGAATGAATCCGCGGAGCAGTTCCGCGAAGTTGCGTTGGGTGGTGCGTGCCTGATTTTAAGCCCTTGAAAAGCCCGAGGTTTCGCTAATTTTTCGGAAGGTTTTGCACAATTTTACCGTAATTTTAGCCCATGTTTCTGAGAACAATCTTCGCTGCCATTCTTTTGCTAAGCGCGAGCGCCAGTGCGCAGCGTGGAGATAAAAAGGGAACGAAGATGGACGATGTTGTGCCGGAGAAATTGATTCCGGCGAGTCCGGTGCTGTCGGTCGAGGAAGCGCTGAAGTCATTCCAACTTGCGCCAGGGTTTGTGATCGAAGCGGTGGTGGCTGAGCCACTGGTGGATAAGCCGGTGTGTCTAGATTTTGATGCCAGCGGACGGATGTGGGTCTGTGAAATGCGAGGCTACATGCCGGACATTGACGGCAAAGGTGAGGCAGTTCCTGAGGGGCGTATCGTGGTTTTGGAGGATACGAATGCGGACGGTAAGGTGGATCAACGCCATGTTTTTATGGATCGTTTGCTGTTGCCCCGTGCGCTTGCGGTGTTTGAAGACGGTTTGCTGTTCATGGATGAGCATCGGCTTTGTTGGGTGCGAAGAAACGGGGTAAAAGCTGTTGGGGAGGCCGAGGTGGTGGATGGTGATTTGCTGCAAAGAGGCAACGTCGAGCATAAGCCGAACGGATTGTTGGCGAACCTTGATAACCGCTATTATCTGGCCAAGTCCGACCAGCGACTGCGCCGCGAGGGCGAGCATTGGAAGCTGGAAACAACGAGCTTTCGCGGGCAGTGGGGCATTGCCCGGGATGACTACGGGCGGCTCTATCATAACAACAACTCGACCTTGCTTTTTGGCGATTTACTGGCGCCCAACCTACTTCAAGGAAATCCCGGAGTCCGCATGAAATATCGGGATTTCGTCCAGTTAGGTAGCAATCAGCTATGGCCTGCACGTGTGACGCCGGCGGTGAATCGCGCTTACATGGCGAAGCGTCACGGCTTCACCAGCGATACGCTCGATCCGAAAACCTATAAACTCACCAACGCCACCTCGGCTGCCGGTGTCACCGTTTACCGAGGCATGAATTTCCCGAAAAGTTGGTATGGCGTTGCCTTCTCGACTGAGCCTGTGAGCAACTTGGTCAAAGCGATTTCCATCAGAGAAAAAGATGGGAGCCTTGAGGGAACGCACGTCATGGGAGAGCGCGAGTTCTTGGCATCGACAGATGAACGATTCCGGCCGGTGAATCTTTATAACGCGCCGGATGGGTCCTTGTATGTTGTGGATATGTATCATGGGATCATTCAGCATCGGACTTATATGACCACGTATTTGCGCAAGCAGACACTCGCGCGCGGTCTGGATCAGCCGGGCTTGGGGCATGGTCGGATCTATCGGATTCGAAGTCGTGTGGGTAAACTTGAGCGGCCACAAGATTTAAGTCAGTTGCAGGGATTGGACTTGGTTAGGGTTTTGATGCATGAGAATGCGTGGCAGCGTGAGATGGCGCAGCGTTTGCTCGTTGAGCGCAAAGACGAGACGACGGTTCCATTCTTGGCGAAACTCGCAGAAGCGGGATCGTCGGTGGCGAGGATTCATGCATTCTGGACCTTGGAGGGAATGGGTGCGCTCAAGTCTGAGCATTTGCTCGCGGCTCTGCGCAGTGATGATGCGAAATTGCAGGCTTCCGGATTGTGGGCAAGCACTCGGCTTGGCGCGAGTGAGTTGTCGAAGCTCGAACCGGTTCTGCTAGCGATGCGACCTGCGGGGGACGAGGTGCTGCCCTATTTGGCGCGGGCGCTTGGGCCGCTCGGGACTCCTAAGGCATTCATGAAATTGGGGGATTTACTCAAGAATTATAGCAAGAGTCCCTTCGTGCGTGAGGCACTTGTTTCAGGCTTGGATCATCACGAGACAGAATTTATTCAGGCTCAATTGCTAGAATCGCGCGACCGTAAAATCGTTGAGTGGCTCGAGGAGGGTGGGAGGGACTCGAATGGAACTGGCGAGGTTTTGAATGATTTGTCAGGCGATGATTTGGCTTCTTTTGAGCGTGGCAAGTCGATGTTCCATGGCGAGGCTGCTTGCTTCGGTTGTCATGGCGCGGATGGTGGAGGAGTGCCGAATCTAGGGCCTCCTTTGGATGAATCCGAGTGGGTGGTGGGCAAGCCTGAAGTGCTGGCAAGGATTCTTTTGCATGGCATGACTGGGCCTTTGAGTGTGGCTGGAATCCATTATGCACCCACCGCCGATATGCCGGGTTTGGCGGCGAATCCGACGATGAGCGATCAGCACCTAGCGGACATCGCTACGTATATCCGGCACGAGTGGGGCAATCGCGCAGCACCGATCTCCGCGAATGTCATTCATCAGGAGCGTGGGGTCAATAAGGCGCGAAATGGGCGTGCTTGGACGGCGGAGGAGTTGATGAAATGAAACAGACCGTGCCGGCGGTTCAATCTCCCTCGAGCACTTCAACACCGCGTTCACGGAGTTGCTGAATGAACTCAGAATCCGCGTTCTTATCAGTCACTAGACAATTGATGTGCGCAATATCTGCAAAGAAAAATGCGGATTTTTTTCCAAGTTTTGAGTGGTCCGCTAGGAAGACTGCATCGCCAGCCATTGCAACGATGCGCTCCTTGAATGCTGCCTGGTGCGAGTTGCTCTCGCTCGCGCCACGTGCTAAATCCAAGCCGTTTCCAGAAAAGAAAATCCGGTCGATGTTATAGCGTTGTAGGGATTTTTCCGCAGTGAGTCCAATGAACGAGCGCGACTTGGAGTCGAACAAGCCGCCTGTGCAAATCAGATCGAGGTTTGGCCGATCTGCGAGTGCGGTGAAGACATTGAGTGCATTGGTTAGAATCGTTAATGGAAGGTCTGGTAGAAAATCCGTGAGGGTCAGCACGGTGGAGCTGGCATCCAGAAAAATCGTTTCGTTGGCGCGGATGCGACTGACAGCGGCACGGGCGATGGCTTGCTTTTCGTCATGGCGCACAGCCTGGCGTTCGTTCAGCGGCAGTTCCTCGCGGACGCGATCCGTGCGACTGGCTCCGCCGTGGGTGCGGACAAGATCCCCGCGCTTTTCTAGGATCTCGAAGTCGCGTCGCACCGTTTCATCCGTCACGCCAAGTTCGGCTGCGGTGTCCACAGTTCGGAGTGATCCAGTTGCCTGAAGCATTTCAAAAATTCGGCGTTGTCGGTCAATCGCGAGCATCGAGTTGTTTTATTCTTTGTTTCGTTGGGAATATTTGGATTTTTAGTTGACTTGTCAATCAAATCCAAGGAAAACCAAGTCGCAATGGCCGCCTCAACCACCGCTTCCCCTCCATCCGATTCGCTCGCCCGCTTGTTAAAACTTTCCCACGATCTTGGACGTGAGGACCGTAAGTTGGCAATTCTTGGCGAAGGAAATACGTCAGCAAAAACGTCGGCAGGGACATTTATTGTGAAGGCAAGCGGTTCGAATCTTGGCACGCTGACGGAGGGCGGGGTGACGGAATGTCATATCGCTCCATTCATTTCGCTACTCGATACAGAATCGCTTGCGGATCACGAGGTCGATGAGCGTTTGCTGGCGGCCCGATTGGATTCGACGGCCAAAAAGCCATCGGTCGAGGCAATGTTTCATGCTTGGTTGCTAACATTACCGGGTGTGAATTTTGTGGGACACACGCACCCGGTTGCTGTTAATACGATTCTTTGCACTCAGCATGCGCGCGCTTTCGCGACGCGTCGTCTTTGCCCGGACGAGATCGTCTGCTGTGGCGCCGAGTTTGTCCTCGTGCCGTATGTGGACCCTGGTCTCAAACTTGCCCAGTCTATCCGCTATGCCGTCAATTCTTATGTTGAGCGCCTGGGGCGCGCGCCGCGTGTCATCTTGCTTGAAAATCACGGGCTTATTGCGCTTGGGGGCACTTCGGATGCCGTGCTTGCAGCTACGATGATGGCAGTCAAGGCTGCTGAAATCCACGCTGGCGCCGCCATGCTTGGGACGCCGCGTTTCCTTTCCGCCGGGGTTGCCGCCCGGATCGCAGGTCGCCCGGACGAACTCTATCGGGAGAAAATGCTGGGCTTCCGCTAATGATTCTCAGACTCGAAAAAATCGATCACGCATGAATACCTACCAATACGTAAA
>JBEGOB010000346.1:0-9456 GCA_041182265.1 Verrucomicrobiota bacterium | reverse complement strand
AAGGCAAAGGCTTGGCCCTCATTAAAACCATCCGCCGAGGAACGAATCACCAAACGCTCGCCCTGCAGGGCCACTGCAGAAATCTGCACGGAACGGCCATTTTGAAACACGATCCGTGTTGGCTCTGCGGCATTGGCCAAGGAGGCCGTACAGGCGACGACCGCAAAACGCAGGAAGGTCGAACGGAAACTATACGTTGAAGACATAGGTTGGGTGGGGAATTAAAGAGCTTATTTGGCAGCCTTCTTCACACGGTCCGTGTTTTGAAGCTTAGGGTTCTCGAGCAGAGTTTTGAGCGTCTCGTCCGCGAGTTCTTTATTACCCAATTCGTTCGCGGTCTCGTAGGCTTGCCAATAAGCTTCCGCACAAACTTCAGGAGTACTTTGGTAGGCGATGTAAACCCGCTGGTAGGTGGCATGGGCTTTCTTGAGCAACTCAAGCCTAGCATCCACGCCATCCGCCTTCTCAGCCTGCTTGCGATAAACTTTTCCCAGCGTGATATAGGCTTTTCCGGCAGGCTCCCCACGGAACATTTTATCACCCACCACTCCGAGTGCCATTTTTTCCGCTTCTTCAAGCTGGCCCAATTCTGTCAATGCTTCGAGTTTTCCTAAGGTGGTTTCCTTGAATCGGGACATCCCCGGATTATTCACAAGAGCCTCCTCAAAAATCGCCAAGGCTTCTTCGGGCTTTTTCCGCGCTAAGGCGACGTAACCGAGACCCACCGGGCCTGCATCCGCAAACATGCCGTTCTTGTAGCGATCATTCAGGCGCTTAAACATGGCTTCAGCCTCATCCAGACTGCCAAGCTTCAACAAAATATCACCTGACACCGCGAGCAAAGCCGGACTAAGAACCGAAGGATCTTTGGCATTGATCGTCGCAATCCCCTTCAAGTGAAGATCTGAGCGATCCGCACGGCGGAGTAGCTGGGCCAGTCGTGCCCGAGCATAATAAAGACGCGCGTTCGTCGTCGCATTTTCACGATCTCCAATCGCCTTGGTGAGGATAGCGATAAGCTCTTTATCCACCGCATCCACATCGATTTCAGAAGGCTTTTTGCGGGGAACCAAAGTTTTCACCAGTTCATCAATTAAGAACTCAACCTGTTCACTTGCAGGATTGGCAATTCTCAACTTCAGCGCATCTGCCAACATGGCTGCCGCCTCAGAACCTTTTCCTTCGCGAGCCTTCATTTTGGCGACCCAAGACGCCGACAGGAGCGACAACTGATGGTCAGGCTTGCGCTTTAAAAATTCGCTGTGAAGAGCGGCAACACCCGCCCAGTCCTTGTTTGCCTGAAGCATCGCAGTTGCCGAGTCCAAGCCATACTGGATCACATCATCCGGACTATCCGACCAGACTGCTTTTTGATAAAAATCCAGCGCCAACTTACCAAATTTCGCCAATTCATCCGGCTTTTCCGACTTCTTCTTTTTGTAGGTGTCCGCAATCAAGCAGAACATCGAACCGGCAGATGAATCATCTGGATGAGCGGATAGAAACGCTGTGAGATCTTTGATAATCTTATCGGACTGGTCCACGTCCTTGTCATTGAAGTCAATGAACGCCAGACGGTAGCGCATGTCTCCCGCATAGCGTCCGTCTGGGAAGCGTGAAAGATATTCTTTGCACGATTGCAGCGTCCCCTTGTAGTCATTCGTTAGGAAAGCCGACATCGCCACATAATAAAGCGCATTTTCAATCAACTGACTCTGCGGGAAGCTTTTGAGGAATCCTTTGAAAATCGGGCTGGATTGTTTGAAATCGCCATCCTGAAAAAGTGCGAGTGCTTGGAAAAACTTGTAGCGATCAAGATTTTCCGACTTCGGGAACCTTGCTTCGAGGCCGCGGTAGAAAGAACCGACTTCCGGCCAGTTGCCGGTTTGCACGAGCACCTCACCCGCCAAAGTCGCGACCTGTTCGACGTTGTCAGCATCTGGATACTTCCGAAGATACGCGTCGCAGAGCGCTTTGATTTCCGGGATATTCTTCAGTTTGTTAAAAATAACGATTTCAGCGTAGGCCGCAGCTTTAGCGTCATCTGAATTCGCGTATTTCGTGCGCAGCGTGCGAAAGCACACGAGTGCCTCCTCATAGCGGTTGAGATAATAAAGGCAACGCCCACGACGCATGAGCAGCGCAGCATCAAGATCCGCCTTCTCTTCCACGGCCGCCAATGCCTTTTCCGCGAGCTCAATGGCAGGTTTCAAATTATTGAGAAATTCCGAAGCGTTCGACCGCTGGCCGAGGGGCTTCTTTTTCTCCGACTCCACGCGAGCTTCAAGTGTCTTTAAATCCTTCCGCTGAAGTGTCAGCGCGGCAGTTTGAGTTTCGATGATTTGTGCACGAGACGGAACCGATCGGTAAATCGCCAAAGCGGTGTCATAGCTTTCCATATTCACCAACTCGTCGCCCCGCACAATCACTTGATTCGCATACCAAGCCATTGCATCGCGCACTCCAGCCTGGTTGATGAGCCGATCGAGATACCCCACGAGATCTTCTAATTTCCCAGTATCTGCGAGCAGGCCAATCACCTCGACAGCAGCTGTCGTTTGCTGAGGTGAGCGAATGTCTGAACCCATCAGACTCTTGAAAACCGCCATAGCCTCATCACGACGACCAAGATCGGTGTAAACTTGGCCAAGCCAAAAACCTGCCTCGGAGCGGTATTTAGGATCCTGAGCCGCGATGCGAAGGGCCTCGATTGCCCGCTCTTTTTTCTCCGGCGTATCCTGCAAAACAGCGGCGCGCCCCACCCCAAGATAGCTGCGGCTGGTGTATTCACCTTTTGGAAATTTCTTCAAACACTCGGTAAATGCCGCCTCCGCCTCAACGGGTTTTTCCGCCAGCAAATACCCCAGTCCAACATTAAAATAAAGCAACTCAAGCGGAGCATCCTTGTTGGTTCCCAGCGCCTTAAGCAGCTCCTGGATTTTCTCAACGGCCAGATCATATTGCTTGTCCGTGAAAGCCTTCTCCGCCTCGCTAAACAAACGATTCAGAGTCGCGGGTGCCACCGGAGCTGCGGGTGCGGCTGGCGGCTCTGCCGGCTGGGCATCCAAGTGAGATGCCGAAATGACAACGAGCGAATACGCAATCAGCGCAGGGTATTTTAAGGTCTTTCGCAGCATACGGTCGGGAGTGAAGAAAAAAGCCATGCCAATCACCATGTCAAGCGAGATTGACCGAAGAGCATTCGATCTTTCCGAACTGGATGACACTGCGAGCTTACAAAGACAAAGGTGGATTTCCAGTTGAAGTTTTTCATTTCCGGCATTTGCTGCGGACCCAGCGTGCTTCCAATGCCAAAACCGGATTTCAAAGCCAAACTTCGCGATGTCCCGCACCAACCGGGCGTCTATTTGATGAAGGATCGGCTTGGCTCGATCATTTATGTTGGCAAGGCACGCGACCTGAAACGACGGGTCTCGTCTTATTTTATGGCGTCCCAAAAAACTCGATCGAACGTCAAAACCCGCGCACTGATCGACTCAATCCATGACTTCGAGTTCCACACGGTCCGGAACGAAGAAGAGTCGCTTCTGCTTGAGGGTAAGCTGATTAAGGATTACCGGCCCCGCTACAACATCGCATTTCGTGACGATAAGAGGTTTTTCCTCGTCAAGATCCGGCTAGCAGATCCGTGGCCGCGCTTTGCCGCCACCCGCATGAAAAAAGAAGATGGCTCACGCTATTTCGGCCCATTTCCTCATTCAAGCGCCCTCCACAACACGCTCGAATGGCTCAACCGAAGTTTCGGCCTCCGCGTTTGCCGACCGCTTGAACCCGGCGAGACTGACTACCGCCATTGCAACGCCGACATCATCCGAAACTGCGCTGCCCCCTGCGTCGGACGCATCACTCGCGAGGCTTACCTCGAAAAAATCGAAGACGCCTGCCGCGTGCTGGAGGGCAAAGGCAAGCGCGAGGTCTTCGATTCCCTCCGCTCGGAGATGAATCAAGCCGCTGAAAACCTCGAATTTGAAAAAGCCGCAAACTTGCGCGACATCCTCCAGAATCTTGAAAAAACGCTGAGCCCGACGCGCCAGTTCAGCCGCGGGCGCGGTGTCCAAACCACCGTCAAACCCACCGAAGATCTCGCAGAACTCGGCGAGGAACTCGGACTCGCTGGACCGCCGCGCGTCATGGAATGCTTCGATATTTCAAACGTTTCCTCAAACCACATCGTCGCCTCCATGGTGCGCTTCACCGACGGCAAGCCGGACAATCAAAATTACCGCCGCTACCGCATCCGCACGGTCCAGGGACAAGATGACTTCGCCTCGATGGCGGAGGTCATCCGCCGCCGCTACTCACGCATCCTAACGGAAAATTCAAGCGTCGCCCCTGACGCAGAGTTTTCTCAAGAAGATCTCATCGACGCCCAACGCCGCCTCGCACGTGAGGGCCGGGCAAAAATCGTCCTGCCAGACTTGGTCATCGTCGATGGCGGCAAAGGCCAGTTGAGCATGGCCGTGCGCGAACTCAAAGCGCTTGGCCTGCACGATTTACCAGTCATCGGCCTTGCCAAACAACGCGAAGAAGTCTTCGTCCCCGGTCGCAGCGAGCCCATCCTGATTCCGCATGATCGGGGTGCCTTGAAGCTGCTCCAGCGCATCCGCGACGAGGCACACCGCTTTGCCAATGGTTACAATGCGCTGCTTTACCGACGCAGAATGAAGGAAAGCCTGCTTGATGATTGTCCGGGAATCACACCGAACAAAAAGCGCCTGCTCCTTGAAAAATTTGGCAGTGTCGCCCGTTTGAAAAAAGCCACGGAAGCCGAGATCTCCGCGCTTCCCGGAATTTCAGAAAAGGTCGCGGCAAACTTGCTCGAATTTCTACACCGCGACGACTGATTTTCCAAAATGCAGACGCCACTCGCGGATCATTCCGCCGCCTGCGGTGCGCGCACCTCGTCCGACGGCAAAATCTCATCCGCTAGACGCTTGGCTCCCACATCCGCAAATTTACTCTGCGGGTAGATGCTGCGCGCTTTCAAATACCAGGAAAGAGAGCTGCCAACCTGCTTGGGCGTGCGGTTTTCAAACTGCCTCGCACGATCCAACGCACGCGTGAAATCCGCCACTTTCGGAGCTAACAACTCAAGCTCCCGGCCAAGCTTCGGATCGTCCGGGAACTCCTCGCGCAACTCAGCGAGCTGCTCCCACGCCGCATAGTCCTGCCCAAGCTTGCTGAACTCCGCAGCTTTCCCCAGCGCAGTCTCAATCTTCGTGAGACTGGTGACGATTTGTTTGAATGCATCCTCGCGCCCGGCATCGCCTTGGATCGCAGGTGCGATTTCATACTGGCGACGCGCGATTTCCCGGAAATTCCCCTCGCTTAACAGGCGGTCAAAATCGTTACGAATGAGCACCAAGCCACTGCTGTTATTCACGAGATTTCTAAATTCCGTGAGTTTGGGATTCGTCGGCCAAATTTCCGCCGCAGCGCGGATTTTCTCCGCCGCCTTGTCCCCTTCCCTTCCCAACAGATGCGCCTTTGCCTCTTCAATCGCCAAGTCCGAAGCTAAGGTGTAGCCTGCGATGGCACTGTCCACTTTGGAAGATGGAAAGTCCTTCGCCACCGACTTCAGGCGCGCCGCAAGCTCCATCGTCTTGGTGTAATCACGCGCTTGCAGAGTGCCGTAAAGTTCGTGCAAATCCCTCACATATTCCATGACGCGCCGCTTCTTATCGAGTGGCAACGTCGCCACCGGCGCAAGATATTCCCCCAAGGCAAATGCCTCCATCAGACGTTGCGAGGCCGAGTGAAGCTCATCACGGGAAAGCATGAGATCGAAGGCTTCGATGTATTTTCCCGCCTCACGAATCGCCTCGTTAGAACGCGAGTCCAGCGAAGCAACCGTCGGACTCACGCCCACAGACTCCGAAAACAATTTAGAGACATCAGACTTTTTATCGATGCGCAGGGCAGCGTCTCCATCTTTCCAAATTTGGTTATAAAATCGTGCCGCCATGAGCACGTGCTCGTAACGGCGCTGGACGAACCACTGGACCATGCTGACCTGATATTGCGCCTTCGTGCGCAAAGTCTGCGCCTCCGTGCGGGCGATGTTCGTCTTTTTTAAAACCTCGATTTCCGCGATGCGCCGCAAGGTCTCCGTGTATTTCAGCGAGTTCACTCCGGAGCCCGGAGCCTGGGCCGGTTGGTTTTTCTTCGGGTCTTTCTCCTTGAGGCCGCGCGAGTCACCCAGCGACATATCTTTCTCATGCCGCGCCTTCCAATCCCCTTCGGAAATGATCGCACGCTTCTCCTCCTCGATCGAATTGTTCAGCTTCTTAAGCCCATTCACATCCTGCTTGGCAAGCATCGCCATGTAAATTGACTCTGCTAGAGAACCACAAAGATTGGCATCCCCAGGGTAAGACGACGCACTCGGCAGAAGCTTGAATGCCGAATACAAATCCGGACCACCCGTGCGAAAGGGGGAAATCGTCCCAAGAATTTCCGCAAGAGTTTCACGATATCTCTCCGCATCTTCATCACTCTCCGGAGGCTGGCTGAGGTATTTCTCAAACCGAGCCTTGAGCAAACGGTTATCGCCTAACGGAATCGCAACACCACCAACCGTGATCGTCTCTGCGGACGGATCGAGCATCGGAATTTCCTGACCGAGAGGCGTCTGTGCCGGTGCCTGTTTGGCAGGCGCGGCCCCCGCATCCGTTGGCGGAGCCGTGCTTGCTGGCTGCTGCGCGGGCGGCGGAGTGTAAACTTGGCCGTGGGCGATTCCCGCGATGCAGAGAGAGAGTAAAAACCGGGTTTTCATGAGATCGATGGGAATCAAAGTTAGAGACGATCAACACCCGTGGCGACCGCGATGCCGCCTTGCCGGAATTTCACGCGAAACGTGTATTTTTGCTTGGTGTCGATGTTGAGCTTATTGAAATTTTGAGGGATCTCGATGCCGACGAACTCATCGCCACCAGGTGCACTCACGCGCACGCTGACCAACTGGCCACGACCCGTCGTCCATTGCAGTTTTTCGTCAATTTGCCCTTCGATGACATACTCGTTGCCGCGCAGGCTATTGCCGTTTTCAAGCAACTCTTCCACGCTGAGCTTCGACACTTCCGCGAAGGCCGAGGATTTTTTACCGAGCAGCGATTTGCCGGCGATGATTGCCACGACCATCGCGGCGATGGCACCGATGATGATGCCAGGATGAAGTTTGGAACTCGCGCGTCGGGCCATGGTGTTGTTGAGTTAAGAGGAATGGATTTGGAAAATCGAGGGAGAAATTTCTCAATCCCACTGAGGCCGGCAAGCACCCGCCCAAGTGGCAATGAGCGCCACCGCAATGTGTGCGCCAAGCGCATAGAGACACAAGTCTTGCGCGGATAAACTGGTGTCCACCACCGACTTCACTGCATCATGCACCTGTGTTTGCAAGGCCTCCACCGAGCCCGACCAAGCCCAATAAGCGGAAATGAACGGACGCGTGAACGCCTCAATATTTTCAGGCAAGGCAAGCACCGCACCCGAGAGCGGCAACTGGAAACCCACCAAATAAATCGACAACAACGAGGCCTGCTCGGCGGTCTTCATCCATGAGGAAATCGCCAAACAAATCGCGGTCATCGCCGCATTCACCAGTAGCAAAAATCCCGCGTGCTGAATGAAATCGCCACGAAACGCCCCAAAAAAATTCACGAAAAACGCCATCCACAGCGATTGCCCAATGACCAAGCACGAAAGAAACGCAACTTTGGATGCAAGATAGGCCGATGGCCGTAAGCCACCGAATTTCTCCTTCTCATAAATCGGGCGCTCCCCCGCAATCTCACGCGCGGAGTTGTTTGACCCCATCAAGGACAACAAAACCACTTGAAACATGATGATTCCCGAAATTGCCGAGCCGACTTTCGCTTGGTCCGAACGCACGCTTTGCTGCTCCTGAATCTCAGCGAAAACATCCGTCTGCCGCGTGTCGGAATAACGCCGAATATTGCCGGATGCCTTATCGCTGAAAATCGTCACCAAAATCGGGAAACAAGCGATGATCGCGAGTTGGAGAAAAACCTGGCCCCGGTCGCGGAAGAAGATCCGCCAGCGGCGCGACAGCAAGGTCGCGAATTGGCTGAAAAACCCGGGGAGTTGCAAACCCTCAGCCACCGGCGTGTCCGCCGCATCCTCAACTGGAGAGCGCGGTGGCGGTACCTGAAGACTCCCGCTGGAAAGGAGCAAATCACGATTTTTATCCATGATTTTTTGATAGAAATCACGATGTTTGTGCCAAGATGCCTGCCACCGTTCGGACGGCTGAGTCGCCAACCGCGGATAGACCTCCTCGGTGTCGCTGACAGAAAAATAATGGGTCAATTGCTCCGGCGGGCCGTGAAACGCAACCCGCCCCTCATGCAGCACCAAAATCGAATCATACAGCTCCAAATGCGCGAGCGAATGCGTCACAGAGAGCACAATCCGCCCGTCCTTGCGCGAGAGATCATGCAGCAAACGCACGATTTCCCGCTCAGAGCGTGGGTCCAAACCGGAAGTCACCTCGTCACAAAGCAAAATTTTCGGGTCCGAGACCAACTCCATCGCCAGTCCAAGACGGCGTTTTTGCCCACCCGACAAGACTTTGACATGCCGATCATTGATCGGACTCAAGCCTGTCTCCTCAAGCACGCGGTCGATCCGTTGATCCAACTCCTCCGTGCTGCCACATCTCACGCGCAAGCGCGTCGCAGCCTCAACCGACTCATCCACGGTCAGTGGATCGTAAGCGATGGAAAATTGCGGCACATAACCAATTTCTGAAGGCGAAAAATCCCCGTCTTCCGACAAATTCCGACCGTCCCAGACCAAGGCCCCGCCCGACTCCGGGTTCAAGCCGGCGATGGTTTTCAACAAGGTCGTTTTCCCACATCCCGAGGGCCCGACAATCGCCATGAAGTGCCCTTTCGGCACACGAATCGACACGCGATCCACAAGCGGGACCTCGGCATTGTCCTTGCGGATGGTGAAACTGACTTCTTGGAGCTCTAGCACAACATGATTGGGTCTTAATCTTACAAAACGACGCAGGTAACAAATCTCTATCTCCGCAGGGCAAAATTAGAGAAACTCCGCAGGGTGCGCCTAGCCAAGCGGGACAATGCGGATGTTCCCAGCCGGCTTGCGGTGGAGCGATGACGCAAGGGTGGGAGCCATCTCCGCAGCGGCACCAGTCGGCGGCGCGACCGGCGTCCCGGCATCATGGTCCAGCGCGCTTCGCAAGGCACCTTCCACGAGTTGGCCACAGTGAATTTTCATCGGCGGCAGCGGCCCGAGATCCCCGGTGAGTTCATTTGCACTGAGATTTTTAGCCTCCTCCGCCGTCTTCCCGCGCAGAAGTTCCGTCGCCATGGACGCCACAGCGATCGCCGTTTGGCAGCCAAAAGCTTGAAACGAAGCGCGGTCGATGACTCGCTTGCCGTCTTTTTC
>JBEGOB010000345.1:0-4107 GCA_041182265.1 Verrucomicrobiota bacterium | reverse complement strand
GCACGGGTGCCGGCTTCGTTGGCGAATAGGCCGTCCATCAGATACTGCGCGGCATAGACCGAGCATGCCATGCCGCGTTTTTGGACGGCATCCACCACCGTCGGAACGTATTCTGCGGGGACGAGGCCGAAGGCGAGTGGAAAAAGGCTGGCGTGTTGGGATGAGTGATCGGTGCCCACGCCGTCGCGGTAGGAGCCCTGAGTGCGATCAAAGAGCAAGCGTTGAAATGAAGCGTGCGCCGTGGCTGCCATGGTGCTGTATTTCGCAGCTTCCGCGTCTTTGCCGAGCGCGGTTGCCATTTCCGACATCATCCCAAGCGAGCGGATATGGAAGGCGTTGACGACGGTGTTGATCGGCTTGAAAACGTATCCGTCCCGCTCCTTTTGCGGCCAGTCCACGAGGTCGAGTTTTTTGATTTGCTCTGGACCGCTGACGAGCAGTCCGTCCTCGCGGGCTCTCTCTAGCAGGAGCTTGGGTTTGAGTGATTCGTAACGGGAGGAAAGCCACTCGGTGTGCCCGGTGTGGCGGTAATCCGCATGGGCCATGAAGACCATGTGGAAGGACCACTCCGTCGGCCAAGTCGGATGTTTCATCAGCAGATCGAAGGTGTCGCGCGCCATCTGGATGTCGTGATCGGTCGCGTAATGACTGAGTTGATTCAGATAGGCATCCGCTTCGTAGGGGATGCGCTCGCGGTCGCCATCGACATAGACTCCGGCGAAGGTGGTGGCCTTGATCGAGTGGCGGCAGAGATCCCAGATGCGGTTGAGCATTTTGTCGGACGATTCGAAGCTTGCGGCGTGGTCGTCCCAAGTGCTGGCAAAGGCGGATTTTCGGATGAAGTCTTTGGGATTGGGTTCGCCCGGCCAGCCCTCGATCTCGACCCAGCGGAAGGGGAGGACCACGCCCCATTCTTGGGGTGTTAGGACGGCGGGAGGTGTATTGGGTCTATCGTTCTGCGTGTTCCGTGCGTCGGCGGGCGGGGCGGCGCGGAGCGGGTCAGTGCCTTTGAGGTGGAGCGTTGTCATGGCATAACGCACGGATCCCGGCGGGGTGCGGTTGATTCGGCCGTCTTTTAAATCCTCGCCGAAATGCACTGACACGGGATGGTTGGCACGTGCGGGCGGGATGAGGTGAATGTTCCCGAATGAAACGCGGCCGAAGTCGATGAGGATGACATCGGGTTTCACTTGGGTGATGGAGACCGGGGCCTCATCGACTAGGTGGACCGGAGCGGCGAGGCAGGCGGCGGCGAGTGCGATGCTAAGAAAGAGGGGCTTCATGAATGGGAAAAGTTAGGTCGTGATCAAGAGGGATCAGTCTTGATGAAAGACCTGTTTGAGTGGGGAGCGGACGGGGGAGTTGTCAGGATTCACCTCCATGATGTCCGCCATGTGTGCCCACCATTTTTGCATCAGTTCGGTTCTGCGCAATTCGGCGGTGGTGTTGTGTGCGGCGACTTTTTGGACGGCGAACAAGGTGCCGGTTTCCTCGTCGAGAAAGATCGAATAATCGCTGATTCCTGCGTCGCGGATGGCCTGGGAGAGTTCTGGCCAAATGGCGTCGTGGCGTTTTTTGTATTCGTCGCCCATGCCGGGTTTGAGTTTCAATTTTGCGGCGGCGATGGTGTGGCCCACGGAGTTTGGCGGGGTTGAGGAGCCGGCCTTCGCATTCGGGTCCACGGCGGCTGGGGGCGGTGTGTTAGGCGGGTCCTGCTGGGCGAGGTGGCGCAGTTGATCGGTCTGCTTCAGCCACGCGAGCTCGAGTTCCATGACCTTGGCGGGATGGGATGCCGCTAGGTTTTGAGTTTCGCTGCGGTCCGTGCGCAAATTGTAGAGTTCCCAAGGTTCCTCGAACTTGCCGACCAGTTTCCAGTCTCCCGCGATCAAGGCGCGGTGGCCGTCATGAAAGAACCAGAGTGGGGCGCGGACCATGGAACCATCCATGGCAAAGGATGCGGTCAGGCTTTTGCCTGGGAGGGGCGGTGCCGTCAGTCCCGCCACGGTTGTGGGTGCTTGGCTGTCGAGGATATCGAGCACGGTGGGGACGATGTCGATCAAATGGCCGGGATCGGCGCGCAACTCGCCGCGTGTTTTGATTCCTGCAGGCCAGTGGACGACGAGTGGCGTGGTGATGCCGCCCTCGTGCGTCCAGGATTTGTGCAGGCGGAAGGGAGTGTTGGAGGCGCTTGACCAGCCGGCGCCGAGGCCGAGATAGGATTTTGCGGAGCCCATCGGCGCGGAAGGATCATTGCCGTCGCCGCGCATGATTTGCTCGGGGCTTGCGCCGTTGTCGGAGACAAAGATGACGAGTGTGTTGTCCAGCGCGCCCATGGTTTTGAGTTGCTCTAACACGCGTCCGATTTCGATGTCCATACGATGCACCATGGCGGCATGGATGGCCATCTTGGCGGCTTGGAACTTTTGCTGGTCCGGCGTTAGGCTGTCCCATGGGAGAGCTTGGGCGAGTTCGTGAGGGCTGACTTGTTTCTGCAGTTCCGCATCCGTTAAGTTCCAACGCGGAACTGTGGCGGTTTCGAGGGGGGAGAGCGCGCAATCGACAATGCCGAGCTTTTTCATGCGGGCGAGGCGTTGTGCGCGGATGACGTCCCAGCCGGGTTGATAGACGTTTTTGTAAACCTCGATATCTTCGGGAAGCGCCTGCAAGGGGAAGTGCGGCGCAGTGAATGCGAGGTATTCGAAGAAGGGTGTGTTAGGAAATTTTTCCTGATGCTCCTTGAGGCATTTGATGGCGTGATCCGCGATGGAGGTGGTGGCGTAATAACCACTGTCTGGTTTGACCGGCGGGAGCTTCACATCATCCGCGAAATGATTTTCAGGAGAGAAGAAGCGGTTGTGGTCTTCCAAGGAATACGATCGGTCGAAGCCGGCGGGTAGGCGGTCGCCGTCCATGTGCCACTTGCCGGAATGATAGGAGCGGTATCCGGCGCGCTTGAGATGGACCGGCAGCATTTGCGCCCAGCGCGGACGGATGCCATTCGCTCCGCTGGTCACGCCGAACATGCCGTATTCGCCACGTTCCACCTCCGGCAGCAGATCGCGGCGGATTGCCTGAGGATAGTGGCCGGTTAGGAGCGATGCGCGTGAAGCCCAACAGCGTGAGGTCGAGTAGAAACGGGTGAAGCGAAGACCCTCTTCCGCGAGTCGGTCGAGGTTTGGGGTCTGGATCTCGCCGCCATAACAACCGAGATCCGAGAAGCCCATGTCATCTGCGGCGATGAGTAGAATATTCGGGCGCGGCGCGTCTGCTAACAGCATGGGGACGAGCGCGAGGCTCGCGAGATGGACGAGATGCTTCATGGCTTTTGTGATTTCAGAAAGCCGGGTCAAGATGCCTCGCTGGTGATGTCGCCGTCTTCGGCCGAGATGAGTCCGGCATGGTGGGTGACCATGCCGTTCTCATCCGGGCCGGCGATGACGGGTGTGTGCTCGTTTTTCCCAAGCTTGTTCGTGGCTAGCAGGCGAGTGACGCGGTATTTGATTGGGGGGCTCGATTTCTATTAGGGGCCGGTGACTACGAGGCGCGCGAAGTTCTTGGTGCCGGCCGGGAAGGTGTATTTCACCTCTGTTGCACTGGGGAAGCTCACGGTGAATCCGGGATCAGGATCTGCGATTTGTGGTGCCCATGGCGCAGCGAGCGTGGCAGAGGTTTCCACCCGGTAGTCAGTGCCATAGACTCCGGTGTAGTCTGCCGCTTTGGTGAATGTGACACTGAGCGTGTCACCAGCACGGGTTACGCCTGGCAGCGTGGTCAAGCCGGTGGTGTTGCCGTTGGGGCCGCCGATGAAGTATTCGATTCCGTTGGAAACGCCGTCGTTATCGTGGTCGTCGTCGAGCGTCTGGCCGGCGGCGTTGTTGGTGGTTTTCCAAGTGTCGAAACCGGAGCTGCTGGCCGCGTCGGCTGTGAGGTTGCCTTCCGCATCCAAGTCGAAATTGGTGAAGCCGGTCGCGGAAATGGCTAGAAGCTGGATGTCGCTTAGGCCGCTGCTGCTGCCGAAGTTGAGAGAGGAGGTCGTGGCACCTGAGAAATCCAAGTCTCCGGTGAGATTGAGTGTGCCGGCCCAAGTTGGCGTGCCGCTGGTGAAGG
>JBEGOB010000344.1:0-9685 GCA_041182265.1 Verrucomicrobiota bacterium | reverse complement strand
TCACATATCCACGTGGTTCGAGCGCATGCCGAGAAAAATGGCGGGCTTTTAGCAAATTTTAACCGGGGGATGGCCGCTTGTTCTGGTGATTTGATCGTGCCAATGGCTGGCGACGATGTTTCGCGCCCTGATCGGGTTTCTGCGATTGCTGGGGAATTCCGCAGTCATCCAGAATGCATGTTGGTTTTTTCTAGCTGGCGGCGGATTGATGCCGAAGGGAATTTGCTTGAAGGTTCACCGAAGAAAATTCGTGAAAACGTCTTCAATTACGCCAAAGGCATTGCGAGTGTTTATGGAGGGTCGCCAGTCTATGGTGCGGCTGCGGCTTATCGTGCCGTAGTGGCTGGCACCTTCGGCCCGATGATGATCGGTCATCATCCTGAAGACCGCTGTTATTGGGTCCGTGCCTTGATCCTTGGAGATGTCCGCTACCTTCCGCAAACTTTGGTGGATTGGCGGACGCATGAAATGAACATCAGCAATCGCGTCCGTGAGGTGGATACAGTTGATGCACGGCAGAAGTTATACCGGCAGATGCTTTTTAAGCAACATTATGGGCTCCAGCATATCCGGGATATCCGCCTCGCACTTGATCGGTCGCTGATCACTCACGAGCTAGGAGACAAGCTTCTGAAGATGATTGATATCGACCGGGAGCGCCAGCGTTTGCGACGTTATTCCTTGATGAAGTCGCCTTGGAAACTTTGGTTAGCCTCCGCATGGCGCGTCATCACGCGGGACGGGTCATGTCGGTCGATTCGGCATGTGTTGATATCCGACGGGCGCATTCGATTATTAGAGAGTCGTCGCAATCGGCATTGGTCTCACAAATTTTCGAAGGGATAAATTCGTGGGCCGTTGATTTTGAGCGCACGGGGTTGAGTGATGGGGATGGGTGAGGAAGGTTCATGATTTGAAATATGCCGCCGTAAGGGTCCAAAGGTGTGAGATTTGTTCTTCTTTTTTGACGCTTCGTTTCTATCGACTTGACGGGTGCGGTGGCGGAGATTGAAACTCGCGAAAAAGTTTTTTCACTCATGCGGCATTTGTATTCAATCCATCTAAATCTTCTATGAATTTGGTATTTCTCCAGCGTCTTGACCAAGCCGGCGGTGGTTCGCGCGCCAGCATGCGCGGCACTTTGAGGGCGCTCCGTGCTGAGCGGGCGGATTGGGATTTGACTTTGGTTAGCCAGAATTGTGGGCCGGTTGGCCAAGAAATGATTAAGCTTGGAGTTCGGCACCATGCGGCACCGCTGCCGAGATTCCGCAAGCTGTGGGAGCGTCCGGCATTTTGGTATGAGTGCAGGCGCTTGGCAAAGGTGCTCGCCGGGCACCGTCCGGACGCACTGCTTAGCAACGAGTGGGTGACCGCGCCGCATGCGTTTCAGATG
The DNA here is from genome assembly GCA_041182265.1 of Verrucomicrobiota bacterium. Classification (GTDB taxonomy): domain Bacteria; phylum Verrucomicrobiota; class Verrucomicrobiia; order Verrucomicrobiales; family Akkermansiaceae; genus Luteolibacter. The sequence goes on along the minus strand of JBEGOB010000344.1, from coordinate 8,292 downwards.
GCGCGACAGTTGGGAATTCCTGCGCTTTCCTACGTGCGTGACTTCGCCGCAGTGGCACGTGGCCGCAAGTATCAACTCCATCAGATGGACCGTTTGCTTTGTGTGTGTGAAACCATGCGCCGTGATTTGATTGGTGCTGGATACGATCCCGAGAAAGTGCGCACGGTTTACAATCCGATCCAGCAAACCGGCTCTAGCAAGCCGGAAATTACGGCGCATGGTCGAATTTTACAGATGACGGATGTGGACCGATGGTTGCTTTATCTTGGGAGAATCTCGCCGCGGAAAAATCAGATTGCGGCGCTTGAGACCTTGAAATTGTTACGCGAGCGAACGCGTGAGCGTTGGGGCCTGATTCTTGCGGGGGATGAGGATGAGAACTACACTAGGGTGTTAGATGATGCGGTGAAATCGATGGGTTTGGAGAACGCTGTCGTTCGCGTCGGCTTGGTGACCGAGCCTGCTTGGTTGTTCGCGCTTGCAGATGCCTCAGTCTTAACCAGCAAGAGCGAGGGGCTTGCGCGCGTTTTGATCGAATCTTTTCTCTGTGGTAGGCCGGCGTTTTCCTATCCATTAGAGGGTCTTGAAGATATCTATGGCAGTGAGATGGAGCGATTCGTTGCAGAGGAGCGCACGCCAGGAGCTCTGGCGGATAGGATTCTGGCGGCTCTTGAAAACAAGAGCGAATTGCAGGATCGGACGGATGAGCTCAAGCGGATGTTCGAAGCGAGACATTCGGTTGATAGCCACGTGGCAGCCTTCGAACAGGCGGTTTCGTTCGGCTGAGGATTCAGAGTGTTTTGAGCGAGGATGCCCAATGATTTTCGGCTCGTTGCAGAATGCCGGATGGATCCGTGAGCGAGCGGACGTCGCTGCGGTAGTGGGCGGCGCGCGACGGATTGAGGAGGGAATACAGGAGCGCCTTTTTCCGGATGCTCGGAAGGTCGTGGGTTGGGAGAGTCGGTGGAATTTCCGCTAGGTCGGGGAAGATGTGCGACTGCGCCTGATGCCAAAGCCGGTGTGCCAGCCAGTTGCTGGTCTTCGGTGGGCCGAGCCATGGCTTAGGAGCGCCGATGTAATGGATGTTTAAGTCGAGATTACCATCACACAGCGGGCGGGAGGAGCCGATGGCAGTGCGGTGGTTGATGGCGTCCGGGAGAATGAATGAGCGGCCGCGGCAGAGGAAATTGAAGACAGCTTGGTCGCCTTGTCGGGCGTTGCCGATGGCGGCGCGCGCGGTGATGGATGCTTCCGTGAAGTCCATTTCCCGGAGGGCTTTCAGGTTCATCCACATGACTCCGCAGTTGATATAAGGAAGTTTCCGCTCGGCGGGTGGCACTTGGTCTAGCCATGGGCAATCTTTTGAAATGACCCAGAAATAATCTCTAGCACCTGCGAGAAGCCACGAAGTTTCTCCGGCGGGCGGGTGGACTGTCTCGATGCCTTTGTAGCAAAGCACGTCTGCATCCAAATAGATGATCGAGTCTAACTTTTCTAAAATTTCCGGGAGCACCAATTTGGCGTAAGTCATGCGGGATCCACGTCTTTCCGGTAGGGCGGCGAGGCGATTTTCGTCGATGGCGAGCGGTTCGATCCATGCGCGGATGCCTTTGCGAGCGGCGATGGGTTGGAGTGTGTTGTTGAGGTCGCGTAGTGCGTTTTCGGGTAGGCCGCCGTCGAGGATGAGGAAGCGGTAGTCGAAGTCCCCGGATGCGGCTGCGACGGCGGAAGCGACGGCGACGGCGAGCCCGGGCATGAAGCGTGTGTCTGCATTGGAGACGATGGCAAGGACGGGGCGCGGCGCAGGGGTGGGTGGCGTCATCTTGGGATTCGGTAAGCGTTGAGCAGGAGGGTTTTTTCTGGGTTGGGTCCGCTGAAGAGTCGCTGTGCGAAGCGACCGGGCGCGAGAAACTCCTGATAGTATGCCATCACGTTGGCGCGAAGTTTGTGAATTTCACTTGGGGTCATGGTGCGTGCGGTTTCGAGAACCGCGCCGAGACTTGCCGCATCGGTGAAGGTGAGGCAGTCGATGCCGTTGCGCAGCGGGTCTGGCAGATAGTCGGCGTATTGGAGAATGGGGATGGTGCCGGCGGCAAGTGACTCGATTAGGTTGTGGCAAAGCGGCATGCCGACGCCGGGGCAGGCGAGGAAGAAGTCAGCCTTGGCCAAGGCATCGATCCAGCGGTTTTGGGGGATTTTGCAGTGCTGTGTTTCGCAGATCACGTAGGTGTGGGACTCCGGGGATGCGAGCCAGGTGGACGCTTCACGTGGGCGGTGGATCTGATGGGCAGGGAAGTGATCTTCGGCGATTTTCAACATTTCGCGGCGGGATAACATCTGATAGGTGTCGCGGAGAACGTCCTTGTCGTATTTTCCTGATTCGGTATTTCCGCCGAAGAAGAGGCGAGCGCTGCGTGTGGCGGTGAGATCGTAGGCGTGTGGGAGTTGGGTGCCGGACGCGATCCATGGGTGGACGAAGACGGGAAACTCGATTTCGTTCGTTGCGCTTGCTAGGTGCCATTGATAGTCGACGGTGATGGTGCGTTGTGCGTGAACGGATGGCTTGGCGGGGGTGTCGGTGATGAGGAAATAGGCTTGCTTGATTTCGGCGGGGTCGTGGACGACGCCGAGGGCTTGGGGAAGAAGGAGCGATTTTAAGGCGCTGGTGCCGAAGGTGGAGAGTGTGCTGCGGCGTGCGGTGAAGACAGGGAAGTAGCCGGCGTCGATCAAGTCGCGGACGAGGCTGAAGTAGTAGCGTCCGCCGACTGAGTCGATGGCTGGATTTGAGAAATCGCAGCAGACGATGGGTGTGCCGATTGGGTGTTGTTTGAGGCCGCGAGCGACGAGTTGGGTGAAGGCGCGGCGGTAGGATGGGAGGAGAAATGGGCGGAGAATGCGTGCGCCAGCCTCCAGGGATTTTCCGAAGCGAGCGATCATGGTTGAGGTCGCTTGAGGATGCCGTCCGGGCACCAAACGCTGCGTGATGCGCGGACTGCGTCGCGGATGGCGAGGTTTTTGCGGATCATTTCCGGGGTTGCGTAGCTGCGGTGGTGGTCGAGGTGAAGGGTGATGGCTTGGTGGCGGATGCGGCGGCCACGAATGCCGAGATGGGTTAGGCGTTCGCCCATTTCCCGGTCTTCACCGCCGTATTGCATGGTTTCGTTGAATCCGTTGACGGCGAGGATGTCGAGTTTCCAACCGGAGGCGTTATGGCCGTTCCATGTGGCTTTGGTGGGGGTGACGGTGTCGAGGAGTGGGGCAAATTTTCGAGGTGCGGCGATGCGGACTGCGCGAGAAAAGCCGCGGAAGCCGTGGCTGCGGAGCCATGGGAGGGAAAATGCGCGGCCACTTGCGATATCGTCAGGGCAGATGGCTGCGCTGAGGGCTTGAGAGAGCTTGCAGTATGCGCCGGAGAGGAAGCGGCCGGGTGTGGCGAGGCGCGTGTGGGTGGCGAGGAAGTCGTGGCGTGGGATGCAGTCTCCGTCAGAGAAAATCAGGTAGTCGCCATGGGAGGCGGTGATGGCTTGGTTGAGAATTTTGGTTTTTTGAAAGCCGTCGTCAGGATGCCAGATGTGTTGGATTGGGAATCGGGCGATTTTTTTGAAATTCTCGATGACTGCGCGTGTTGCATCGCCGGAGCCGTCATCCGCGATGAGCAGTTCGAAGTTGGTGAGGGATTGGTGTTGGTAGCCGTGGAGCACTTTTTCCAGCCAGAGAGGTTGGTTGTAAGTGCTGATAATGACGGATGGCTTCACGGCGGCGCGGTTTCAGGGTTTTTGAGAGGCGGAAACTTGAGTGGGGGCGGCGGTGGCTGGCAAGCAAATCACTGGGATGGAGAGGGTTGCGGCAGCACGGGTGAGCGCTGGGTGAGGGCCGTGTGTGAGGATGAAGTCGAGGGGCAGCGCGGCCGCGGTGTCGATGGATGCAACGGCTTTGCGGAGGGATGCGCTTGGGATGCGGTGGATTTTCGCGGTGGATGGGAGCCAGTCGGGCGTTGCGGCGTGGGTTTGGAGAGCGATTTCGTAAATCACATCGGGGTGGAGCCAAGTTTCCGGGATTTTGTGAGGGGTTGTGGAGTCCGCGAGCCAGAAGAGGGCGCGGTGGGGTTTTTCCCCGGTTTGGCCGTCGCTGCCGAGCCATTCGGAAATTGGGCGGTGTGGGCGGGCGAAGACTTTCCAGCGTTCTTGGAGCCAAAATACGTCGAGTGGGCTGGCGCGCATGGCCGTTTCTAGGGCGTGCATGCAGCGTGTGGTGTCGTGGGGATGCGGGATGGGTTGGTAGGTGACGAGCCATTTTCCCGGAGCCTCGCAAATCACGGACATGGCGAGAACTTCTGCTTTGCTGCGGCGGGCGAGGAGGCTTGGTAGTGGACTGACACGGGTGAGGCGTCCGAAGAATGGGACGAGCTGGCCCTGCCACCCCGCGCGTTGGTCGGCAAGGATGCCGGCGACGCCGCCCTCGCGAAGAAACGCGGCGACGCGGAGTGGGTTATCCCGTTTTGAGAACATGCGTGTGCCATCGGCTTGGCGGCGTTTGAGGACGCGGGCGTCGAGCAGTGGGTTGTTGAGCGGTCGGTAAAAAGCGCCGATGGAGGTGCCGGCGGGGAACAGCAGGAGCATGCGGCTGAGAAGCTCCCAATTTCCCATGTGGCCGAGTAGGAGGACGACTCCTTTGCCGTGGGCGAGTGCGCCGCGGAGTGGTTCGAAGCTGTCGAGACGGAGGGCGGAGGTGATTTGGTCTGCGGGTAAGCGCGCGGTGTGTGCGGCGGAGATGAGGTTGGCCCCGGTGCGGCGGAAGGTTTCCTTCCCCATTTTGTGGAGGGCGGGGAGGTCTTTTTCCCCGGCGAAGGCGATGCGTAAATTCCTGAGCGTGATGTTGCGACGCGTGCGCATGAGGTGCCAAGCGAGGCCGCCAATCACTTCTCCGAAGCGGAAGACCCAGGTGCCGGGAAGCAGGGCGGCGATTCCTTCGATGAAGGAGTGGGCGAGCCACTCGAGTCGCCACTGGAGGTTTTTTGGCCTTTTTTCGGATTTTCCGCTCATCTGATCTCGTCTGGGAGTCCTATTTTGTCGGAGCGGGATGCCCGGTCACCGGGAAGTTCCGTATCGGTTCGGCAATGGGCATGCAAGGCCTATGCGGCAGAGCGGTCTCAGGGGCGCAGGACGTGGTGGAGGAGCAGACTTTGAATTTCCAGATAGAACATGGAGCGAATGAATGAGGCGCGTCTGACGGGTGGGAGATTCACGGGATCGATCTCGTCGCGCGGGCCAAAGTGAAATTGTTCTTCAAGTGCGAGGCGCGCTTGGTTGAGCGCACTGTACCAAGAAAAGGCATCTTCTGCGCGGATCCAGAGCGGGCCGGGACCGGAATCCGCACGGTGCATGGCGGATTCGATGGCGGTGGCGACTTGGGCGAGCTCGTCTTGGAAGGCTTCGCGGAGGTCTGGGACGACGAATTCCTCCCAGTCATCCGCGCCTGCCTCCTTGGGGATGAGTCCGCCGAGGCGGCTTGCGAGGTCGAGACCGCGGCCTTTGGCGTCGGCGAGGATTTGTTGGAGCATCGTCCAGTCCAGCGGGGTTTCCGCCTCGATTTTGAGGCCGCCCTCAAGCGTGGGGATGGCTTTCATGAGGCTTTCTCGAGCGAGGTTTTCAATTGGTGCGCTTGGAGTTGCTGGGTGTAGAATTCCGCAGGTTCGCGCTCGCCGGACCAAACGACGGAGCGACCGAGTTCGTGGACTTGGAGCATGAGCTGCGTGGCCTTTTTTTCGTCGTAACCTAAAATTTTCATGATGACGTAAGTGACGTATTCCATGAGATTTACGGGATCGTCGTGGACAATGACGTTCCATGGCACAGCGAGATCTGTGGCTTGCTGTGTCTCGGTGATGGTGTCGGGTCCGGGCATTGGTCGAAATAGCTTGTGGGTGGATTAAACCGTCTGTGTGGCAGGTTCTGGTGCGTCCACCCATTTTCCATGTTCGCGGATGAGGTCCGTGAGGCGAGCGACGGCTTCTGCCTCGGGGATGTTGAATTTCACAGCAGTTTTACCGACGTAAAGATTGATTTTTCCGGGAGCGCCACCGACGTAACCGAAGTCTGCGTCCGCCATTTCGCCGGGGCCGTTGACGATGCAACCCATGATGGCGATGCGCACGCCTTTGAGGTGGCCGGTGGCAGCGCGAATTTTTTGAGTGGTGTTTTGGAGGTTGAAAAGCGTGCGGCCGCAGCTCGGGCACGCGACGTAGTCGGTTTTGAAAATCCGGGTGCCTGCGGCTTGCAGGATATTATAAGCGAGGCGGAGCGATTGGCCGGGTGCGGTCTCGCCACGGATGAGGATGGCGTCGCCAATGCCATCGCAGAGCAGCGACCCGATGTTCCCGGCGGCGGGCAGCAGGGCTTTGAGAAAATCAGTCGTGCCTGTCGGTGGCTGGAGCGTGTCCTTGAGAAGAATCGGGTGCCGCGGATGGACGCGGAAGGCAAGCTCGCGGAAGGCGTGGATGACCTCAATGTTGAGGCCGTCTTGGACGCTGATGAGCGTCGGCTCGGTTGTGGCGTTGAGGGCGGCAACGGCGGATGCGTCACGGGGGTCGATTTCAAGGATACCGGATTTTTCGACAATGATCTCCGGCTTGAAGTCACCCATGTTGGAAATTTTGTGGGCGAGCGAGTTCCAGCGTTCTTGGGTGGTGAAGACGCGGACGGTTTTGTCCCCGCCGAGGTCATGGCCCATGCGGGTGACGACTGAGCTGGCGCGGCGTTGGTAGGAAAATGGATTGTATGATGGGTGGCAGGTGGGAGGATTCTCGGGCGGGCCGCCTGCGTTGCGAAGATTGAACGGTGCCGCCAGCGCCTGAGCGACGGGGATCTCGTGAATCGCGTCTTCCGTGAGTGAGACTCGGATGGTGTCGCCGATGCCGTCGGCCAGCAGCGAGCCGATGCCGATGGCGCTTTTGATGCGGCCGTCCTCGCCATCGCCAGCTTCAGTGACGCCTAGGTGGATCGGGTAGTTCCAATCCGGCCCCTCGGCTGCAAGTCGTGCGACGAGAAGGCGGTATGCCTCGATCATCACCTTGGGATTGGACGCCTTCATGGAGAAAACGAAATTATGATAACCCTGTTCGCGCGCGAGTCGGGCGAATTCCAAGGCGCTTTCACACATCCCGAGCGGGGTGTCGCCGTAGCGATTCATGATCCGATCCGAGAGCGAGCCATGATTGGTGCCGATGCGCATGGCGCGGCCGAGGTCTTTGCAGAGTTGAACGAGCGGGGTGAATTCGTCGCGGATGCGCTCGAGTTCTTCCGCGTATTGCGAATCGCTGTATTCGCGGATTTCAAATTTCTTCTTATCGACGTAATTTCCGGGATTTACGCGGACTTTTTCCACCCATTTGGCGGCCTCGAGCGCGGCGTCTGGCTTGAAGTGGATGTCTGCCACCAGCGGCACTGCGCAGCCTGCTGCCCGAACCTCGCGAGCGATATTTTCGAGATTGGCTGCGTAAATTCTCGTCTGCGCGGTGATTCGGACGATTTCACAGCCTGCTTCCGCCAGTCCGAGCACCTCGGCCACGCAGGCGGGCGTGTCGCGTGTGTCTGAGGTGATCATTGACTGCACGCGCACCGGGTGATTTCCGCCAATGCCGACGTTTCCCACCATGACCACGCGAGTGGCGCGGCGGGTGTAGCTCAGCAAGTCCGGGCAATGGCGCAGCAGGTCGGGCGAATTCATTTCGGGTAAGGACATAAACGAGAAATGCCGGACCGGCAACGGTTCCTTGATCGTCTCATGCTTCTGTGTGAGAAATTCGCCATGCGCGGTGCCGATGGCCAGTTAGGAGCAAGTGATCCAAAGCAGATTCAATTTGAGATCGCCGGATGCGCGCTGGGCCTCGTCCTTGTCGCGGTCTCGGGAGACGGGGTTTGTTGCGTGCTTTTGGGGGACGATGTGCAGGCGCTGAAGCACGATTTTCTCAAGCGCTTCCCGCGAGGAGGATGCGAGAGCGATGGTTTGGAGTGTCTGCAGATGATTCTCAAGGTGATTGAGAATCCTGGATTGCCGCTTGCTTGTCCGCTCGATGCCCGGGGCACGGCTTTCCAAAAGCGGGTTTGGCGCGCGCTGCAGGAAATTCCGCCGGGGCAACGCATGAGCTATTCCCAAGTCGCCGAGCGGATCGGTCAGCCACGGGCTAGCCGCGCTGTGGCAAGCGCCTGTGCAGCGAACCCGCTGGCGGTTCTGATTCCTTGCCACCGGGTCGTCCGTCGCGATGGGGGTGTCTCCGGTTATCGCTGGGGAATC
>JBEGOB010000343.1:0-6908 GCA_041182265.1 Verrucomicrobiota bacterium | reverse complement strand
CTCTGGCCCAGGCTGGGACTATCGCAGCGGCTACATCGTCGATTGGCTGCGGCCTGCGAGCGGCGAAAGAACCGCCGACAATGGCAGTCTCGGCGTCTTCGGTGTGCGTCCTACGGATACGGTCAACGTCGAAGTCAGCCCGCTCATGCCCGGCGGAAGTGCCGGTAAATTCTCGGTGGACTTCAAAGCCACAGTCGCCAACCGCGCCAACACCGCCCTCGGAATTTACGAATACCGCTATGGCACGCAGGCCAAGTTGGATGAAATTCTCGCCAACGGAAACCACACCACCATCGGAAAAATCACCTATCCTTTCCGGCGTGAGCGCGATTTCACCGTCTCTGAATTGAATCTTCCCAACGCTGAAAATGCGCAGTTAAAAAACTGGGGCTCCGCGCCCAAGCAGTTCGCCATCTTCACCCTGGGTGCACGGACCGCCAACGATTCGCTCTACCCAGGCAAGCCCGGCCGGACCTCGTCCTTCGTCCACCACGTCTTGCAGATGGACGCCACCAAGAGCCACCCTGCCCTGCTCCCTATGGAAATGTCGCTTCTGCCCGTTACCGTCAGCGGCGCAAACACCGTCGGCTCGATCGATGCGGATGATGTGAACCGCGCCTTTTACTTCTCCGGAACCACCCGTGGCACGGGGGCGATTCACTACATCACGCAGAATTTACCGCGCAGTCCGCTCATGAACCTCGCGGACTTCAGGCACGCCAACCTCACCAGCAGCGGCCACTTGCCACTGATCCAGCACACCGTCGGCGAGTCACTCGCCTCGCCCGTGGTCTCTCCGGATCGGGCGCGCTCCAGCAGCAGCTTCGGCTACGAGGTGGTGGACTCCGCTTGGCTCGCCAACCAAACGCTCTGGGATGGATACTATTTCTCCGGAATCCGGAATGCGAACGATGCCAACCTGCTTTTCACCAACCAAAACTTGCCGCTCAACCCACGCCAAACACCGATGCTCACCGGCGTGGACTCCAAGGCCGCCGCCGCACTCGCCTTGTCCAGCAACTCCTGGTCGGACTCCGCAGCGCTCATGGGCGTGAAGGGCGGATTCAATGTGAATTCAACCTCGGTGAACGCATGGAAGGCCGTGCTCTCGTCGCTTCGTGGTTTGCAAATTCCCTTGCTCGGCCCCGCTAGAATCGCAGATCCCTCGGAGAGCCCCGTAAACTATCAGGAAAAATGGACGGCATCCACCAACGCCGCATTTCCTCGGATCAACCGCCCTCTTTCCAGCTCGGTGAATGCCTCAAACAGCGGGGACAACCAACTCCGCTGGTCTGGCTTCCGCGAGCTTTCCAGCCAGGAAATCGACACCTTGGCCAACTCGATCGTCCAAGAAGTGCGGGCACGCGGCCCCTTCCTCTCAATGGCGGAATTCGTAAATCGCCGCCTTGGCTCGGCCTCGGACGACATGGCTGCGCGAGGCGCTCTGGAAGAGGCGATCCGCAAATCCAACATCAATGATATCCCGATGGGCCCGGTCAACCGCATCATCACCGAGCAGGAGGCCTCCTCCTTCGGCTACGCCAACCCGAAGGCCGCCGCCGGAAATACCGAGGATGGCGCATCCGCCATTCTCACTCAGGGCGACTTGCTTTCCGCCATCGGCTCTGCCATCACCGTGCGCTCGGACACCTTTGTGATCCGCTCGTATGGTGCCGCACGTGACGGCACACGCGTGACCGCCCGCGCTTGGTGCGAGGCCACAATCCAACGTGTCCCCGCCTTCGTGGATCCCACCGACGCCCCGGAAAAAGTCCAAGCTGCCATCCTGACAAACGGCCGCAAGGTCACGGATCTCACCCAGGTGAACCAACGCTTCGGCCGGAGATTCTCGGTGGTTTCTTTCCGCTGGCTCAGCTCCAGTGAAATCTGATACGAGTCGCCCGCCGCTGGTCATTCTCAGAACCCTATGAAATTTATTCTCACTCTCAGCGCCGCGCTTTTGTGCGCCGCGCCCCTGCTAAGCGCCCAACAATTGCGCGCTGTCAAAATGCGTGCGATTTGCTTCCAGCACGTCGGCGACCTGAAAAAACTCCTCGCCATGAGCGGCGGCGACAAGCCCAGCGCCACGGAGTTCAATCTCTACACCACCTCGATCTCAGATGAGGTGAGCACTTTCGCGACCGATGGGATGCTCACCTTCGCCGTGCAGGACGGCGAGGAGGCCGGCAAGCCGAAATACAAGACCATCGCCACCGCCAAGGCCGCGCCGGGACCACGCCAGTTGGCGATTTTTGTCCCCGGCGACCCGCAAGTTTCGCCCTACCGCTGCTTCGTCATCGATGACTCGGAAAAAACCTTCCCCATGGGCTCAACCATGGCGGTGAACCTTTCCAACGTGGCAATGCGCCTCTCGATCGGTGAGCATTTGAAGGCGATCGCACCGGGCAAAGTTGAAAATATCCCAATGGCGAAAAAAACGAATGACCGCGGCCAAGTGTCAGTCGTCATTTCCATCGCCGACGCCGCTGGCCCTGACGGTTGGCGCGCGGTGAACCAGACGCGTTGGTTCACAGGTACTGACAAGCGAGACCTCGCGATTGGCTTCATTCACCCGAAGACCAATCAGCCGACCGTCAACTGCTACGGCGATACTCCCCCATGGATTGTGCGCTGAGTGATCCCACCGAGAGGGCCTAGGGGGAAACTTTCTGTTTCTCCGGATTGTGAATTTTTTCCTATGATTTTCCGCCGCGTGGGTTTCCTTTCTCGTGTGAGATCCCCCGGCAAATATTGGTATTTCCTCGGCTTTTGCTTGGTCGGCGTCCTTGGGTATTGGTTGGCTGGCACCGCGATGCCTGAGCCAGAAGTTCGCCAAGCGAGTGCCGTGACCTCCGGCCCTGCGATGGCCAAAATCCAGCCAGATGAGCCGCCTGTCCGCTTCCGCAAAGAGGATCGCGCCACGGATTTCCGGGGGGATGAGGAGGCAACACGAGCCGGAGCTCTTCCCGGCCAGCGCGTTCTTGCATTCAAGGACGCCGCTGCATTGCAGCGGTTTCTTGACCGCGCCGGTGACAAAATCCGCCTCTTGGGGCGGCTGGATGCGCTGAATGCTCTTCGCGTCGGCTTTCTAAATCCCGCAGATCTCGCGGCACTCTTGGATGGCGACGAGGAATCATCGCTAATTTTCCCCGTGGATGTCCCCTCACCAGGCGATGGCTCGGCGCAGACTGGCGCAGTCCCACTTGGCGCGGGCCTACTCGATTGGCTCGGAATCTCGGGGGATCATTCCGCCTGGGGCAGCGGCGTCCGCATCGCAGTGCTGGACACTGGAGTGGCGGCGCACTCGGCATTCGGAAGCGCGATTTCCATGCTCAATTTCATCGATCTCCCAAGCGACCTTTCCCTGCAAAATGGCCACGGCACGGCTGTCGCCTCGGTCATCATCGGCCAAGACCCGCTCACCCCGGGCGTCGCTCCCGGCGCGGAAATCGTGTCCATCCGCATCGCCAACGATCTCGGGCAATCGGACAGTTTCCTCCTCGCCCGCGGCATCGTCGCCGCAGTGGATTCCGGGGCGCAGTTGATCAATATTTCGATGGGCAGCTTTGGCGATAGCGCACTGGTCCGCAGCGCCATCGAATACGCCCGCTCCGCCGGAACGCTGATCGTTGCAGCGGCAGGAAACAACGGGCTCGAGCGCGTGACTTACCCCGCCGCCAGTGATGGCGTGCTGGCAGTGGGTGCGGTGGACGCCCTCGGAAATCATCTGAATTTTTCCAACACCGGAAGCCAAATCGCCATCGCCGCTCCCGGCTTCGGGGTGAATGCCGCATGGCCGGGCGATCAAGCGGCAAGTGTGAACGGCACCTCGTTCAGCAGCCCGATCGTCACCGGCGCCATCGCCGCGCTCATGAGCCGGCCCGGAGCCGCCAAACTGACGGCGCAACAGGCGGCAGATTTGTTATTTTCCCATCTCAATGATGGAGGAGAAGCCGGCTCGGACACCGCTCTAGGCGGTGGGATGCCGGACTTGGGTCGGGTGCTGAATGCGTCCACACCGGGGATCTATGATGCGGCGGTGGCGTCGCAAAGAATCCTCCCACCCGGCCCCGGTCATCCCTACGGCCAGATTGAAATTCTGGTGCAAAACCGGGGAACCGAACGACTGGTCAACACCAGTGTGCGCATTTCCACCCCCGTTGGAACAGTCACTTCCAACATCACTCACCTCGACGTCAACGCCGTGCATACGGTCCGGGTTCCCATCCCGCAGGCCACGGCAACAAGCATGCGCTATGATTCGAGGGTGATGTTGTCCGATGGACGACGGGACGCGAAACCCTCAAACGACCGTCGGGTCGAGGTGTATGTTCCGGCTGACGCCATGTCTGAGTAGCGTTTTCCTCGCACTCTGTTTGCCCGTTTTGGCCACGCCTCCTGAGCGGATGGCGCCAAACCCGGGGGCGAAAGCTGCGGACCAACGAGTCGCAGCGGGGAATGCATGTGGTCCGGCAGCGCTGCTCAATGCATTGCGCTTCGGTGGCCCGCAGTGGCAGCGCGCCGCAGCCGGAATCGGTGGTAGAAATGACCGCGACATGATTTTCACCCTCATCCGTGAGCGCGGAATGAGGCCATCAAGACACATGAACGGCCACCCGCGGTGGAATCAGGGCGGCGTGAATCTCTTGGATTTGTGCGACATCGGAAATGAAGTGACACGCGGCCATTTCGTGCCAGCCCTGAGATGTGAGCCCTTATTCTTGAAGCAGGATGAATCTCAAAAACGCCTGCTGCAACGAGTCCATGAGCGCCTCGGAGGCTCGCTGGCAAAAGGCATGCCGCCCATCATCAGCCTACAGCGCTACGTCCAGCGCCCCCACGGCAAGGGCGGCGCTCTGCAATGGGAAGGCCTGCCCCCACACTTTATCACCCTCACCTCGCTGCCACTCCATTTACCGAAGGGAGCAAGTTCATTCCCAGTGACTTACATCGATCCATGGGGCGGCAGGCGCTGCCAAGGAGTGGTCGGGATTCCCGCCGCCGCCTTTCTCGCGGATCTTCCGAGCAAGTCGCCTTGCCTTGAGGCGGAGTTTCCCCAAGCCAAGGTCGGCAACCTAGAACTGAACCGCGGCGAGCACTCGGTGCTGACGATCGCGGCGGTGATCGGCTGCTGGTGAAAAACGCAAATTTCCTGAAATCCCACATGCCATCAAGCAGGCTCCTCGAGCACGATGCGCGGGAAAACAGGCTTGGGCTTGGCAATCGCGTGCCCATCCGGCAGCAGCCCCCAGTGGAGATCCGCGAGCTTGAGCTGCGTCAGCGCTGGATACTGGATCTGGCCTGCCAGCTTGGCTGCGGCATCCGGCAAAATCGGCGAAAGCAGCACGGAGGCATGCGCAACACTTTCCGCGAGATGATAAAGCACGGTCGCAAGTCGCTCTTTTTGCTCGGGGTCTTTGTTGAGTTCCCAAGGTTTCATCCGCTCGGCATAGCCATTGCAATGGACGATGTGCCGGCTGAGCGCCTCGAGCCCCTTGGAAATATCGAAGTCATCCATCGCCACCCGATACGCGGCGAGCGAATCAGTCAGCGAGGCTTGCAAGGCAATGTCTTCCGCCTGCAATGGGCCTCCCGTATGGAGAATTCCTTCCGTGAAGCGTTGGCTCATGTTGAGCGCGCGGTTGCAAAGATTTCCCAACTCGTTGGCAAGCTCGGTGTTGAAAAGCATGATCAGCCGGTCGAGGTCAAAATCGGAATCTTTCCCCGTGACGATGTCGCGGACCAAGTAGTAGCGGACGGCCTCAACGCCGAATTTGTCCGCGAGCGCATCGGGATCGACGATGTTGCCGGTGGATTTGGACATTTTATCACCGCCGCGGCTGTTCCAGAAACCGTGGACGAGCAGTTGCGGCATTTGCGCATCCGTGAAGCCCATGGCGTGCAGCATGCAAAGCCAGTAAATGCCGTGAGCTGGGATCAGGATGTCTTTCCCAATGATGTGCACCGGCCGGCCGGACCACAATTTCTCAAACTCAGGCAAACCCGAATCCGGCGCGGCATGATAACCGGCAAAGGAAATGTAGTTGATGAGCGCGTCGAACCAAACGTAAGTCACATAGTTTGAGTCGAATGGGAATTCAATGCCCCAGCGAAGGCGTTCCTTCGGGCGCGAGATGCAAAGATCGGTGCCAACGGAGCGCTCCAACGCATTGAGGAGTTCCGCTTTTCGGAAACTCGGAATAATCACGTCTGGCGAGGTCTCCAAGTAGGACTTGAGCCAGTCGGTGTGATCGCTGAGCTTGAAATACCAATTTTCCTCCTCGATTTCGACGACCTCGCCCCACTGCGGTCCGAAATGGCCGGATTCATCGCGGTCGCGGTCGCCCAGAAATTGTTCTTGCCGGACCGAGTAGTGCCCTGAGTGGGATTTTTTGTAAAGCTGCCCCTGATCCTTGAGTTCGCTGAGGATGCCCTGAACGCACGATTTGTGGCGCTCATCCGTCGTTTCCGCCCAGCCGTCGTATTTGACATCGAGCTTCTCCCACAGTTTGGAAAACTTCTTGGTCGTCCGCTTGACGAAAGTTGCTGGATGAACCCCTTCTTTTTCCGCAGTCTGCTGGACCTTTTGGCCGTGCTGATCGACGCCAGTGAGGAAATAAACTTCATCGCCCCGCAGGCGACGATAGCGCGTGATGACGTCTGCCAGCACTTTTTCATAAGCATGCCCGATGTGTGGCGAACCGTTGGTGTAGTCGATGGCGGTGGTGAGGAAAAACATGATGAGTGATGCCGAAAATGAGCGGTCGCCAGTCAGCAGAGGGAATGTCTGAGATGCAACCCATTTTTGGACGCGCGACTCTGCCCCAACATCGGGACTACCACCTCAACTTTCGAATTCCAGGCTCACGCCCCCGCAATTTCGCCGGTCGTTCATGGCGGCGGATCGA
>JBEGOB010000342.1:0-2611 GCA_041182265.1 Verrucomicrobiota bacterium | reverse complement strand
AATTCAAGATCGAACGTTTATTACCGATTGGGAACCACAGGCTGGACATCAACGTATGGAGGACTTTCTACCGTGGCATTGGGGTTGCCCACCATCACCGGGCAACCGTCCAGCATTATTGCCAACGCCGGCGAAAATGCTGCATTTAGCGTGATCGCAAAAACCACTTTTCCTCTCACCTTAAGTTACCAGTGGCAAAGGAATGGGCTTGTCATCCCAAATGCCACTGCCGATTCACTTTATCTCAATAGTATTCAGTCAGCGAATGTCGGGACTTATACAGTGATCGTCTCCAACGATATCGGCAGCGTGTCGAGCGCGGTTACGCTCACACTCACGCAAGGCGCGCTATACACCCAAGCTCAATATGATTCGGCTCTTCAAGTTGGTCTGAACGCCGGATTGGCGGTCGGAATGGCGACCGGAAGAACCCAAGTCACGGATTCCCCCAACAACTACGGACTCTACTCTCTTTCCCAAGTGCAGGCACTTCATGTGGGCACTCCTTTGCTCACGAAGGACCCAGTTAGTGGCAAGTTCAAGCTCACTGTCGGCGTCGAGAAGAGCACCAATCTTGTAAATTTCTCCCCGATGGCCATCCCTGTTGGAGCCGCGACGATCAACCCACAAGGAAAAATGGAATTTGAGTTCACAGCCCCGGACAACGCAGCGTTTTACCGGTTGGAGTCACGCTGAGCCATTATTCACCTCCCCCGCATTTTCTTCACCATGCTCACGAGCGACATCACGCCCACGAGCAGGCCGACGCCGAGTGACGCCACGCGCAGGTGCCATTCTAGCTGCTCTTGATAGGACGTGATGACTCCGACCATCGGCGAGGCGATGCCGACGATGGCTTTCATGACGTAGTCGATGTCGATGTTGATCGGTGCGCGCATGTCGGTGGTCGCTTTGTCAATTCGCCTGTCCCCTCGCCGGACTTGGTGCAGTCCTGCCTTCGATGTAGGCCTGCCAAAGGTTATTCCGGGTCCTCGCAGCAGAGTTGCCGCCGTAGTTCGGTCGGTCGGCCTCGGTTTTGACATTGAGCAAGGCTTCCTTGTTGGCGAGCAGCGCGAAACGTCCCTGGGCACCGAGAAATTGTGCGAACCGGGTGCGCTCGTGGTTGCCTTTTAAGAAGCGGCCAAACTTCGCCTGATCCCGAAGCGGCAGCAAGGCCGTGAGAGCGGTCACGGTTGGATCGGAAGCCATTGGATCACCCGTCTGCCCAGCCGCTGGAACGACGAGGCAGATGGCTGCTAGCAAGGAATGGATCGGCTTCATTGGTCGAGTTGAAGGGCGATGAAGTCGGCCGAGATTTCAGCGAGCCATGTATTGGCCGATGCGTCCCGGGTTGGAATGGCAAGAAGCAGATCCTTTTGTTTTCGGGTCGCCTCGATTTGCTCGGCTTTGGAAAGCCCGCCGCGATAGGTTTTGAAGAACACGCGGAACCCATGGGCACTGCGGTTCTTGGCAACCGCCCATGCCTGATCCTTGAACTCTCTGAGGTCGGTCCCCGCAGCAGAACAAATGCGCCATTTTTGATGGCGACATGTTACACTGCGAGGACCGACCCAGGAGAATGGCTTGGTTCATTGGGGTGGTTTTCAGCGGCGTGGAGTGCCCCCGAAAGTTGATCCACTCCTTATGAGAGCTTTTTGTTAGTTTTAGGAATGCTTGGTTTGTTTGGCGTCTTGTTGCCGCAGACAGATAGGTCGATTGCCACTCGGGGTTCAAGCCTCGGATTGCGAGGATTGTTCAGGCAGGTAGCCGCGAACTCTACGGGTGTCAGGTCTCCCAGCGACGAGTGCGGACGGCGGTGCTTGTATTTGTCCCGGTGCTCGCTGCCCAGCACCTTGGTGTCCAGCAGGCTCGAAAAACTCTCCACGTTGAGGAACTCGTCGCGAAACCTCGCGTTGAAGCTCTCACTGTAGCAGTTCTGCTAGGGTGATCCCGGTTCGATGAAGAGGGTTTTGAACCCTTTTTCCGCGATCCAGTCCTTCACGGCATTGGCCACAAATTCCGGCCCGTTGTCCGAGCGGATGAACTCTGGAACGCCGCGCCGCACGACAAGTTCGTCGAGGGTTTCGATCACGTCGCCGCTCGTCATGGAGCGCCCCACCTCCAGCGACAGGCACTCGCGGGTGAACTCGTCGAGCACCGGAAGCCATTTGAGCCGAACTCCCGACTCGGTCGGGTCGAATACGAAATCATAGCTCCAGACATGGTTGAAACGCTCGGCCCGCAGGCGCTGCGTTCCGTTTTCCGTGTTGCCCAGGCGGCGCTTTTTGCGGACCGGGCTTACCATTTTCCCTGCGCCACCTCCTTTAAAATGGCCGTGTCCAGAGCCGATGCAACGCCTACAACTGATCACGCAACATGGTTTGCTACGTCGCGGGGCGGATGTCGCCACTTGCAGCGGCTTCC
Source organism: Verrucomicrobiota bacterium (assembly GCA_041182265.1). Lineage (GTDB taxonomy): Bacteria > Verrucomicrobiota > Verrucomicrobiia > Verrucomicrobiales > Akkermansiaceae > Luteolibacter. The sequence continues at coordinate 187 of JBEGOB010000342.1, read as the reverse complement.
GGAATCGCTGGGCCAATTTCCTCGGAGCCGGGCGTGGACGAATGAGCTACCAAGTGTGACCGCCCATCACGCACCTCAACTTCACGCCCTTCTCGCGTCTCAGCGGCGCAGCCACTCGGCGGCCGAGTTTCCAGCCCGCGTCCCCGTCGCGAAACACGCCTGCATCAAATACCCACCCGTCGGCGCC
>JBEGOB010000341.1:0-5242 GCA_041182265.1 Verrucomicrobiota bacterium | reverse complement strand
CCCGAACAACGCGCCATCGCGACGGCGTTGAGCGATGTGGATGGGCTGCTGGGGGCGCTGGACCGGCTCATCGCCAAGAAGCGCGACCTCAAACAGGCCGCCATGCAGCAGCTCCTCACCGGCCAAACCCGCCTCCCCGGCTTCAAGGGCGAGTGGCGGGATACAACGCTCGGAGGAATTGGTGAGTGCATCATTGGTCTGACTTACAAACCTGAGAATGTGGTCAAACACGGATTGCTTGTGCTGCGTTCTTCAAACGTTCAGAACGGCCGGCTTGCATATGACGACAATGTTTACGTGAACCTCGAAGTATCGGAGCACCTCTACACGCAAGTCGGAGACCTGCTCATCTGCGTGCGAAACGGAAGCAGGGCGTTGATTGGCAAGTGTGCCGTGATTGATCAAGCTGCCGCTGGGCTGACCTTCGGCGCGTTTATGGCGATGTATCGAAGCAAGCATTGGCGCTTCGTGGTGCACGCCTTTCAAGGCGACGACATTCAGCGCCAGATTCGCGACAACATCGGGGCGACCATCAACCAGATCACCAACAAGGACATGAAGGCATTTCGCATCAAGTTGCCGCCCGAAGACGAACAAACCGCCATCGCTTCGATACTGAGCGAGATGGACGCGGAGCTGGCGAGCCTAGAGCAGCGGCGGCAGAAGACCCGAGCTCTCAAACAGAGCATGATGCGGGAACTCCTCACCGGAAGGACACGCTTGGTATGAAGGTGCTTTTTGACACTTTTTAAAAAAAGTTCATTGACTCAGGTGTCAATCAGCACCAATGGTTCGTCGTCCTCTGCGAATGTCCCCACTTCCTGCCAAGGCCTCGAAAGCCATCCGCGAGCGTATCATAGAAGCTTTGGGAATCCCAAACCGTAGGTTTCTTGATCGTGCGGGCAGTTCAGGTAACTGGCTGATCAAGTGGGGGCTGACCGAGCGGATCATTTACCAAGAGTTGATCGCCGGATTGAAAATCTCCGATTTGCTTTTTGTGAAAGAACAACAACCCGGGAAGCCCCAAGTGTATCAATGTATCCTCGACTGGCCGGAAGACAGTGATGATTTTCCTGCCATCGTGATCCACGTCACCCTCGCTCCGCGGGGAGATCCGCCCAGGGTTCGCGTGGCTCTTCACCCCAGCGATACGGTGCGTAGCTTGCCAGCGCTTCCCTACCATGAAGAAAAGTGATGAAAACGACAAAACCAACCAAGTCTCTTGAGCAGAGCATTCCATGCTTCGGGTGCGAAACCGGCACGCTCATGCCAGTGCTCCGCGATTACAAGGTGGAAACCCGTGGCGGAAAAATACTCAACATCCCCGCCGTGCCCATGCTGATGTGCGATCAATGCGGCGACACCGTGACCGGAGATGAGGGAGACACCTACATCAACGCCTTTCTTGATAAGGCGCTCAACGCCATTTCCCCGAAGGAGATCCAGGAGTTTCTCGACAAATACCAACTGACGCAGAAGCGGGCGGCGGAACTCACCGGCTACGGCGAGAAAAACATCTCGCGTTGGCTCAGCGGCCACTCCCGCCCATCCGAATCGGTGAGCAACTTCCTGCGGGTCTTGCTTGCCGAGAAGAGCGCCTTCGAGCGCCTCAAGATGAAGAATTTCCTGGATGTCCCGAAGTCGGCCCATCCGGCCGAGGAGCGTCAGCCGGATGCGGAAGAAAAGGAAATCCTCAAAGGAGTGGACTACCCGACTCTGGTAAAGATCGGAAAGGTGGCGCAGACCTCCAGTCCCGTTGCGAGGCGCACCGAGCTCTGCCGACTGCTGCAAGTGGCGGATTTGACGACCTTCCGTGATGAGGCTGCAAACAAGCATCTGGCGATGGCCGCATTCAAGGACACCAACCAGCAGTCGAACCTGGTGAGCGGGGCCATTTGGATCGAACTCGGGTGCCAAGCGGCTGATAGCATCAAGGTGCAGCCTTATGACCGTGACAAGCTGAAAGAATCCATCACTCAACTGCGCGAACTCACCCAATCCCCTTTGGCCGCGGTGATCCCTAAAGTGCGGCGGATTCTGGCGGATGCGGGCGTGGCCCTCGTTTTCATGCCCATCATGAAACAGTCGGCCTACCGCGGCTGCACTCGACTCCTAACTCCCGAGAAAGCGGTCATCATCCACAGCCTCAAATACCGGAACGTGTCCCAGTTCTGGTTGATCCTGTTCCATGAGATCGCGCACTTGGTTCTGCACATCAGTGACGTGGCCGATGTGTTCGCCGAATATGACGACCAATCCGCCGATCCCCGTGAAGCCGAGGCAGACGAGTGGGCGCGTGACACGCTCGTATACAGCGACCGGCTGATCGCCTTCCGTGCCCGGCATGGGAAACCGGAATACTGGCAGCTCCAAGAGTTCGCCCAGGAGGTCAAAGTCCACCCTGCGATTGCTGCGGAGGTTTTCAACAAGAAGGCAGGGAGTGAAGTCATCAAATACTCGTTGCTGAAGCTTAATGGGATTTTCCCCAACATTTCCGAGCCGGAAGCCGACGAACTCTGGAGAAGCAACGAACTTGCGGTGAATGGTTGAGGCATTTACAATCCACCTCACCCGCTAGGGATCACCACCCGACCCCGAGAAAATAGAAATCCGGCGGGGATAGGTTTCACTGGCCACAAGACGCGAAACACACGGCATAGAGCCGAATTTCAACCACCGGACACAAGCCTCATACCGCCCGCACTCACCGCCGTCAAATCCCACTACCCCATGTCCGAACTCCCCCGCTCCGAACGCAAAACTCAGAACCGCGTGGTCAAACTTTTCACCGACGCGACCCGCAAGGATCACCTCGGCTACCGCTACCTCGGCGAGTGGAGCAAGCGGGAGGGCAACCGACCTATCGAACGCGAGTTGCTGGAGGCGAACCTGAAGCGGCGCGGCTACTCGGACGCCCACATTTCCGCCGCTCTCCAAAAGCTGGAGATCGCCGCCGACGCCTCGGGCATCACGCTCTACCAGGCGAACCTCCGCACCTACCGCCTGCTGCGCTACGGGGTGCAGGTGCAAATTGCCGCCGGTAAGCCGTTTGAGACGGTGCATCTAATCGATTGGCAGAACCCGGAAAACAACGACTTCGCCATGGCGGAGGAGGTGACGCTCAAGGGCGGCTACGCACGCAGGCCCGACCTCGTCATCTATCTCAACGGCATCGCCATCGTGGTCATCGAGTTGAAGCGCAGCTCGGTGGAGGTGGCCGATGGCGTGCGCCAACTCATCACCAACCAGGAGCCAATTTTCAATATGGGCTTCTTCAGCACGGTGCAGCTCGTTTTCGCCGCCAACGACTCGCAAGGGCTGCGCTACGGCACCACCGGCACTCCAGAGAAGTTCTTCACTGAGTGGAAGGAGCCGGGCGACCACTCCACCGAGGGTGCGCTGCTCGACGGCCCGCTGGCCGCGCTGTGCAACAAGACGCGCCTGCTAGATATCATCCGCAACTGCATCCTCTTCGACGGCGGGCAGAAGAAGGTGCCGCGCAAGCACCAATACGAGGGATTCAAGGCCGCGCAGGAGCGGATCCGGAAGCTGGAGGGCGGCGTCATCTGGCACACCCAGGGCAGCGGCAAGAGCATCCTCATGGTCATGCTGGCGAAATGGTTGTTAGAGCATGACCCGGAAGGCCGCGTCCTCATCATCACCGACCGCGACGAACTCGACAAACAGATCGAAGGCGTCATGCGCAACGCCGGCGTGATCAGCACGGATGCACCATCACCGCGCATCACCTCGCGCCAGGAGTTCGAGAGCAAACTGATCGCCGCCCAGCCGCGGCTGATGTGTGCGCTGATCCACAAGTTCAACCTCGACCTCACCGGGACTCCGCCACAGGTCCAGGGACGTTTCTTCATTTTCGTGGACGAGTGCCACCGCACCCAGGGTGGCGGCATGAACAAGCAAATGAAGCGATGGCTGGAGGGCGGCATCTTCATCGGCTTCACCGGCACCCCGCTGCTGCGCAAGGACCGGGAAACCACCCGTGAAATCTTCGGCACTTTTATCCACACCTACAAATTCCACGAGGCGGTGGCGGACAAGGTGGTGCTCGACCTCAAATACGAAGCCCGCGACGTGCCGCAACGCCTGACCTCGAAAAAGGCCATCGACGATTGGTTTGAAAGCAGCACCAAGGGCTTGAACAACTACCAGCGCTCCGTTCTGCGCAAACGCTGGGCAACGATGGAGGAGCTGATGAGTTCCGGCGAGCGCAAGCAGCGGATCATCGCCAGCATCATCCATGACTTCGGCGTCCAACCGCGCCTCAACAACGACCGCGGCACCGCGATCCTAGTGGCGGCCAGCATCTACGACGCCTGCCATTACTACCGTTTGTTTCAAAACTCGCCCTTCGGCCAATACTGCGGAGTCGTCACCTCCTTCGAGCCGAACCCCACCGCCATTTCCAAGGAGCCGGCCGACAGCGACGAACGCTACAAGTTTGACACCTACACCCAGCACGTCCTCAAGAACGGCCAGACGACCAAGGCGTATGAGGACGAAACCAAGCGCCGGTTCATCGAGGAGCCAGCCAACCTGAAACTGCTGATCGTGGTGAGCAAGCTGCTGACCGGATTCGACGCGCCCTCCTGCACCTACATCTACCTCGACAACGAGATGCGGGACCACAACCTGTTCCAAGCCATCTGCCGCACCAACCGCCTCGACGGCGACGACAAGGACTACGGCCACATTGTGGATTTCAAGGAGCTGTTCGAGAACGTCCAGAACTCCATCGCGGTTTACACCTCCGACGAGCTGGATACCGAGACCTGCGGCAGCGACTCAAACGTGGAGCTCAAGGACTGGCTCAAGGAGGGCAAAAAGAAACTCGATGAAGCCCGCGAGGCTCTCTCCTACCTTTGCGCACCGGTGGCTCCTCCCCGTGAGCAGGAGCAATTCCTCCGCTACTTCTGCGGCGACGCCTCGGATTCCAATGCCCTCACCGAAACCGAGCCGCTCCGGATTTCTTTCTACAAGGCCACCGCCACCTTCTTGCGGGCCTACGCGGACATCGTCCAGAACCTCGACAAGGCCGGCTACACCGCCACCGAGATCACCGCGCTTGAAATGGAGGCTGTGTTCTACGCTGATATGCGCGACGCGACCAAGAAGCATTCCGGCGAGGAATTGGACGTCAAGCCCTACGAGGCCGACATGCGCCACCTCATCAACACCTACATCCAGGCCGATCACGCCGCCGGTCTAGGCAAACTGGGTTCGA
>JBEGOB010000340.1:0-4454 GCA_041182265.1 Verrucomicrobiota bacterium | reverse complement strand
CGGTTGCCAGAGTGCATGATTTGAGATGTTTTCACCCCCTTTGGCCAACTGCCGTGTTGAGACTGCCACGAAAGAATGCAGGCGGTTGTTTGGAATCCTGATTCGGTTTGAAACCAATCCTTAGGCTTTTTCAGCAGATCTTGCGGGAAATCCGCTGCTACGGCGGTGGAGATGATTCCGAGGGCAAGGAAGATGGTTTGTTGGACCGAGTTGCGGATTTTTTGGAGGTTCATGGGTCAATGAGAGGCCGGGATTCTGACAAGGGAGCGTAGGAAGAATCGAGAGTCATTTTTGGGGAGGGAGATGCCGCATTTTTCTGATCGCGGTCTGTGTGATTTCCGCATAGTTGAAGAGAAATGCACATTCCGACATTGATTTCTCGCAAGCGTGAGGGGGAGGAGCTTTCCGGTTCTGAAATTGAGAAACTCATTGCCGCTTACACGCGGGACGAGGTTCCGGATTACCAGATGTCGGCTTTTGCGATGGCGGTTTATTTTCGAGGGATGACGCCCGCCGAAGTGGCCGCTTTAACCCGGGCGATGATGGCGAGCGGCGACTGCTTTTCGTATCGTGGCGGGCATCCGCCGGTGGTCGATAAGCACTCGACGGGTGGAATTGGTGACAAGGTGTCGCTGATTCTTGCACCATTGCTGGCTTGCACGGGTTGTTGGGTGCCGATGGTTTCTGGGCGTGGATTGGGCATCACCGGTGGCACTTTGGACAAGCTTGAGGCGATTCCTGGGTTCAATGTCAGTATCGGTCTTGATGCGGCAGTTGCTCAGCTTGAGTCACTTGGTGTGGTGATGATGGGGCAGACCGAGCATTTTTGTCCGGCGGATAAGAAGCTGTATTCCCTGCGCGACGTCACGGGGACGGTGCCCTCGATCGCGTTGATTACGGCTTCCATCATGTCGAAAAAACTCGCAGAGAGTTTGGATCGGTTGGTTCTGGATGTGAAATACGGGACAGGCGCATTTATGAAAACTCGTTCTGACGCGGAAGTCCTTGCTGCGAGCATGGTGGCGGTGGGTAACGAGATGGGCGTGGAAGTTCACGCCATTCTGCATCCCATGAGCGAGCCGACTGGGCGTGCTGTGGGCAATGTTTTGGAGGTGATTGAAGCTCTCGAATGCTTGGATGGTGCCGGTCCTGCGGATTTGCGGAAAATGGTGTTAGATCTGTCTGAAAAGGTTGCCGGAGTTTCTCGTGAGACTCTGGAAGGGCGACTTGATGATGGGAGTGCGCGCCGACGTTTTGAGCAACTGGTCGCTGCACAAGGCGGCAATCCGGAAGATTTGGGGCGGCTTGCGAGGATTCATCAAGCGCCGATCATCCGTGAGGTGAAAGCCGGGGCGGGGGGACTTGTTTCGAAGATGGATGCTGGGTTAATCGGGCAGGCCGCTTTGCAATTGGGCGCGGGAAGAGCGAAGGCCGCCGATGGAGTTGATTTCGCAGTTGGATTTGACCGGCTAGTCAAGTGTGGCGAGAGCGTGGAACCGGGTGGACCTGTGTGCCGGATTCACGCGCGCACGGATGCTGATTTTGAGATGGCGGAGGCAATGATCAAAAGAGCCTGTGAAATCGGGAGTTGAGGCGGTTTGAAAAGTTCTTAGAGATTGATGAATTTTCCCTGTTGCCAAAACCCATGGGGTCGGTTTAGGTTCCGCCCGCCGCAAGGCAAAAAGCCTCATAGTGTAATGGTAACACCCCGGATTTTGATTCCGTTATTCTAGGTTCGAGCCCTAGTGAGGCTACTTTAAGCCTTTGGTTTTCAGTGGATCTTGTGTTTTCAATCCCTCCGCGTTGATTGCTCTGGCCTTCTTGATCCATAATTCTACATGATCCCTGGATTCGAGGGCGGCATGGATCGCGTTTCTGGTCTCCCGCAATGTTTCTGCTCACAGGCGCGGTTTAGGTGACGAGGGCGGCAGGTTCTGACAGATGGCCGTTGATCAGTTTTTCGCGACGTTCGCGGACCAGTCGGACGACGAGTGCGGTCCAACCCGTTTGGTGCGATGCACCGAGGCCTTCTCCAGTTTCTGCGTGGAAATATTCGTGAAACAGCAGGAGATCCTGCCAGTGCGAAACATCGCTGTAGCGTGTTGCATCACCGAAGCAGGGGCGGTGGCCATTTTCGCCCGGTAGGAAAAGCGAAATCAGCCGATCGCACAGGTCAATTGCGATTTCCCGGAGAGTTGCCAAGTGGCCGGAGCCAGTGGGATACTCGATTTTGAAGGTGTCGCCGTAGAAATAGTCGTAGCGTTCGAGGGCCTCAATGATCAGGAAATTGACGGGAAACCAGACGGGTCCGCGCCAGTTTGAGTTTCCACCAAACATGTCGGTCGTCGCTTCACCGGGCGTGTATGGGACTTCGTGCCGCTGGCCCTCGTGCTCGAAGACGAAGGGTTTCTCACCGTGTGCCTTGCTGAGTGAACGGATGCCGTAATCCGAGAGAAATTCGTTCGGATCAAGCATGTAGGCCAAACTTTTGCGAAGCCGCACCTCGGAAGGAATGGCGAGAAGGCAGCGGCCGGGATTTTTAAAGCCCGAGGCGCGGCGAACCGTCACGTATTTCAGCAAATCCGGGCGATTGACCAGAAACCAGTCCATGCGTTTGCGGAAACTCGGCAAGGCGTCGATGGTCTTTTGCTTGAGCACCGTGACGGCGCACATCGGCAGCAGCCCGACCAGCGAACGGATGCGCAGCGGGATGGGCTCGCGATGATTGATGATCAGCTGGTCGTAGTAAAATCCATCGTCATTGTCCCAGAGTCCGGTGCCGCCGAGTGAGTTGATGGCGTCGCAAATATTGACGAAATGTTCGAAAAATTTGGAAGCGATGTCCTCGTAGGCGGGCTTTTCCAGCGCGAGTTCGAGCGAGATCGAGAGCATGGTGAGGCAATACGATGCCATCCATGCGGTCCCGTCCGCTTGATTGAGGCGCCCGCCACCGGGGAGTGCGTGTGAGCGGTCAAACACCCCGATGTTATCCAGTCCGAGGAAGCCTCCGCCGAAGACGTGGCGACCCTCGACATCCTTGCGGTTGACCCACCAAGTGAAATTGAGGAGCAGTTTTTGGAAAGCACGTTCGAGGAAAAGGATGTCGCGGTTTCCCTTATCATCAGAAATTTTGTAAACGCGCCAGACGGCCCATGCGTGGACGGGTGGGTTCACGTCTGAGAAATTCCACTCGTAAGCGGGAAGTTGCCCGTTGGGGTGCATATACCACTCGCGGAGGAGCAGGAGGAGCTGGTGTTTCGTGAATTCCGGATCCAGCGCAGCGAAGGGGATCATGTGGAAAGCCGTGTCCCAAGCGGCGAACCACGGATATTCCCACTTATCGGGCATCGAGAGGATGTCGCGTGCGTAAAAATTTTGCCAATCCGCATTGCGGCCCTTCAGGCGTGCCTCGGAGGGTTCTTTCTTCTCACCCTTCAGCCAATCATCGATGACGTAGTAGAAAAACTGCTTGGTCCACAGCAATCCGGCATACCCTTGTCGGCAAATCAGCCGCTCATCTGCGGAAATATCCTTCGGGATGATCTCGTCGTAAAACGCCTCACTCTCACGAATGAGTTGGGCAAAGCACTCGTCAAACTCCTCAAATCCTAAAAGTCCATTGTCTTCCTTGGTCGCGTGCAGGCGGCAGCGCACGGTGATCGTCCCGCCGGGCGGAATCATGAATTTCAAGTGCGCCGCGGCCTTGGTGCCGTGAGGCGTGGGGGAAATTGCGTCCTTTTCCGCGTGGATGAGGTAGCGGTGGAAGGCGTCTTTGACGTGGCGGCTGTGGTTGGGCGTGCCGAAAACCGATTGGAAATTCGTTTCGTTCTCGGTGAACAACCATGGCACCTGCTGATGGAAATCCGGGGAATCGACGAAAAACCGGAAGTGTCCGAGGGCTTCGTGGTCAGCATGGACGCCCATCCCGTCTCCCGTGATTTGCGGCTTTCGCACGGGTTTTTCACGATTGTTTTCCCAACTCCAAATATTGCGGAACCACAAAGTCGGCAAGACGTGGATGGGTGCTGCCTTCGGGCCGTGATTGGTCACTGTGATGCGCCACAAGAGGTCTTCCGGGCTGCGCTTTGCGACCTCTTGCACCACGTCGAAGTAGCGGCCCTCGTCAAAAAGCCCCATATCTGCGAGCTCCAGTTCGCGGCCGGTGCGCCCGAGACGTTGATTCTCCTCACGGATGGCGGTGTAGGGAAAACTCTCTTGAGGGTACTTATAGAGCGCTTTGGTGTAGGAATGCGTGGGCGTGGAGTCCAAATAGTAATAGCACTCCTTCACGTCCTCACCATGATTTCCCTCATTGCCGCCAAGGCCGAAGAGACGTTCCTTCAAAATCGTGTCCTTGCCATTCCACAGCGCTGGAGCAAAACACATCCGGCATTGGCGGTCCGTCCAGCCTTGCAATCCATCTTCGCCCCAGCGGTAGGCGCGACGGCGCGCGT
>JBEGOB010000339.1:0-3296 GCA_041182265.1 Verrucomicrobiota bacterium | reverse complement strand
CCCAATGCGCACGTTGAGACCCAGCGTGGCATGAGGTGAAACGATGGCAGTTGGATGGATCACGGCGGAAATCTCTGCGAATGCATGCCGAAATGACGAGGTAAATTTACCCACACCCGGCGCGACCCACCAATTCCTTGAGTTTTCAAGGGGTCTGCACCACTCGCACACGCCAAAATCCTTGCGCAGCACCCTCCGCTGGCACCGCACGCCGCAGCTCGACCTTCTCCCATGAGTCCGCCAAGTCCGCTTGATCCCCCGTGAATTCACTCGCCACCTCCACCACATCACCGGGCAAACTCCAGTCACCCTCCGCTAAATTCACGGAAAACTCCGGCGCATACAGGACCGGATTCGTCAGTTCCATGGACTTCCGCCGCGGATACTCAAGCACCTCACGCAAGACACCCGCCTCCTCCACCCGGGAAAATCGCGGCAAGCCCAAGCCCGCCGCCAACCCGTCACTCTGGCCGCTGCGTGGATCGAGACCAAAGGCATATTCCTGCAAGTTCGCCAAACCATCTCCATCTGGATCCGCCGCCAACCCACTGACCATGGGATCGTCCAACTCCGCACCCGCGAAGTGCGAAGCCTGCCACTCCGCCACCGGCCCGACCGCGAAGGTGACTGTAAAGACCTCACTTTCAACAGTCGGGTTTGTTTGGCCAGGCCCCGCATAGGCTGATGCTGCCAACTGAAGCCGATAAATCCCCAGCGCCCCGAATCCCCAGTTCATGTGAATATGCGTCCCCGCCGCATAGAGGAAAAAATCTTCCGCACCGATCCCATCCGCCGAGCTCATCCACGCGCGGGGACTGCCACCCACCACCGTCCACAGTGAGAATGTCGGCTGCGCGCCTGTCCCCTGATAGACAAAGCTTTTCAATGTCACCCGGATCCATGGCCGTGCCAAAGTTTGCGGTTGCTGCAATCGAGAATCCGCCTCGAAATACTCGCCAAAAATCCCCGCTTCCTGCGCATTTTCAAATCCCGGCCACGCCTCGCCCACACCCGGCGTCCCCTGCACGGCAAGCCAAAGCGGCTCGCCTGGCGCGATTCCCGTGAAGGAATACGCCACCGCAGACGGTTGCATCGCACGCGCCCCTGAGTGCACCGGCGTCTTCGCCGAGTAAGGCTTGTCACTCAACGGCAAAAACACCTCGGATGGATCAAAAACCTGCTCCGCCGTCACCGCACGCAAGGACCACTCACCCAGCGTGGCATCATAGCTCCAGCGGAGATCGACATGCTCGCCAAGCCCTGACAAACCCGCCTGCAATGACAATACGCTGACGCCAAACACACTCATTATTAACAACATTTTCATGGCAAACCTTCGATTCCTGGAGGCCTTGCGACGTTGATGCCAGCCTCCGTTTTTTGTTTCAATTCCGCCGCATGCATGGATTCCACACGGCCATCCACATACAGATAATTCGCCCGTCCCCGCGTCCGCAGCGGAGCCCCACCCCCAAAACGATCCGGCGCGACGTCGCGACACACACCCGCCCATGACGTCCATTCCACCGAGTGGGTGTGATCATTTCCCGGCCCACTTCCCGTGCGGTCCGCGCAAATAAACGCCATCATCGTCCGCGATGGCTCGGGTATCGCCGAAACGCGGTTCAAGGCCGGCCCCTCGACCTCACCAAATGGACCGATTTCCGGCACAAACAAATAGCTATTTAATACATAACTCGTGCCGCGCGCCCGCAGTCGCTCCGGACCTTTGGGGTCTGCCGGGCAGATTCTTGTTTCATCGAAGTTCCCCAAATAGGTCTCCAAGGTGTAAATCCACGCTTCCTGAAGCTCACGCGTGTGCGTGGTTTCCGGAAATTTCCCGTCGTGATCCAAGGCATACAAATGAAAGGCCACCCCGAGATTTTTTAAATTGCCCGCACACTTTGCCTGATCCGCCGCTGTCAACGCGCCCCGCGCCCCCAAGGCCGCCAATCCACTCAATACCCCCACCAACACCACTCCAACTAACAACTCAAGCAGTGTAAAACCACGCACGGCTCGCAATTTTGAACGACTCGCCCTCACGAATCACCTCCTCCTGCAAGCGCCATGCCCCGAACTCCAACGCCAAAGTTGGTGAACTCTTCAAAAATACCAAACATAACGGTCACGACCTAAAAAGCTACAAATGCAAAAAAAATACAACAATATAGTGATTCTTATTGCAAAATTTAAGCATTTGCAATTTTTTGAGCGTTCTTCACACCAACATCTATGAAATTGAAATCACTCCTCCTTCTTGGAATCGCCCTACCTGCCACCTCGCCCGCTGCATCAATGCTCACGGGAGGTCACATGGACGCTCCGGCATTTGCTTACGTCTCCGGCGAGGGGTTCGAGCCACATCTTCACAACGAAGGCGGCCCAGATGGGGCGATCATCGATGGCGTCCGCCAGACCGGCAACTCAGAATACGCGCCGACAGAGATCACTCTGGTGGTGCCACAGCTTTCCACCACCACGCTCAACGCACAAAGCTACTACTGGCTGCCGGAGGATGAAACCGCCGCAGCAACCAACGCCGCACCGTTTCTTGGGATTGGCTTGGAAGAACTGGATCCCACGGATTGGAATGGCGCGCTCACTCTGAGCCTCAGCGGCATAACCGGCCCCGGAAATTTCGTGCTATGGCAAGAGGGATTCAATCCCATAATTTTTCTCAACTCACTGGATTTGAATCAATCCTTCGAGCTCTTGCCCGGCAGCCACACCCACTTCAACTGGGGATTCACCGCGCCCGGGGATTATCAATTGGAATTCACCATCAGCGGCCTGCACAACCAGGATGGAGCCCAAGCCGCCTCCGCGAGCTACAATTTCCACGCAGTTCCAGAACCATCAGGCGCGCTGCTCGCCATCTTTGGAGCACTTACCCTGCTGCGTCGTAAACGCCAATCCTAAGTCATAAATAACTTAAAATCAACGAACCGTAAAAGGCGTGTTGGCCGTGGCGACCTGCCCCTTGCCGTCCTTAACCCAGACGTGCAAGCGATAGATTCCAGGCCGCTCCGGCGCAACCACGGTGACACGGTCGCCCTCAGCGCTGGCGATCGCACCCGCCACGGGCGCGGGCATTGGCGGACGGGCAGATGAGTTGTGCCGGCTCTGCTCAGGCAGCACCGACCAATGCCACACAAGCGCATCGCCGTCCGGATCCGTGGCCGGCACCTGGCTTTCAAAGATCTTTCCCGCCGCCAAAGCGACTTTAGGAACCGCCGGTGCCGCTTGGACGGCAGGCGCTTGGTTGGCAGGCTTGGTGGCGGACCACATGTCTT
>JBEGOB010000338.1:0-3392 GCA_041182265.1 Verrucomicrobiota bacterium | reverse complement strand
TTGATTCGATTGAAACCCGACACAAGGCACCGCCATACTGCCGCTGCGTTCCTGGATTCTTGACGGGCCATCGCGCTCGTTTAGCTTCGGGATGTCTGTCACGATCATCGGCTTGTCCGAGCCGATATCATCAACAAGACAAAGCTTGGGCGAATAGGGAATGCGTCGCGAAAGAAAGCGGTTTCCCGCATAAACGGCGGCAGGCATCAAAACATAGTTGGATGGCGACCAAGCAGAAAATTCCAAGTCCACTGAGACACTCGCCGCATTGAGTGCCCCGGATTCACAACTAAACGATATTTCAATGTCCTTGGCATCTGAGTCACCCACCACCGCGCAGGATTTCATCGCCACCCGCCACGCAGAACCTGCAAGCGACATATCCAATAGCGAGTCTGACAAAGCGCAGCGTGCCTGATTGACGAGCAGGTTGTAGCGATCCCTAGCGTATTGATTGATCCGCACGAAGACGGCACCATGCCCTGGTTTCATAACTCGCCCGTGGCCTTTTTCGGGGTGAACACTGTCAGTCCCTCAAGATTCTTGGTCTGCGGCGAGAACAAGCTGCAAAGATAGCCCATCACCATGCAGGAAAGAATCGCAACAGGCATGTAGGTGGCCCAATGCAGTGGCGTGTAGAGCTTCACTAACAAAGTAATGATAATACTGGAAAACGCACCGCAAACCGCACCGAAGCCATTAACGCGCTTGGTGAACATTCCTAGTGAATAGACTCCGACAATCCCGCCCCCCATCAACGAGACGATCTGACTCCAAACCACCATCAGCGACTTCGGATTGGTCCCGGCTAATAATAAAGCCATGCCGGTGCCTACGATTCCGACGACATACGAGGTGATTTTCAAGGTGCGTAGGCGCTGCTTGTCAGTCGCCTTAGGCCGAATTTTCGGATAGAAATCTTCAGTGTAGATCGTCGCAACGCTGTTCATCGCGCTGGCCACGGTGGCCATCGCAGAAGCGAAGATTGCAGCGATGACCATGCCCGCGAATCCCGGCGGCATTGCCTGCGTAACGAACAGGGGCACGATCTGGTCATTCTGTGCAGTTGGAGAAAACTGCTCGGGATGGGCGCGAAAATAGCTAAAGATTGCAATGCCAAGCACGTTGGAGAGAATCCCGATAAGAATCCCGCAAGTGGCCTCCATCGCTGTCACCCGTCGCACCTCATGCAACGGCGCAGAGAACACCCGCTGGATGATGGGTTGGTCACCCGCCTTGACCACAGTGAACTGTAACAGATAGCTAATCAGTAGAATCCAAATCGCGGGCACTGTGACATCCCATGTCACCAGTGCGAACTCAAGCTTGCCGTAGTCTCCGCTGGTTTTCCAAAACTCGCCGAAGCCACCTGGCAGACTCACAATAGCAATCACAACCATCGCGAGCGGGGCGATGAATTTTAAAACTCCCTGAAAGACTTCCGTCCAAATGACCGACTCGAAACCTCCGACAGCCGTATAAATAGTTGTTAGAATACCCATCAGCAACACACTCAGGAAGACGTTCATTCCGGTGACCGATGCGATTGCCAGCGCTGGCAGAACGAGCACAACGGCGGTGCGTCCGATCGTCTGGATGATGATACACTGGGCACTTGCGATCAACCGCAATGGGTTGTTAAACCGCCGCTCCAAGTATTCATACGTCGAGGTGATTTCCATGCGCCGCAACAGTGGGAAAATTAAATATGCCGTGATGAAATACGCGGGAACAAGCATGGCAACGACCGGGATCGTCCACACCAAATTCGTCGCGAACGCCAGTGCTGGAATTGCCATGAAGCTGATTGCGCTGGCTCCCGTTGCAAACATGCTGATGCCTGCGGCCCACCACTTCACCTTGCGGTTTCCGAGCGAGAACTCGGCGCTGGATTCCTGTTTTGCGAAGTAGAACCCGATGCTTGCAAGGATGACGAAGTATCCGATCACCATGATATAATCAATGGGCGCGAGACTCCGCATCATCCTTGGAAAAGTAATTTCAATCGTGGACTTAGCATTCATTAGCCAGACGCCCGACTCCATCGTAACTGCGACGGCACCGTAAATAGGAACGCTCTTGTCGATAGGACACCATGCGTCTGTTACTGTATGATAAAGCAGAGGTCGCTCTTCAAGTTCTGAGGAACTGGAGAGCGGTGGAAGACTCTCCACACTTTCCGCGTGAATTCCTCCGACTAACATCACACTTGCTTGCCCCAGCGCCACCGAAGATGCCAAAGCCATCGGTTTCGGTAAATCACTCACTTGCTTCCAGCCCTTGTGATTTGTCGCTTCGATCGGTTTTGGACGATAGACCCAGGATTCCTGTGAGATGCTATTTCCAGGCACAACACCGCCAAAAATGCAAAGCATTCCATACTGCTGAGTCATCGCGAAGAACGCTCGTGGAGCATTTGGAAAGACTTCGGCCTCCACCCAGTTCGCGGCGCCACCCAATAAAGTTAGATCGAGTTTCCAAAGAGTTTTTTCGAACGTGGCCGGTTCAAAACTGGAAACTCCCCCGAATACATACAATGTTTTCTCGATCACTGCAGCGCCCGCTCCGGCAAGGGGAATCGGTAACTTTGGCAATTCACGGCGATGCACGCCTCCCGCATCATCCATCATCAGCAAGGCCACATCAGTCGAAAGCTTAGCATCCTGCAAACCACCTGCCACCACCACTCCACCATCCCAGGCCGTTGAAGCCGCCCATCGCGGGACACGCATCGAAGATTCACGCCAGGCCCCCTGCGGAAATTTGGCCGTCCAAACAAGCAACGGTGAATCGTTAGGACTGTCCGCAGAAGCGCTTGCGGCAAGCACCGATGTCTCTCCCTTAATCACAAATCCGCCGACCGGAGATCCGGGCAAGCCTGGGAAAACGCCGGATTTCAAATCGATCTTCTGCGCAACTTCGCTCGCCATCGCCCCGGAAAGCGCCGTCATGAACGCCACCGCAACATAAAGGGAAAAGCCGAGTTTCCAGCTCCGGGGAAAAGATGGTTTTGGGTTCTTCATGTCGATATCTGGGTCTTCACTTTGGATTCCGAATTTTGCGAACCTCGATGGCGGTTTTTCAGACGCTTTAAGATTTACGCGCAATCGCGTTGATTTTCAATCCATCAAGCCCACTCCGGTCGAGTGACGTGATGATTCGTATCAAACTCCCGATCCGAGTCCATAGGGGTGTATTGCATCATCAGCGGGCTATTTTGCGTCAATCACCCGACCCGATGAAATCGCAAAAATCACTTTGGAAAGAATTTTCTTTTTTTAAATTTCGGTTGCGGGCGATGACCATCCCAGTAAGATCTCCATCGACTGCTGTGTGCGACTAATTTGGTAGCCGGCCCGAACCGATATGATTGAACCGGGGTCATCTCCCAG
>JBEGOB010000337.1:0-10695 GCA_041182265.1 Verrucomicrobiota bacterium | reverse complement strand
CACCCATGCAAGCCCGGTATTGGCTGCCTTCGGGCCAGATTTCTCCAGATGCACCGATGTTTCCGCAAGGTCCGGAGCATCTTCTCCGCTGGCTGCTTCCGCTGATGATTTCACGTCCGACATGGCCGCACAGTGCGTGGGCTTGCCGGCTTCTGTCAACCGTTGACGAGCGAGTCAAACACGTCAGCGCCCACGCAGCAGGCGCAGAAAATCCGTGGGCTGATCAAACAAATAATCCGGCTCCGAGGCCGCCAGCGACTCACGCGAATTAAATCCCCAAGTCACGGCGGCAATCGGAATTCCAGCTTTTTGCGCAGCCTTCACATCTCGCAATTCATCACCGATGTAGAGCATCTGCTCAGGCCTAAGCGAGAACGTCTTACGAATGGCTTTAAGATGCTTCGCCTTGCCCGTGAGCTTGGAAGTGGAGGAAATGAAGTCGAATTGATCGCGCAGGCCGTGAGTCTGCAAAAAAAGATCGACGTTGGCAGTCGCATTGGACGTCAAAACCCCAAAACAGTCCGTGTGACGCCGCAGCTCGACGAGCACTTCGGCCATGCCAGCGATGAGTTGGAGCTGGGTGATATTGCCACGCATCATCCCAGTGCCACGCGATATCAAAGCCGGCACCCGCCTTTTCGGAATGTCCAAGTGATTGAGTAACTCTTTGAGCGACAAATGGCGCAACGATTCCAACTCGTCTTCCGCAACTTGCCGGATGCCGTAGTCAGGTGCCATCAGATTGAAGATCCGGCGCGTCTCGCCAAGCGTGTCGGCAATGGTGCCGTCGAAGTCAAAAACCAGTGTTTTATGGATCATGGATGCTGCCTTTCTACCAAGCAAAGTTTTTTAAACCAGCGGTAAATTTGGATGAATATCGTCACACAGCGGAGAACTCTCGCCCGCCAAGTGCCGCAGCAGTCCAGCAAATGCGATCATCGCGGCATTGTCGGTACAAAATGCGGGCGGCGCGACGGAAATTTCGAACCCCTCACGAGCCGCCGCAGCCGTGAACGCGCGGCGCAGCGCCTGATTGAGGCTCACACCACCAGATAGCGCAATCCTCCGCCGCCCAGCCTGCTTTGCCGCGCGCAAGGTTTTCTGGACGAGAATATCGATGACCGCCTGCTGGAATGAGGCGGCTAGATCGGGCACGGAAAGTGCCCCTGTCTCGCGCTGCAAGGTGTAAAGCACCGCCGTTTTCAAGCCGGAAAAGGAAAAATCCAGATGCGGCTCATGCAACATCGACCTCGGAAAGTCGTAGGCTTTCGGGTTCCCTGTCACTGCGGCCTTCTCGATTTCCGGCCCGCCTGGATAGCGCAAACCCAGCATTTTCCCGACCTTGTCATACGCCTCACCCGCCGCATCATCGCGCGTCCCACCGAGCTTCCGGTAGCGCCCGGCACCCTCGACATCGAGCAGCAAGGTGTGCCCGCCCGACACGATCAAGGCAAGGTGCGGCGGCACCGAAGTCTCCGCAAGAAACGGCGACAACAAATGCCCCTCCAAGTGATTGATCCCCAAAAAAGGACGCAGCAAGGCGCAGGCCATCCCCTTGGCCGCCGTGCTGCCAATCAACAACGATGAGGCAAGTCCGGGACCTGTCGTGGCGGCGAAGGCATCAAGCTCGCGCATCTCGACCCCGGCATCCGCCAACGCTTTTTCCACCAATCCACGCAGGTGCAGCGAGTGATTGCGCGAAGCCAATTCCGGCACGACTCCACCAAACTCGCGGTGCAACTCGATCTGCGAGGAAATTTCTGACGCCAGAACTTCGGTCGCATGACCGCTCGCACCACGAACGATCGCAACCGCCGTCTCATCACAGGAAGATTCTATCGCCAAGAGCAGAGCCACGCGCAGGTTCTTAATGGAAGCCAGTGGGAAAACCCGAACAAAAAATTCACCTTCAGTCGATAAGCGCTGGGTAGGCCGTGCCGTCCGCCGCGCGGAAGAACAAATCCGCCGCGCCACGCTTCACATACCCGAGCGCCTGCCGCATTCCGTCATGCGCTCGCAGTGAAACACTCGTCAACTCACCAGCCACCGCCCCTGCGGAGTTTTCCAAAGGCCCAAGCACCAGTGGCACCTTCTCATCAAAGCGAAAACGTGACAAATAACGATTCACCTTCCCGGCAGACTTGATGCGGGAAATCACTTCTTGGCCGATGTAACAACCTTTTTGATACGAGAGATCCGTCGCCTCCAAGCGTGCCTCAGGCGGCAGCATTCCCTCCACCAACTCCGCGCCCCAAGCCGGCACTCCCCGTGCAATTCGGAAATCCTCAAGCGCATCACCCGCCAGCAACTCCACCCCGGCAGGAAACTCGATTTCCCCGCCCGCAGGAACCCACCAGTCCGTGCCCTCCACACCGAAACGACTCGACTTCCGCACAAGCACTCCAGCAGGCGCATCAGGCTCCCAACCCGTAAAATGCACCAAGCTGTAACTCGACGTTAGATCGGCAGTTTCCACGTCATCTGCAATCAGATAGCGAGTGAGCCGCGCCTCCAATGCCTCGGCCCAATCTGCCGCACCCTCCACCCACAAAACGTCCGGCCCGAACTCAGTCAACATCACACGAAATTGCAAGCGCCCCTTGGCATCGGTCACGCAGGAGGATCGAGAAGTTCCATTCCCAACAACACACCTAACATCCTGAGTGAGCTGACCATTGAGGAATCGCACCGCATCCGGCCCGCGGAACTCAAGAATCGCCGGATTTCCCAATTGAATTCGATAATGTGTGTTCAAGATTTTTTCAAATAAGGTTGTGCAAGAACCGAGTAGTCGAAACCGCCCAGTCCAGCATCAGATAGATCGGCCATCCTGCGTGAAACCGCGGCAATCGCAGGAGTTTGCAAGTCAGCGGATTCCGCAAGTGCTAACATATAGCGGCTATCCTTGCTCATGTTCGAGAGCGAAAAATGCGTCTCGAAATTCCCCGCAAGCATGGTCGGCAATTTCATGCCGCTCAATACGGAAGATGAGGCATTTTGAGAAACTGCGGCAATCAAACAATCCGCCTCGACACCGTGATGCGTGGCGATGGCAAGTGCCTCCGCCATCGCCTGCACACTGCATGCGGAAATCAGATTGGTCGCGAGTTTCACGACAGTCGCCGCACCGATTTCTCCACAATACAACTGAGATTTCGAGGTGGTTCCGAGATAGGGTTTCAGACGCTCCGCCAATTCAAGATCTCCCCCGATATAGTAGATCAATTGCCCACCCTCGGCAGCCAGCTTGCTCCCCGTGAACGGAGCGTCAAGAAAGCGGCAGCCACGCACCAAGCAAAGATCCGCAAGCCAATGCGTGGTCTCAAGATCCAAGGTGGCATGATTCAAAATCACTTGGCCCGGCTCGAGAAACATCTCAATGCGAGTCAAAACTTCGCGCACAGCCGGAACATCTTTGAGATAAATCGAAACAATTTCCGCCCCCGCAATGGCCACCTCGGGAGTGAGAACTTCACCCACCGAGTTCTTTGGACTCCGGTTCCAACACGCCAAGCTCCAGCCCGCCGCCCGTAAATTCGCACAAGCACGCGAACCAATGATCCCAAGCCCTAAAACCGCAACGCGCGCCTGCTTCGACAAACTCATTGTTGCCGCTCCAGTGCGAGTTCCACCAACTTCGCCGCCTGTTGCCGGATCTCAGCCATCATCTCGACCGTCGGCTCAGCATCCTCCTCCAGCACCATTTCCGTCCGCAAGCCGGCGAGCAAATCACGCATCGCCAAATAGTTCGGCCGCTCAGAAATCCGCGGCTCAAGCCCGGCCACCGACTCGGTGTAGTAATCGGCAATATCTTCACGCATCACTTTGCGCGCACGCTCAACGGAAAATTGCTTATCCACCGCCACCGTGGAGACCTCAAGCGCACGAATCCAACCGCCCAGCGAGATTAAATGCGCCAAATCCGCATCACGCAAGGTGACCAACTCTGCCTCAACATCGCGCTGAGTGGCAGAAAGTTCTTTTTTCAACTGCGCCACATCTTTGTTTTTCGCACTGTCCAGCAAGCTGGCGGCATGGCGGTTCACACGGTCTCCAGCACCCAAGGCCTTCCCATAGCGCGTCAGATCTTTCGCCAACTCTTCGACTTGATCCAACTGCTCCGCCTGGACGACTAGAAACCCGTCCGCAATCAGAAATCCCAGCTCGATCGCCAAATCCGCACGATCCTGAGACATCCGCGCAGGCATCTTCCTCGCCACTTCCGCGATGGGCAGCGGCATCAAAAACTGCAAAGTATCAAACAGTTTCGAAATAGACGGAGCCGTAAATTCATTCACGGCAAGCTCCTCACGAACGTGCGGATCATCCAGCAAATCCTTCGGAATCTCCGGCTTAGGCTCGACAACGGCCTCCTCGGCCACAACGGGAAGGATCAAGGCGGCGATGACCGACAGCAGACGTGTGCAACTCAATTTCACGGCCGGACTCTGCCACTGCAAGCACCTTTCGGCAATCGGCAAAATTCACAGAAACTCCGACTCATGGAGAAATTTCGTCGAGTGAAATGCCTCGAAAATTTGATTTGCCAAGTCCGCTTCGCTAGCGCAGCGTCTCGGCACTGGAACGACGGAGCGGTGTTTCGCGTCGAATTTCCGAGATTCCCTCTGGGTTAACGCCCACTTGCCCTGCCGGGCCTTGGACGCTTGTGAAAAGCAGATCGAGTCGGCGGGCTTGCAGGTTCGTTAGTCCCCATCCTTGTTACGCATTCATTCTTGTTACGCATCCATCCGAGTGTCCCACTTCAACGGCTGCACGCCATCATCACCCAATTTTCAATCGCCAAATCCCACCATTTTCGGTGGTTTTCGGTCACATACCCTAGAGCTAGAGTCGATGCCACACCAAGCGGGGCAACCATCAAGTGCGCGCACAAAACCGCACTTGATAGCCCACTCTTAAAACATCGGCAACACCGCCAACGCGGCACGCACCTACCCACCTTAACAGATTCCGGATGAGCACCAAAACCAACGAGGATTCTTCGCCTAAGTCAAAAACTGGCAACAGCGACGAGACTTCCCCAGCACGCAAGCGCGCCACTAAAACCGCAATTGGCAAGACCGCAGCCTCAAAAACCACCGCCAGCAAGACGGCGGTGAAGAAAGTCGCAGCCAAGAAAACCGCAGCCAAAACGGTCACAAAAAAAGCCGCAACTCCCTCGTTTTCAATTGAATCGACCCCAGTGAAAAAGGTCGCAACCAAGAGAGCCACCAAGAAGTCCGCGGCTGCGGCAAGCACTCCAGAACTCCCTTTTCTGTCTGCACCCGCTCCTGAGCCGACCCCACGCGCCACGCGCCAACCACGCGCAAAATCTGCGACTGCACCCCAAGAATCTGCCGCTAGCACCCCAAGTGAGTCCACCACGCCCTCCGACGAGCCACGCCGCTTCGGACGCGTCCCCGGCGGCGGACGCATGGTCGCCACCAAGGCAAACCCC
This sequence comes from Verrucomicrobiota bacterium, assembly GCA_041182265.1. Lineage (GTDB taxonomy): Bacteria > Verrucomicrobiota > Verrucomicrobiia > Verrucomicrobiales > Akkermansiaceae > Luteolibacter. The sequence continues at coordinate 5,237 of JBEGOB010000337.1, read as the reverse complement.
TCACCAAGCGCCAGCCAGCCGTCACCAGCTCCCATGGCCAGCGCCCCCGCTCCCGCTCCCGTCGCACCCGCCAGCCAGCCATTCCCTCAGTCGCCGAGACCCCAAGCACAAACTCAAGCAAGCCCGCCACCACCATCGCCCCCAGTTGACCATGACGGCCCACGTGAACCCTCCGGACGCCGCGAGGAACGCCGTGAGCGCCCACCTCACGACGGGCAAAACCGCAATTTCCAACAACGCGAACCTCAACAACGCGACGGTCAAGGCCCACCACGTGAAACCCGCAGCAAGCGCCGCCGTGACAAGCGGAAACGCCGCGCCGGCGAGCACAATGAGCCAGGTGCAACACCCCATCCTCAGCAGCAGCAACAACATCCACGCCAGCGCCACGAGGCCTCGGGTCAACCCCGCCAAGGTCAACAGGGCCACGATTTCGACGATCGCAGAACCGCCCAACTCAACGGACCGAAAATTGAAACCAATGGCATGCTCGAGCTGGCACCCAAGGGCTTCGGCTTCCTTCGCCTTCCCGGCAAAAACTTTGAACAAGCGCGTGACGATGTTTTCGTCACTCCTGAAATCATCCGCAAATACAACCTACGTCTCGGCCAATGGATTCACGGCCTCTGCCAAGACGGCCCGCGCGGACCGCAACTCGTTGAGATCACCCAGGTGAATGACATGCCACCTGAGGATGCCTCAAAACTTCCGCATTTCGACGAACTCAAAGCGATCAACCCCGCCAAACGCATCAGCTTCGAGACCACTCCCGAACGCTTCACCACGCGCGTCGTCGATATCATGGCACCCGTCGGTCGCGGCCAACGTGGCCTGATCGTCTCGCCGCCCCGATCCGGCAAAACCACACTTCTCCTGCACATGGCCGAGGCCATTCGAGAAAAATATGAGGAAACCATCCATCTGATGGTCGTCTTGGTCGATGAGCGCCCGGAAGAGGTGACCGAATTCCGCCGCGCCCTCCCCGGCGCAGAAATTTACGCAAGTTCCAATGACGAACAACCACGCAATCACTGCCGCATCGCCGAGTTGGCCATCGAGCGTGCCAAGCGCCTCGTGGAAGCGGGAAAAGATGTTTTTCTGCTGATGGACTCGATCACCCGCCTCGCTCGCGCATACAATAGCAACATGAACAATCGCGGTCGTGGAACCGGTTCCGGCGGCATCACCATCGGCGCACTCGAGATACCACGCCGCCTTTTTGCAGCAGCTCGCAACACTCGCGGCGGCGGATCGCTGACCATTCTCGCGACCGCTCTCATCCAAACCAATTCCCGCGCCGATGAAGCCATTTTCATGGAATTCAAAGGCACCGGAAATATGGAACTCGTCCTCGACCGCAAAATCGCGGAAAATTACATTTATCCTGCCGTCGATATCTTCAAATCTGGCACACGGCGCGAAGAGTTGCTTCTACCCGAACACATGCTGCACAAAATCCACCTCATCCGCCGTGGCCTCTCGGGCCACCGCCCGGCTGAGGCCATGGAACGTCTCTTGTTCTTCCTCAAGAAATTCCCCAACAACCCTCAAATGCTCCTCGAGATTAAGGGCTAAGCAGTCAATTCGAGTGACTCAAACTGTCACCTTCTTGACAAAACACGCTTTCAGGCCGATCGACAAGCCCTCCATCTTGCACGAAATTTCGTGATCCCCGTCAACAAGACGGATGGGTTTGGACTTGGTGCCCACTTTCAAAACTTGCGAAGTCCCCTTCAACTTCAAGTCCTTGATCATCGCCACCACATCGCCCTCCACGAGAATATTTCCATAAGCGTCCTTCACAACGCGCTCGCCGGCCGACTCTTCCGCCACTTCCTCTCCCACCCACTCGTGACCGCAAGTCACGCATTCCAAGCCACTCGCAACTTTTAAAATCTCAGTCATTCCGCAAATTGGGCAGTCAGTTTCAGTCATAGAAACGCAGCAAACCCAAGCTACCCCGGAAATACAAGCCTGTTCATCGACCCATAGCCCAGCGACTACGGCCCGATCCTCCCTTTCAGTTCAATCCTAACTGAATCGCTTTGGCAACTGCACCTGATAGATTATGCACCTGCAATTTGCCATAGATGTTCCTCACATGAGTATCAACCGTATGATAAGAAACTCCAAGCTTCTCGGCAATTTCCTTCTTAATCAAACCCTTGGTTAGAAGAGACAAGGTCTCACGTTCACGATCTGTTAAATCAGTTTCAGCCTTTTCCGGCTTCACGGTATTGAAAGTCGATAGAATCATCCGCGCAATGTGACTATTCAAAGGAGCTCCCCCATCCAACGCTTCATCAATGCAACGCAGAATTGTCTCAAGGCGATCCGCCTTCAAAAGATAACCTCCAGCGCCAGCCGCAAGCGCCTGCAACACCACCGGCTTATGATCATACACCGTCAATACGAGAATTTTCGCCCCAGGAAACCGCCGCTGGATCACGGAAATCCCCTCGACTCCGTGCATTCCCGGCAAGCCAAGATCCAACAACACGACATCAATCTCTTCTCCCACGCGCACGCCCTCGCTGAACGCTTCTATCGAGGAAAATACCAAATCACAGTGAAGATGGACGCTTGAATTGATCGCCTGCTGCAACACTCGCCGATAGTCCTGATGATCTTCAATCAGACATACACGGTGAACCGACTTTGATAGAGCTGAATTCATTTTCGGGATTGGATAGGAAATATCAAAACAAGTCGGGTGCCCTGGCGCGCATCACTCTCAACACTCAGCGACCCTCCGAGACGGTCCGCCCGCTGGCGCAAAGTGCGGAGACTGCCCGCCGGATCACCGGAAGATACCATGCCTCCCCCGTTATCTTCAATCGTCAAACTGAAATTAGTTGGAAGTTTTTCCAACACAATACGAACTGACTTGGCGTTCGCATGACGTAAAATATTGTGCAATGACTCTTTGAAAAAAAACACCAAATTCTTCCGCTGCTCCAAGTCCATATCCGGCGACTCGTCCCCCTCAAAACTCCACTCATGATCCCGCAGCATCAGCGACGCAATTTCCCGCAAACGCTCAAGTAGAGGCTTACGCGGTCGCTGCGGTGCCAGAGTTATCTCAACAATCTCACGTAAGGCCAGCGATGTCTCGCGCGACAGTCGATTGATATCATCCAAATTTTCAGAACTGGACTTTAGCTCGGACAGAAGCGCAATCGTCGCCAGATTGCTCCCAACCTCATCATGCAAATCACTGGAAATCTTCGTGCGGAGGGCGAGCACCGTCCGCCGATTTTCCAAGCGCAAACGGATCAACCACACTCCAAGCGCCATCACCGCCACACTGAGCACCCCAAAGGCGAGCACTAACACCAGATAGCGCCACCCCGTAAGCAAGGCATCCCTCTCTGATGACAGCAAATTGACCTCGCAAATGAGATCAAAACGACGCGCCAAACTGGAAACCCACTTGCGCTCTGAAATCAAAAATCCGGTGGACGAATATCCATCTGTCAACCCGGTCCGACTCCACACGCGCGTAGAATCATGCGGAATACTTTCATACGAATCCGGAGTGGAAACCGGGCGCCCCAGCGCAAGATTCTGACCACCGGAAAACACCTCGAATTCAGACAGAAGAATCCGCGCCATCGTAAAACGATCCGGAGCATGAAGCTTCTCCACCACCAACCGGACATACCGACCGAGAACTGGCGCAAACCGAAATGTCATTGGGTTATAGCCCGGATTCGGCATGTCCAACTCACCGCTTCCTCCAACCTGCACCCAAGGCCCACTCAACGGATCTTCTGAAATCTCAAGCTTGAACCTAACAGGAAACCCAAAGCCCGGCCCTTTAACCGGCGCATCTCCTTGCGCGCCCACAAGCCTAACCCGATCAATTGCATGATGCCGCCCCAAGTCAACAAGCGCCCAAGTCGCGGTCGTCGAACCCCGCGACAAATCTCCGTGCCACCCCAAGCTCTGCCCTCGCTTCGGTAGTTCAGGCGGCCCCAGCGGTGACTGTTCATCAATCAGATAATTGATATTCCAACCCACCTCGCCATCAATGCTGTAGTTCGCCCCCAACTTCGCGCGACGAGCAATGTTTTCCTCCCCGTGATACACCATCACTTCCGCGAGCGAAAAGAAACGCACACCCTTACCCGGCAATGTCGGCAGATTGATCGGAATGAATCGTAATGAAGTGATTCCCTTCGCTTTAAGCTCAAGAAATAAGGGATCTCCCTGCCGAAGATCAAGCCGTGTCTCGGGAATCTCGGCCAAGACAAAACGTTTCGCCTCGCCCTCCCGCGTGGCTTCGATTCGCAAACTCACAGGAAGCCCATAATTCGAACGCATGCCACTTTGAGTGATAATTCGCGTCGGAATCATCCCAATCCCATCGATCACCTGCGGCTCTGCCCACTTCATTTCAAACCAGTGCACTTCGGACTCGTAACTGAAATTGGAATGGAAGCCGTGCGTTCCACGCGCATCGTTGTCGGACATCACTGGCAAGGTGTCCACTTCGTCACGAATCTCTTTCAGTCGCGAGTCGATCTGCACCAAACGCTTGGAAAAACGCTCCGGAAACCAATATAGAAAATCACCCACAAGCCCTTCGTTCGCACGCACCGGTAGAACCGATCCAATGAGAGCCAGAAGAATCCCCGCTATTTTATGCAAGCCAAGCATACGCACATGATGCTGCCACACCGACATCAGGATGGCGACCCCATAGATCATTTTCGGGAACACTCTCACGGCAAGGTTGAAATCACCACTCTGTAAAAGCGCCGCAGCCCAATTTCCCCTGAGTGAGGCACGACCACTGAACCGCTGCCGGAAACCACTGTCCCATGCGCTTCCCAATCACCCGACAAATTAACCGAGGTCTCGACTTGGTAATTACGCCCCGGCAAGCGGTCAAAGGAAATACCAACTGCCGAAACATCCACCCTAAACCGCGATGAGGAATCAACCGGCACCGTGCCAATGATCCACTCATCTCGATTGCTCCAACCGTCCCCATCCGGATCCGCGGCAGAATCCGCATTGGAAATCTCAGGATATCCGGAAATCCACGCCTCATAGGAATTCACCGTAAACACCAGATCGAGCGAATCTTCATCCACTCGCACGGACCATGTTCCTATCGCATCCGGAAGCGCACTCGCATCAATCTGTATTGCAGCCAGGTTGAATCCGGAAACACTGGAAAATTCAACGATTGGAAATACCCGACTCTCGGCTGCAAAACCCTCCAGTTG
>JBEGOB010000336.1:0-2662 GCA_041182265.1 Verrucomicrobiota bacterium | reverse complement strand
GAATCGCAGCTCCGATTTCCTCGGAGTCGGTCGCGCCCATCAGCACCCGGGCGAAGATGTCGGGCTTGCGGATGATGGGGCCGCTGATTGATACCGTGGCCACTCCATCCTCAACGGATAGAAGAGAGCTGGATGCTTGGTCACGAACGACTGAATTGCCAAGCGCACGGAAAGAATCCGCCGCAGCGATCATCGACCGAAGTACGTCAGGTTGTATTAACCATTCGCGATTTTGCAGGAGGAGCGAGTTCACGCCCCGGAATGGGTGTCAACGCGGGGTCACTTAAACAGCAAAAGGCGGACCCGGAGGCCCGCCCCTGCGTTTCAAAGGACAAAGGGATAGAGGATCAAAGGGAATGCTTCGAACGCCGACGCAGCAACAGACCACCACCCAGCAGACCTGCCATGGAGAGCAGTGACGTTGGTTCAGGGACTGCGGCGCTGCTGCTGGCGACTCGGAAACCCACGAAGGCGTTCTCGTCCGTGGGGACGCCGATGTTGCTGCGGTTGGATGCGCGCAAGCCGCCCTCGCCGTCGTTCCAAGCGCCCCCGCGCCGCCCGCGCGAGGTGCCGGAAATCACCGCGTCGTTCCATTCCCGGAGGTTGCCACCTTGGTCGGCCGTGCCGAAATAATTGTGCGCCGCCGCGCTCCCCACCGTGGTCAGGTTGCCATTCTGACCGTTCCAATCCGCGCCACTGTTGTAGTTCGCCACGTTCGCGCCGGGATTGGTGATATCGCCGGTGCCACCGGCCGCTGCCGCTGCCGACGTCGGCACGGCATCGCTCTGGGTCGGATAGAGCCAGTAGTTGTTCGTGCTCGCGCCGACTGTCGGGTCGTAATACGCCGCTTTATACCACTCATCCTCACTGGGCAACGAGACGGCGGCTCCTACGTTCCTGGCGATGATGCCCGTGTTGCCGTTGAGCGTGTAGGCTCCGGTTTCGGTGCTGCCGGTGCCCTGGCCATTGCCCAGCCAGTTGCTGAAGCGCGCCGAGTCATACCAGCTCACGAAATTCACCGGCTTGTCGCCCATGCTGGTGCGGAGGGTGTATTTCGCGCCGCTGGCTGCGCCTGCCGTGTAGGTGATGCCGCCGCGGGCATTACTGCCCATACTGGCGCTGTAGATGCCGTTGGCGTTTGCGCCGGTGGGGTCCGCGGCATTAAGAAACGCGGCGTATTGGGCGTTGGTGACCTCGTATGTGCCGATCTGGTAAGCGTAAGCCACCGCACCGTAACCGGTGGTGTCCGCCGCATTGCCGGCATGGCCGACATTGACCCAGTCCATGGTAATGGACGCAGAGGCGGAGGTGATGAGCGCGGAAGTTGCCGCAAGGGTGAGGAGGCTTTGAATTTTCATGTTACGGTGTATTTATTTGCCCTACAGACACTGTGCTTGCTTGACTTGGGTGCAGTTGCTAGCCCACCCCCGCGAAAGCAATGCTTAAATCCTGATTCAGTGTGATTTTTTCGTCACGACGGCTTCCACAGCATCTCCACCGGAATTCCATATTTCTCCGCCGTCTCGATAATCAGCTTCGCATCGCTGGCCCGGCGCTCGATTTCTTCGCCGAAGTCGGCCCCTTGTTCGTTGAAGTGATCGGATAGCGTTTTGAGCCCCATTTCCACATCGGATCGGTTTTGCTGGGCTTCGCGTCCGGCGTCCACGGTGACCCGCTTTGGTGGCACAGTGCTAATTTTCCACCACCCAGGTATCGGAGGTAACGATCCACGGGCAATCGCATCGCCGATCACATAGGCCCAGACGGGTTTGATGAGCCGGCTTACGAGGATCATCTGGCGGAATGAGAAGCGGCGGTCGGCCTTGGCGACGATTAATCGTACGCCCGCCCCGCCGACCTTGCTGGAATCCGCTGCGAACTCGAATGGAATCATCCCAAGAGCGGAGTCACGCCGTAAGTGTTCCAAGAAGCCGGTGAAGGTGGGCGATGGTCGATTCGACTGGAAGCTGTCGAGTGACTCGTCGGGTTTGAGCGCGATCAACTTGCCGCCGACGATGCGTTGGAGCGAAACGGGATCGCTATTTTCAGTGCCAATTGCCGCGCCCCCGACCACGAAGTCGCCGCTGTCGTCGATTTCTCCACGCGCTGTTTTGAGGATGCGGGAGACGTCGGCATTGTCCTTCACTGCGTGTTTTTCGAGGGCGAGCAATTCCATTTCATCGAGCACGTGGTTGATCGAATGTTGGATCGTCGGGTGAGAGCGGACACCGCCTGCCCATTCAGGTTCGTGGATGTGCAAAATGGAGGGGGCGGGCAAATCGTTGTGGATACCGTCATCCTCCAGCAACCGATAAAAAACGGGTGCGCCCCACGCATCGAGACCGACTCCATCGATGGTTTCCTGTGAACCGAACTGGTCGCCGACGCGGTGGGATTCGATCAATTGGATGCGAGGTTCGCCTTGGGAGTCGCGGGTCTTGTGGATGAAATACTCACCGTCGATGTCCATACCTCGGCAGACGAGTGCTTGGCATTCCTCGAAGGAAAACCGGCGCGTCACTTCACAGCGGGACGACCACATCGCGAAGTAGGCTTCGGCGGCGCGATTCCATTCCGGATTGGGTGATTGTGCTTGGACACGGATACCATCGCCTGTCGAGTAGATCGCCATGTTTGCGACCAGTTCGCGCACGAATCCGCT
>JBEGOB010000335.1:0-7705 GCA_041182265.1 Verrucomicrobiota bacterium | reverse complement strand
CGGAGAATGTTACCGTTTCAGGGAATGGCTGCAATTGGAAAATTCCCAATCTCAATAGTGATTTGAGAGCCACGGCGGATTTTTGCACGGAGCCTGGGTAGGGGATTGCTTCGTTTTGCGGCTCGACGGCAAGAATTGATGATTGTTGATCTGTGCTTTCGAAGTGACCGAAGGGCGAATTCATCCTCTTCCCAATCAAGCGTCGTAAATCATCAATCGATGGGCGCTCTGTCGCCGAAAAGGCAAATGGTTTGGCGGTTCACCGTGCAAAAATCTGCCGGGGCTGCGGGGAGTTGCTGGGGGGGATGCAGAGCCTTCGGGCTTTTTCTTTAGCTCCACATTCGCTTCCGGGCCAGCAGGCTGGCTCCGGGAAAGCGGCAGCAGGCTGCGCGCAGTCCAAGTTTTCCATGCTCATAACTGCTAGGTGAGGGTGGGGTAACGCATGGTAAAATTGCTCTTCCTCCCCGCGAATTCATGATACTCTCCCGCCATGATCACCACCTTCGACGACATCCGTGACGCCGTTCTCCATCTCCCCAAAGGAGATCAGATGCGCTTGCTTTCACTCGTCGCGCTCGAGGTGGCGGACGCCCATCCCGGCATTGATTCTCGACCGAACGTCTGCGGTGGCTCTGCCCGCATCATCCGCACGCGCATCCCGGTCTGGTTGCTCGAAGCACTTCGCCGCAACGGTCGCAGCGAGGCCGGGCTTCTGGCCGATTATCCCACTCTTACTGCCGAGGATCTCGCCAATGCGTGGAACTACGCCCGAAGTCACCGCGAGGAAATGGATCGAGAAATCGCTGCGAACGGAGACGACACATGATTTCCCGGCTCTATTCCAACGAGAACTTCCCACTGCCTGTCGTCGCTGCCCTACGCGGCTTCGGTCATGACGTGCTCACATCACTTGACGCAGGCAAAGCCAACGACGCCATTCCCGATGACGAAGTGCTCCGCTACGCAACTGCAGACAAACGCGCTGTGATCACCCACAACCGCCAGGACTTTATCCATCTTCACCGCCTCCACCCGGATCACAACGGCATTATCGTTTGCACCGTGGACACGGATTTCCCGGCTCTTGCCGCCCGCATTCACGCCCAGCTCCAAGCCACGGACTCGCTCCACGGGCAGTTGGTCAGAATCAACCGGGGCAATTGACGGACGTTCCGCCCGCATGTCCCTAGCCAAGGACAAAACCAAGAACTCACCGCACCATGGCTGCGCGCGACCGCGAGCTGGGGGCGGCGGGATCATTTGCGGGTTCTGGGTGGATTGGTTTGCGCCATTCCGGGGGGTGGATTAGAGCTTTGGGCATGAGATTGGTTTTACCGGGGCGTGTCATTGAGTTTCCGCGGCGTCCTTTGGTGATGGGGATTGTGAATGTGAATGATGATTCATTTTCAGGGGATGGGACTTTGGATTTTGAGGCGGCACTCCGCTTGGCGCGGGCGCAGGTGGCGGCGGGGGCAGATGTGGTGGACGTGGGGGCAGAGAGCGCGCGGACGAATCGGGCGGCGGTGAGTGTGGACGAGGAATTGCGGCGCTTTGCGGGGTTTTTAGGGCGCTGGGAAGAGGTTTGGCAGGGGCTGGAGGCGCGGGATGCCGGGCAGGTTTGGCCGCCTGTTCTCTCGGCAAATACGTGGCGGCCGGAGGTGGTGGAAGGGGTTTTGAGGATGGGAAATGTCGAGTTGGTGAATGATATGGGCGCGCTGCCAGACGGGAGGAATGCGCGGGCGTGCGCGGCGCATGGCGCGGCACTTTTGATCATGCACAGCGTGGGGGAGCCGAAAGTGCCTCATTTCCAACAACAATGGCCCGATGTGATGGGGGCGATGGAGCGGTTTTTTGAAGCGAAATTGCAGTTGGCGGAGGCGTCGGGCTTGGCGCGTGACGCGGTGGTGCTGGACCCGGGAATCGATTTTGCCAAGCAGCGTGAGGATAATTTAACGGTGTATCGTGAATTGGGGCGCTTGCAGAAATTTGGCTGTCCAGTGCTGGTGCCGGTTTCTCGCAAGACGGTGATTGGCGAGGTTTTGAATTTGCCGGATCCGCCGAGCCGGGATGCGGGGACGCTGGCGTGCATCAGCGCGGCGATGTTGCGGGGCGCACAGATGTTCCGCGTGCACGACGTGGGGGCGGCGTGGCAGGCGGTGAAGGTGCTGGATGGGATTTCCTGAGGCGGGGAAATTTACATTTCCAAGCGGATGGCGGTCGAGCGGCCGTGGGCGTCGAGGCCCTCGATGCGTGCGAATTCCTCGACGACGGAGAGCGATTTGGCGACGGATTTCCGATCGAGGCGGACGATGCTGGTCCGGCGTTGGAATTGGTCGGCGCGGAGGCCGGAAAATGAGCGACCTGCGCCGCCGGTGGGCAGCGTGTGGCTGGGGCCGGCGAGGAAATCGCCCACGGCAACGGGCGAGTCATTGCCAAGGTAAATGGCTCCGGCAGTGCGGATTTGCGGCAGCCAGCGGTCTTCGTCCAAGGTGATGAGCGATAAGTGCTCGGGGGCGAAGGCGTTGGAAATGGCGACGCCTTCCTCGAAAGATTTGAGGTGGAGGAGGAAGGTGCCGCGCTTGAGGACCTCGCGGATGATTTTTTGGCGTCCGAGTGTCGGGAGTTGGCGCTCGATGGCTTTGACGACTTTCGCGAGGAGTGTTTTGGAGTCTGTGGCGAAGCCAACGACGCTGTCGCCGCCGTGTTCGGCTTGGGCGAGAATGTCTGCGGCGATGAAATCAGGATTTCCGGATTTGTCGGCGAGGATGAGAATTTCGCTGGGGCCGGGGAGGAGGTCGATGGAGACGGCACCGACGAGTTGGCGTTTTGCCTCGACGACGAAGCTGTTGCCGGGGCCGAAGATGCGGTCCACGGGCCGGATGGATTTGGTCCCGAGTGCGAGTGCGGCGATGGCTTGCGCCCCGCCGATTTTGATGGCCTCGGTGACGCCGGCGGCTTTGAGGGCGTAGAGGAGGGCGGGGTTGACGGAGCCGTCTGGGCCGCAGGGGCTCGCGGCAAGGATCTCGGGGACTCCGGCGGCTTGGGCGAAGCCGGCCGTCATGAGTGCGGTGGAGACGAGCGGCGCTTTGCCGCCTGGGACGTAAACGCCGACGCGGTCAAATGGGGTGAAGCGCTCGCCAACGGTGGCACCTTCTGCATTTTTGGCGGACCAGTCTTTGCGCAGGCTGCGTTTGGCAAAGGCGTGGATGTTGCTGAGCGTGCGGGCGATGGCGGTCTTGGTGGCCGGGGTGACGGCGGCTTCCGCAGCGGCAAACTCGGCTTGGCTGACAAACAAAGTTTTCGGCGTGAGTGTCGCGTTGTCGAAGCGTTTGGTGAGCGTGATCAGTGCGGCATCGCCCTGGCTTGCGACGTCGGCGATGATTTCCGAGACGAGGTCGCGGACTCCGGGTTGTGGCAAGGCGCGGCGGTTGAGGCGGCGGATGAAGGGCGCGTAGCCGGAATCGTTGTAGCTGAGGATTTTCATGCCGGGAAGAAGTTGCGGAACATGAGTGCGGATTTTCATTTCGCCAAGCCCGATCCTGCGTGAGTTGCACGCGGATGGGATGGTGGAGGGAATGGATGTGATTTCAGGTCAGCCAGAGGACGGCCACCTGTGCGACGAGGATGCGCAGCAACATGGTCAGCGGGTAAACATTGGCGTAGGCGAGGGATGGGTAGTCGGAGCGGGTGAGCTTGTTGGCGAAGGCAAGCGCTGGTGGGTCTGTCATGCTGCCGGCAAGGACTCCGACGAGTGTGGGGTAGTCGAGCCGGAGCCATTTCCGGGCAATGATGCCGACGATGAGCAGGGGAAGCGTGGTCACGGCGGCTCCAAGTGCCATCCATTGGAGGCCGGTTGTGGAGAATGCTGTTTTCACGAATTCCCCGCCGGCACCGAGGCCGACGCAGGCGAGGAAGAAGATGATGCCGAGCTCGCGGAAGGCGGTGTTTGCATTGAGTGGCATGTGGATGACGAGCGGGCCGATTTTTCCCATGCGGCCCATGAGAATCGCAATGACGAGCGGTCCACCAGCCAGTCCCAAGCGCAGCGGGACGGGGAGGCCGGGCAGTGTCCATGGGTAAAGGCCGAGAAAAATACCCAGGGTGATGCCGACGAAAATGGAGGCGAAACTTGTCTCGTTCAGCTGGCGGACTGAGTTTCCGAGGATTTTGCCGGCTTGCTCGATCGCGGCTTCTTCGCCGACGAGGTTGAGCACGTCTCCGAACTGCAAGCGCAGGTTTGGGAGGGCGGTGAGAATCATGTCTTGGCGGCTGACGCGGCTGACGTTGACTCCGAAGCGCTGGTTGATGCGTGTGGCGGCAATGGTTTTGCCGACGATGTCGCGGTGTGTGACGACCACGCGTTTGGATGTCAGGGGGCCGGGGGATTTTCTCAAATCCTCGTCAACTCTGCGGCCAATGCCCAACTCGACGCGGTGAAGTTGCTCGGGAGAGCCGACGGCGAGGACGACGTCGCCGATTTGCAAAACGGTGTCGCGAGTGGCGATTTCCGCGTGGGTTTCGGCTTGGCGGCGGATTCGAGAGACGACCACGTCTTCATCGCCGAGACCGGGGACATTGCGGATGGGCTCGCCAGCGAGATTTGAGTTTTCGATGACGAAGCTTGCGCGTTGCACCTCGTGGGTGCCCTCGGTCATGCGTTGTTGGATGGCGCGGACTTCTTTGTCGGGATCGATGCGGAAAATGATGCGGAGAATGACCATGGAGAGGATGATTCCAAGGACGCCGAAGGGGTAGGTGACGGCGTAGGCCATGGCGGCAAGATGGGTGGGTGCTGCGCCATTTCCGGTGGAGGCGAGGGCCTGTTGGGCGGCTCCGAGTGAGGGGGTGTTGGTGGTGGCTCCTGACAGGGCTCCCGCGGTGGTGCCGAGGTTCCAGTGGAGGAGGTGTCCGCCACTGAAGGCGATGGCGGCGCCGAGAATGACCACGAGGACTGCGAGGAAATTGAGCTTGAGCCCGTCGTTCTTGATCGAGTTGAAGAAACTGGGTCCCAGTTGGAGTCCGACGGTGAAGACGAAGAGGACGAGCCCGAATTCCTTGAGAAACGCCATGAGATGCGGGTTCAGGGTCAAGCCGAAGTGGCCAAGCAGGAGGCCGCTGAAAAGCATTCCAGCGACGCCGAGTTTCATGCCACGAAACTTGATGCTGCCGATGAGCAATCCGAGGATCGCCGTCAGGGAAATGACCAAAATGGGCTCGGCGTGGGGCGAAATTTCTCGGATGCGGTCGAGGAGGGCGGTCACGCCGGGAAACATCGCTGCAGAAGGTCTGCGGGGCAACGCATATGCTCCGAATGATCCCGCATCGCTGGGGAAATTTGGATTCGCTGGGGGCTTGTGTGGTTTGGCGTGAAAATCAAATTGCCCGGCTGACTTCTGCCGGGCAATCTCGCGGCCTGCCATGTCACCGCGCCCGCCGAAGAAGTTTGTCCCAACGCCGTTTGATTACCATCAGGAGATCGAAATCACGATTGATGCTCTCACGAATTTGGGAGCGGGAGTGGGTCGCGTGGAGGGTTGGGTGGTTTTTGTGCCGTTTTCCTTGCCGGGTGAGCGCGTGAAGGCCCGGGTTTTTCGGAATGACAAGAATTGCTCGCATGCGGATCTCGTCGAGGTCATCACGCCGTCGCCAGACCGGATTTCGCCGGGCTGCCCCTTGTTCGGTGAGTGCGGAGGCTGCCAATATCAGCACCTTTCCTACGAAAAACAGCTCGCATGGAAGACGCGGCAGGTTGGTGAATTGCTCAAGCACATGGCGGCGATCACCTTTCCCGTGAATGATTGTTTGTCCTCGGAGCAAGTTTGGAATTATCGCTCGAAGATTACGCCGCACTTTGAAAAGGCGAAGGATGGCGATCTGGGGCCGATCGGCTTTTTGGCGTTTGGTCGGCGGTCGCAATTGATTGATGTGCCGCAGTGCCCGATTGCGATGGAGACGATCAACCGCGAGTTGCCAGCGATTCGTGACGGTTTGCGAGCGCGTGCCCACACCTTCAAGCGCGGGGCGACGGTGCTGATGCGTGCGACGGAGGATCGCGTGGAGACCGACTTTAAGGCGGTGGCCACCGAGCGGGTGGGGGATTTGAAATTTCAGTTTCTTGCGGGTGATTTTTTTCAGAACAATCCGTTTATTTTGCCGGCATTCACCGGCTATGTCGCGAAGCAGGCGAGCGCCGGCGGGGCGAGATTCTTGGTGGATGCGTATTGTGGCTCCGGTTTGTTTTCTCTGACTTTGGCCCGGAATTTCGAGAAAGTCGCTGGGGTTGAGGTTTCTGAGACGTCATGCGAGTGGGCCCGGAAAAACGCGGCGGCGAACCATATCACGAATGCAAGTTTCCTGACTGCTTCCGCCGAGGCTATTTTCGATCAAATCGCTTTTCCTGCGGCCGAGACGGCGGTGGTGATTGATCCGCCACGCAAAGGATGCACGCCGGAGTTCATCGAACAGTTGGTGAAATTTTCGCCAGCGCGCTTGGTTTATGTTTCCTGCGACCCTGCGACTCAGGTGCGTGATTTGAAATTATTGGCGGAGGGCGGGTATCGCTTGGAAGACGTGCAGCCCTTCGATTTATTTCCGCATACGCGTCACCTTGAGTGTGTGATGACTCTGGTGAAGGGCTGAAATTTCCGGGTGCCGGCGCTATTTTTTGTAGAGCCGCACGTAGTCCACGTAAAATTTTTGAGGAAACGGTGTTTTCGACGGATCACCGCCGTTGGAGCCGATCGCGAGGTTGAGCCGAAAACGTTGTGGCGCGAGGAATGGGTTGATGGCAGGGCCGTCTTGGTTGATCGCGGTTTTCATGGGGAGGGTGGTGAGGAGGGTGCCATCGAGGTAAATTTTGATTTCATGCTCGTCCCACTCAGTGACCCATAGGTGGAATTTTTCGTCCCATGTCAGGCGATCGAATTTTTCAATGGGATGGTGGCTTGTTTGCCAATGGTCCACGCCCCATTTCCCAGCCCAGACGAAGTTTGCGAGGATTTTTCCCTGATAGAACTCCATGATGTCGATCTCTCCGGCATGTGGCCAGCGCCCGTGTCCGGTCGTCCAGATGGCGGGCCAGAGACCGGGCAGGGCCTTGAATTTTGCACGAACTTCTGCCCGGCCGAAGTGCCATTCTTGATCGCTCCGGGTGATGATGGAGCCAGAGGTGAATTCCGCGAACTCACGGTTTTTTTTCCAATTGGATGATCCTTTTTCGAAATTTGGATTGGCGCGGGATTCCTTCCTCGCCTCGATGACGAGCAGTCCGTCCTCGCATTTGACGTTTTCCGGTTGATACCACTGCAGCTCTTTGTTGCGCTCGAAACCCAGCTCAGACTGCCATTTTTGGGGATTTGGAGGGCCGTCTTTGTCGAACTCGTCTGACCAGACAAGGCGATAGGCGGGATCTCGTGGGGGATGGACTTGCTCTGCGTATGTGGACGAGGCGAGGGTCGTGAGCGAGGCGAGGAAGATTGTGAAGCGTAACATCGGGTCGGAGAGTGAATGGGGCAGCGCAGGAGCGCTTGCTGCTTCGCCGATGAAACGGCACCGCGCACGGGATTTCTTTCCAAAAACTGCTCCGAATTCGGGAGTTTGTGAAATTAATGCAAAACATGGCTTGATTACTCAGGGCTGGCCGTTAAAACCGCGCCCCTTCATGCCGGACCCATCACGAACTCTGAAAGTCGCGATCCCAAAAGGC
>JBEGOB010000334.1:0-7689 GCA_041182265.1 Verrucomicrobiota bacterium | reverse complement strand
GCTTCAGGAATTTCGAAAACTACCGCCTGCGCGTCATCGCCCAATGCGGCTGAACCCAGCCAATCCCCAACTCATTTGAAATCTTAAAAAACGCCCACTCCCCAAACTTTGGTGTAGACCCCACCTATCAAGGCGAAGATCTAGGCTGGCACGCAGACCGCTTTGTCGTCCTTTGACCGAGCAAGCAATCGACCCAAGCCCGCCTGGAGAAATCCCGGCGGGCTTTTTCGTGCCGTTCTTGAACACGCCGGCATCGATGGCGGGGCGGGAATCGCCGATTACTCTGCTAGAGGCACAGAAGCGGCAGGGACCATTTATTCCGCTAGACAAAAAATTGCTGTAACCTGCTAAGAACCAAAGAGAGCCGGCTATCAGAGTCGAACTGATGACCTACTGATTACAAATCAGTTGCTCTACCACTGAGCTAAGCCGGCCGGCGTTCCTTGCGGACGGGCGGAGTATTGTCATTCCCGCCGAGAGGTGAAGCGAAAACTTGGCAAATTTTCAAAGAAATGAATCATCCTGTGATTTTTCCGCTTCTTGGCGGCTTTTCAGGCGCTCGGACCCCTCGCTCATGGCATCCCGTAGCGCGGCTTGATAGGCCTCACGCGGCAGTTCGTAGCCTCCGAACTGTTCGAGATGAGGAGTCATCCACTGCGTGTCCAACAACGAAAAGCGCTTTTCACGCATCACGGACACCAAGGCGACAAGCGCGATTTTTGAAGCATCGGTCTTTCTGGAAAACATGCTTTCCCCGAAAAATATGCCGGGGAGCTCGACTCCATACAGCCCGCCTTGCAGGCCATCGCCATCCCAACATTCCACGGAATGTGCGCATCCTTGCTGGTGCAGCGTGCAGTAGCTGTCGAGAATCACGTCGTCGATCCATGTCTCATCACGCTCCGCACAGCCTAACATGACATCGCGGAATGCTGTGTTCCACCGAATTTCAAACGGCGCTTTTTTCAGACTCTTCGCCAAACCATGTGGAATGTGAAATCGCTCGTCCAGCGGGATCAAGCCGCGCTGGGATGGCGAAAACCAGTGAATCTCCCCCTGATCCGCCATCGGAAAAACTCCGCTCGCATAAGCCTCCAACAAGACGGCGGGTGGAATGATCCTCAGCATGAAATCACGGAGTTTCTAACCTACAACATGGCTGACAATCGTTGCAAACGCATTGTGATCATGGATACTTTCGTGATTCACGGCCTTGACGGTGAATGACGAAACCCTTGGATCCGCGCGCAAAATCGCGGCAGCATTGCGGACGACATCTTCGACAAAGACCGGATTGTCATAAGCTTGCATCGTCACAAAACGCTCGTCGGTGCGCTTGAGCAATGCGTAAACAGGTGCAGATCCCGAGCGCTCGGCGACCTCGATGAGATCTTCGATTAGAATCAATTCCCAACCGTTTGCCGTGGCCTTAGGCCGCACTTCGAGAGTCACATAACCGCGCTGATTGTGCGCACCGTATTCACTAATCTCCTTGCTGCACGGACACAAAGTCGTCACGGGAACCGTCACGCAAAGAACGAAGTCATCGGAATTTCCATTCGACGTTCCTTTGAATACACAATCACAACCAACCTTCGCCGGAGCCCCTGAAACAGGCGCTTTTTTCGTAACAAAATACGTGAAGGCCACTTCGATATGCGCCTCCTCAGCATCGAGACGGTGTTTGAGATCGTGGAGAATATCAGGCAGCGTGCGCATTGTCACCTCACCCTCGTGTTTGCTGAGAACTTCGAGGAAACGACTCATGTGCGTGCCCTTGAAGTGATGTGGCAGATGCACAGACATCGCGATCTTCGCGACGGTGGGAAATGATTTTCCGTCTTGATCGAGAACCTGAATCGGGTAGCGGAGATCAGAAACGCCGACTTGGTCGATGGCAAGGCCACGAGTGTCGGGGGTCGCTTGAATGTCGGGAAGTGTGGATTGCTTGGAAGCCATGGTTTCAGATAGATTGTTCGTATTCCGCCCAGGATGAGGAAGTCTCCCAGACGCGGACGCGGACGAGTCGCACCCCGGACTGGAGTGGATAACGCGCCTCACTTTCGTTTGCATAGCTGGCGAGAGCGGATGCGGTGTGGTCGAAGATTGTCCGCGCCATCAGTTCGGTCGTCGGGTCCTGATTTTCAAAACCAATGACACGGTCACCGTAGCGCGATTTAAACTCTTGATAGGCTGGATCCGCCGTATTCATGCACAGTGCATGGTCGAAGCCATCCAACCACTCACCGACTATGCTTTTGATGATTTTGAAATCACAAACCATTTGCCGATCATCCAGTTCATCCGCCTCAATGACGAACTCGACCTTGCGTGTGTGCCCATGCGGAAACCGACACTTGTCCGGGTGCTTCGTGAGCATGTGGCCATTTTCAACTTCGATGGATTTGCAAATTCGGTAAGGCATGGAGGGAAATTTTCTAAGTCACTGAGAGAGGATTGTCGCCGATGGATTGGCCGCAAGAATTGGCAAGTCTGGGGTCTCTGCATACGTTGTTGGATCAGCCAACCCCGCGAGAATGAATGCCTCACGCCGCTCAACGCAAGTGCCGCATACCCCACAATGAATTTCGCCTCCCTTGTAGCAGGACCAAGTCTCCGCGAAGTCCACTCCAAGCTCCACGCCGCGGGCTGCAATCTTCGCTTTGTCCATGGCGATGAATGGGCGGATGAGCTGGATTTTCGCGTAAGTCCCCTCACCCATCGCCGTGGCCATGGCTTGCATGAAGGGTTCGCGACAGTCCGGATAGATCGCATGGTCGCCCGAGTGCGCGGCGATCACCAGCGCATCCGCACCAATGCTTTCCGCATATCCCGCTGCGATGGAGAGCATGATACCATTCCGAAATGGCACCACCGTTTGCTTCATCGACTCCTCCGCATAGTGCCCGTCTGGAATATCCCCGCCAGACTTCAACAGATCGGATTTGAACAAAGAATTGATGAAATCCAGCGGGATCACCTGATGGGCGACCGCGTGACGAGCCGCATGCAGCGCGGCGAACGGAATTTCACGAAAATTATGCTTGGCGCCGTAGTCGAACGAAAGACACGCGAGCACCTCGTGGCCGCTTAGCATTTCGTAAAATGCCGCGACCGAGTCCATCCCGCCACTCAACAACACACAGACCTTCATGGGGACACCGAGGTAGGCTCAGGGTAAAACGCTTCCGTCGTCAACTGGATGCCACCACGCGGCGCGAACTCCCCGCGCACGGTGAGTTCCTGCGGTTTCATCACACTCACTAAATCATCGAGCACGCGATTGACGATCTCCTCGTTGAATGCCGGTTGATTGCGGAATGACGCTAGATAGAATTTCAAACTTTTCGTCTCCACACAGACATCACCCGGCACATAATGGATGACCAACCGCGCGCTGTCTGGCTGCCCCGTGACCGGACAAAGCGAGGAAAACTCAGGACAATTCAACGTGATCCAATACCGGCGACCCGGGCGGTGGTTCGGAAAAACCTCAAGTGTCGCCTCATCCGGACTGGCTGGCAGACGGGTTTCGGCTTTTCCGAGGAGGGACAAATTCTGGAGATCTTCGCGACCGGGCATGCCGGGATTCTGAAACCGATCCCCAAAAGGTCGATTCCTTTTTCAAGGATCGTTCAGAAGATGCGTCGAAATTCGGCACAGCATCCTAGAAATCTCGTGAAAACCTCATCGCGCCACGGCCTCCACCCGGAAAAATCCATTGCCGGATGCCAGAGGAATTTCAAGCTCAACGCGCACAACCCCGCTGGGAAGCCCCGCGGGTTGCGAGGCACTGGCCGCAGCAAAAACACCAGCGCTCGACCAAGTAATGAGATCCTCGGACTCCAAAACTTCATACGAAATCCCATCCCGCTGCAAATATGCGATCTTCAGCACACCCACAGCCCGCCCGATTTCGACCAAATTCCCGCCCTTCACCAAGGGATCTTGACCGAACGCGTATTCTTGGAAATTGCTCCAGCCATCGCCGTCCGGATCGCCGCCCGCTGCGGCATCCTCTCCTTCCAAGCCGAGCACATCCACCATCGCATATTCAAACGCGGAAACCACCTCAAGCGTCCGACTCACGGGTTGCGCATCATTTCCCGCAGCATCCCTCGCTTGGTAATTAATAATATAAGTCCCCAACGATTGGAAATCCACTTCTCCCAAAATTTCGACTGCCACGCTCGCATCCACTGCGTCCACAGCCGTAGCACCGGGATCGTCAAACACGCCGCCGAGAGGAATGCGAACCTGTGCCGGACCATTCATGGTCAGCGTCGGAGCGGCCTGGTCCGTCACGGCAACCGTGCGAGTGGCCGACCCCACATTTCCAGCGAGATCGCTGGCTGTATACGTGATCGTGTAAATTCCTACCAATGCGGTATCCACCGCGCCCATCGTGCTCACACCCAGCACTCCGTCATTCAGATCCACCGCCGTCGCACCAAGCTCCACATAGTTTTGGGAATGCCCAATCGTCAACGGATTTTCGCCGATGACTGTAAGCACAGGCGGATCCAAATCCACGGTGCGTAGGCTGGAAATATAGATTTCATTTTGCGAATTATTGGAGGAACCGAAAATCAAACGCCGTGCTAGAGCGCCACCATCGCCGATTTGATAGTCCAACAATTGCGAGTCAAGATTCGCCACATAGACATAGTGGCCGCGGTTCGAGGACATTGCCTGCCTTGCCTTGGTCTTCCGACCTAAGAACCCCGTGTATTGCGCACCCGAAGAACCCGTCGCCAAGGCATGAATTCCTCCCGCCACGCCGTCCACTCCCGTTCCATGCGCCTTGAGCATCACCATGTCGGTATTCGCAATATCAAAGCCACCGCTGGCCATGGAAAACCATGTGGAACTGCCTAAATTCATGCGTAGGACAAAATCAGCAGGATCAAGATCTTCGATTTCCTGCTGCCCGGCGGATAGAACAAGCAGTGTCCCGGGCCGCACGGATGCCCACAACGGCGCATCGGAGAAAATGAATTTACCCCCCTGATCCTCATTCATTCCCAGCGTAAAATCCTTGAGCACCATCCCACGCAGATCCACGCGCGAACCCACCACTCCATCACCGGTGACGAGAAGTTCGATCACGTCCGTGCCGCCATTCAAATACTTATTGATCACCACACTCAGCGGAATCGCCGCCTGCTCGGCCGGACTCATGACTTTCAATGAATAAACTGCAATGGATGTCCCCTCGGTGCTCGTTGCTGAAATTTGAAAATCATACGAACCCGCAACACTCGGCACTCCACTGATCACACCGTTGCTAGGATTGATAGAAAGTCCAGCTGGCAGACCTGCCGCCGCATAGCCTAACATCACAGGTCCGCCATCCACCCGGATTGCGTAGTTAAACGCCGTGCCCGCATAGACAGAACCACTGCGCGAGGATGAAATCACGGGTCCTGAGGCAACCTTAACGATTCCGGAAACCACCAGCGATTGCGAAATAGCACCGCCACCCGTGTGCGTGATCGTTTCTAGAAGCGCCCCCTCGCCTGCCGTCGCTGCAATCCGAACATACACCGTTGTTGGCACGAAATTCCCACTGCTTGCATTTAAAACAACATGGTCCGAAAAATTTGTGCCATCCAAACTCACTTCATAATTCACTGGAGCCGCAACGGTGATCGCCCCCGTCAAATTGACTCCAGAGACCGTGTAAGTCTGACTGACGGATGGCACTCCAGCAAAGCTGCTGAATCCCTCGAGTGATGCGACAGAGATGCCTAAAGTCGGCTCGACCGCCGAGACCACCCCGGAAACCGGCAAATACTGGGGAATCGCTCCGCCACCCGCATGGATGATCGAGCCCACATGCTCACCAAGCCCGGCCGCAGAACTCAGTCGCACACTCACCAGCGTTGAAATCCCCGATTCCACCACAGGAATGGATAGATTTCCTGAGAAATTTATGGCGTCCAAACTGAGTTCAAAGCCAGAAGGAGCCAAAACTTCGATAGGTCCAGTTAGGTTGGTTCCCGTCAGCCTATAAGTTTTCACCGGACTCGCAATGCCAAGGTCTGCGGAAAATCCGTCCAACACGGCTGGCAGAATTTCCAACAAGGGATTTAGAATCTCGATTGAAATGAATTCCGTATCGCTCCCAAGCGAGTTTTGCACCGTGACATCCACCTCCCAAACACCTGCTTCGCTTGGCGTTCCACGGATTCTCCCGGATGCAGAGTCCAGGACAAGACCTGGTGGAAGCGCACTGGAAAAATAGGCGGTTGGCGCATTGCTCGCAGGCACTTGCTCATCGAACACACTCCGCAGCAGCCCACGGAAAACACGTCCATTTTCTATCACCGGTGCTCCTGGATTCGGTGCAATCGTGATCTCTAAATTTGCCGTCCCATCCCCTCCGTCATTCGTTGCCGTGAGGATAACCGGATAGATGCCGGGAACGACTGCTGCGCCAGAAATCAGCCCCGATTCAGGATGAAGCACAAGCCCATCCGGCAAGCCTGCGGCCGCAAATGAACTGGGCGTGTTGCTCGCTAAAATCTGATAACTAAACTCCTCAAAACTTACCCCAGCCACAGCCAAAGCACTTTCGATCACCGGAGTGGCGGCCGTGGATGAAGAGACAGCGCCCAGCAAGGCCAAGTCATCTCCCCCCATGTCGTAGATATAGAAAGTGCCTGTAGATGAGCTTGCCCCATAGTTGACCAAGCGGAATGTCACCACGGTCCCAGCCGTGACCGTTTGTAAATCCTGAAAGCCACTCAAGTCGATCTCCGGCTGCACCGACGTGGTTGACGTCCCAATCACACCCCAAGTGATCGCCGCACCGAGGTTCACGAAGTTGCCACCTCCAACCTGATATTGCCACTGCCCCTGCACGGGCCCAGTGCCTGAGCGCCGAATGGTGTAACTGGGAATCTTTGCAAATGAAACACTGAACCCACTGCTAGGCGTCACGCTAAAACGGATGGTATCGCCCGCCGTCAGCGCCGTCTCAAAAGTGGCTCCGGCATCAAATCCATTTCCGCCCCATGCGTTGCCCGCCGCCGTGCCACTGATCGTAATCCCTGCGCCGCGAGTCAGCCCGCCGACTGTTAAGCCACTGCCAGCCTTGGTCGCCGCCATGGGAGATGGACCGTAGCTGATCAAGCCACTCACTTCCCATGCGGCAAGCGTCGTAAGCTCGACCGTTGGAATCCTAACTGTTCCAGATACACTTAGCTCTTTGGGAATCGCCCCGCCTCCCTGATGGCGTATGACTCCGGAAACGGGACCTAGGTTCGGCGACGCTTGCATCCGCACTTGGACCCGCACATTGGAGAGAATCCCGGCCTGGGGTTCTAGATTCAAAATCGTTGCATAAGAAACGCCATCCATGCTGATTTCAAATCCTACCGGAGCCTCCACTGTAAGCCCTCCATCAAGACTTGAGCCTGAAATTGTATAGCTTTTGCTAAGCCCCGCCTCATCCTGCGTCGAGATGAATCCGCTCAAGCTACTGTTCGATAAAGTCACTTGAGGCGATGTTGAAATCACAAGCCCGGAAACACCGAGATTCTGGGGAATGGAGCCGCCTCCACTGTGTGCAATCACTCCGCTCAACGGTCCTACCATGGCTCCCGCGCGGATGCGCACGTGCACGGTAAGACTCGAAATCATGCCAGCAATCGGATTGACCGCCAGTGAGGAGGAGAAGGCTTC
>JBEGOB010000333.1:0-17869 GCA_041182265.1 Verrucomicrobiota bacterium | reverse complement strand
CCTATCACCGGGAGTGATAAAGATCGTCGCCTAACTCAGCGGCGGGATTGAGTCTGGGGTAGCAGTCCGAATTGGCCCTGGCCTTGGCCGGCAACAGGAGTGTTCCACGGGATCTTGCTGGTGTCTGAGACTGGACCGACCGGCTTTCTTTCAGGTGGCTCGGCGCAAGCAGTGATTCCGAGAACCAGAGACACGACGAGAAAGGATTGGCAGAGCTGTTGCATAAGATGAAAAACCATAAAAAAAGCTCCGTGGCATGCAAGCCTACGGAGCTTTTAGAGAGAATTTAGTGCCTCAGTTGGCGGTAGGCTTGGAAAGGATCACACGGTCACCGGGTTGAAGGCGCACGCCGGATGGAAGAGCCTTGAAGTCAACTTCAGCAATCGTCTGCATTGGTTCAATTGCGGATGGTTGCACCCTACCGATCATCCGGCCATCACGCTGCACGATCAAACTGGTTTGTGGAGTGAATCCCGAATTGGAACCAGCACCGATCACCACGAAGCCCCACTCTGGGTTCACCGCCGTGACAACAGCCTCGAGCGAGTTCTGACCGATCCGTGAATTACGCTCGACCATGCGCTTGGTCAGGCGGTCCATTTCAGTACGGCTACCGGCAAGACTCTTCTTACCGCCAGCGACGAGAGCTTCGAGTTCCTCAAGCTTTTGTTGCTTGGCCGTTTTGTCATCCTCGATCTGTTGAATCTTTTCGGAGAGAGTATCCAGTGTCACGCCACCACCAAGATCGGCAAGAATCGTATTCACTTCTTCCAGAGCCTTGTTGAGTTCGGCAAACTCACCGTCCTGAACCTTCATGTCATCGTCGAGTCTTGAAGAATCAGCGGCCAATGAAGTTGCGGTTGCGGAGAGAGAGGAAACGCTTTGATTCAACAACTCCTCACGCTCCTTGGAGGCAGCGAGAAGTGCTTTCTCAGCCTTGATTTTCTGATCTGCGACATCGGAGTCTGCAGTCGCCTTTTTCTCCTTGGCGATGGTTTCAACACGCTCCGCTTCGAGAACCGTGTATTTTTTCGACAGGTCGTAAGAAAAGAACGATGCACCGCCGGCAACGAGGATGACGACAACGTAAAGAATGGCTTTCATTTAGGGATATTTTAAAGGGTTTTGAAACTCAGTCCAAATCAGTTGCTTGCGGCTTTTTCAGCCTTGCCGCCGGGAACCACTTGGTCACCGACCATGAGCGTCACGTCCGAGGCCAGTGAGTCAGGAAGGATCGTCGCAGAGGAGGAATTGCTTTCGACGGCCGTCACCAAGAGGCTGGCGATCACTTGCGAGTCACGCACCACGTTGAGAGTGGAATTGGTGACGACGCCTGCGTTGTTACCCGAAGCCAGAGTCACAAAACCCCAGTTCGGATAAATCGAGCGGATGCGAGTTTGCAAAGATGGCAAGGACTGTCCGCTGGCGATGATTTCAAAGTTACCGCGAGCCTCTGCAACTTGTGCGTCGGAAGCTGCATTCTGAGCCGTGATGTTGGCAAGTTCCGCTTCGGAAGTGGCAATGGATTGTCCGAGTTCTTCGAGTTCGGCATTTGTTGCACGCATCTTCGAAGCAAGCTCCTTCAAATCGCCCGTTTTCTGGGTTTTCTCACGAATCTCGTCGAGACGGGTTTTGTTTGCGGCGATCTTCGAGGTCTTTTCCTCGATTTGAGCCTTGGCCGCATCATTCTCAGACTTTTTCTTCGTCTCAGTTGCGGTGAGTTGCTCAACCTCAGCATCGACTGCGGCCCGCTGCACGGGCAGGTCCGCTAAAACTTCAAGCGCAGCCGCCAAACGGGCCTCGCTTTTAGCTAGAGCTTCCCGCTGCGTCCCGGTTTCCGAGATGGTGCTTTCGTAAGCGGCTTTGTTTTTGAAAGCAATGAATGCCGCGAGGGCGAGTGTGATTGCTGTGAGGATTCCGAAGACGTTGGCCATGGGGTTTTGAAGTTAAGCAATGAATTCCGTATGTGCGAGACACCTTAGGAAGGACAAATCAGGCTTCGCAATCTCAAATTTCAAAGAGTTTGAAGGACGAGCCCACCTTGGCTTTACAAAGCAACCACAGACGTGGCATCGGTGGCCCGCCCCATGAAGTCCATCGTCCGTGTTTTTTCCTATCTCCGCCACTATCCAGGACTGGCAAGCGCCCAACTTTTTTGTGCCGTTGGCATGACATTGGCCGTGTTTGTCTTCCCAAATGCAACGGGTTACGTCATTGATAAGATTATCCCGAACCCTGAGCGGCACGGTGATTTTCTCATTTGGGTGTTCGTCGCCCTGTTTGGATTCTTGATCAAAGACGGCCTCAACTCCTTACGAATTTTCATCAATAATATTTTTGAGCAGAAGGTGATTTTCGACATCCGGTCGGACCTTTATGAGAAAATCCAGCGACTTCCGCTGCAGTGGTTCGACACGCGCAGAACCGGCGATATCATGACGCGGGTGGTTGAGGACGTCACCAATATGGAGCGAGTTTTAATCGATGGTGTCGAACAGGGTTTGATCGCGGCATTGCAGGTTCTCGGCATTGGAGTTTTCCTATTTTATCTGAATACTACCGTGGCAGCGTGGGCCACTTTGCCTGTGCCATTCCTTGCTTTAGGCGCTTGGATTTATTCGACCAAGGGACGGGACCGCTACCGAAACCAACGGAATGCGGCATCGGACTTGAACGCCTTGCTGCATGACAACATCTCCGGTGTCCGGCAAATCAAGGCATACGCGGCGGAACCCGCAGAGCACGCGCGCTTCAACCAATTCTCCGATCTTTTGCGAATTGCCTCTCTGCGCATGATGCGTTGGTGGGCGATTTACTCGCCAAGCATGTCGTTTTTGCGCATGATCGGCTATGTCCTCGTTCTCGCCTTTGGCGGAACCGCCGTGATGCGAGGAGAACTTAGCCTCGGAGATTTCACCAAATTCCTGCTATTTCTCTCCTTGTTTTATGAACCGATTGACCGACTGAACTCATTGAACCAGATGATTTTATCGGGACGTGCCGCCGCCGATCGAGTGTTTGAAATTTTAGACTCGGAGGAGGAACGGAACTCCACCCAAGGGGAGATTTTACCCGCAAAACTGAGCGGCCATGTGCGTTTCGACAATGTTTCATTCGCCTATCAAGAGCAGCCCACCTTGCACGGAGTCTCTTTAACCGCGCTTCCAGGGCAGACGATCGCTCTGGTCGGATCGACCGGCGCGGGAAAAACGACGGTTCTCTCGCTGCTCGCACGCTTTTACGAGGCAACTTCCGGGCAGATCACCCTCGACGGAATCGACATCGGCACACTCTCGAAATCCTCCCTGCGCGATCAACTCGCTTACGTCACCCAAGAGCCTTTCCTCTTCAACGGAACCGTCCGTGAAAACCTCCTGCTTGCCAAACGCCATGCCACGGATGACGAACTTTGGTCAGCCCTGGAAGCCGCCCACGCAGACCGCTTTGTGAAAAATCTCCCAGAAAAACTGGACACGAATGTTGGCGAGCGCGGGGTCAAACTCTCCGGTGGCGAAAAACAACGCCTATCCATTGCACGCGCCCTTTTAAAAGACGCGCCCATCCTCCTTCTCGACGAGGCAACGGCTTCCGTGGACTCGGAAACAGAGCGCCAAATTCAAGAAGCGCTCGATCGCCTCATGCAAAATCGCACGGCATTCGTCATCGCACACCGGCTTTCCACCATCCAAAATGCCGACTGCATTTACGTCTTGGAAAAAGGCGCAGTCATCGAGGAAGGCACCCATGCGACTCTCCTCGCTCATGGAGGAAAATACGCCGAACTCTGCCAAAAATCCTTCCTCGCCCCGGATCCATCAAGACTCGTGAGCTAGAAATTGGCTGCCCAGCATCGACTGATAAGTCGGATCTGACTTCCGCAGAGTTTCATGATTCCCATCTGCAACGATGCGCCCCTGCTGGAACACGAGCACGCGGTCCGCGATGGTGATTGTGCTGTAGCGGTGCGCAATGATGAACGTCGTCCGCCCCTTCACCAGCGCGGCTAAGGCCTGCTGAATCATTCCCTCACTCTCGGAATCGAGGGCGCTGGTGGCCTCGTCCAAAATGAGGATGGGCGCATCTTTGAGAAATGCACGGGCGATCGCGATTCGCTGCCTCTGCCCGCCCGAGAGCAGGTCTCCGCGCTCGCCAACCTGCGTCGCGTAGCCCGCCGGCAAACGCTGAATAAACTCATCTGCATTCGCCCGACGCGCTGCCTCCACAACCTCGGCATCCGTGGCGGATTCCCGACCAATCCGAATATTTTCGGCGACGGATCCAAGAAACAAACTCGGCATTTGCGGCACCACCGCGATGGCATTCCTCAAATCTTTTTTCGCAAACTCACGAATATCCACCCCGTCGAAGTGAATTCCACCCACCTGAGGATCATAAAATCTCGGAATAAGATGCGCAAATGTCGATTTCCCCGCACCGCTCGGCCCAACCAACGCAACCACTTGACCAACAGGGATACACACACCCAAATCCTTCAAAACCGGCTCCTCCCCGTAGGCGAAGGTCAAATTCTCAAAGCAAATTTTCTCGAGCGGCGCGCGAAATGGCCGAGGCGACTCAGAATCCGCCAATGGGTCCGGTTCATGCGCAATGAAATTGATCCGATCCAAAGCCGCGTCGCCTTGCTTCAACAGGGAATGAATCAGGCCCAGCTTCTTAATCGGCTCATAACAAACGAATAACGCCGTAATCAAGCCCATGAAGCTCTTGTGCGACATCCCCTCGCGCACGCCCCAATACAAGGCAACCGCAACCCCCGACGCCGCCACAAACTCAATCGACGGCGCAATCGCCTGCCGATACTTCGTCACTTTCATGGTGACCTTCAGCATCTGAGTGGTCCGTCGCCGAAATTCCGAAATTTGCCGGGATTCGAGGTTATACGCCCGGATCTCGAGCGGGGCTTGCAAAGTTTCCGCAAGCGTCGCCGTCATCGTCCCCCCTTGATCCTGAAGCGCTTTCGCACGCTTCGTGAGCTTTTTCCCTGCTGCGCGAATCACAAAAACGCACAGGGGCACCGTCACCAGCGCGATCATCGCCGCAAACGAGCTCTGCTCCTTCCATGCCATATACCCGAGATAGCCCAAGGCACCGATCAACGTCGCAGGCTGTTTGATCAAATCGCTGGAAACATTCGCAACAATCTGCCGCAGCACCGTCGTGTCCCCCATCAAACGAGCCAATAAATCACCCGATTGGTTCTTCTTGAAAAACGACAAGGGCAAAGACTGCAGCTTGATGAACAATTCCACCCGAATTTCCTCTAAAACACGATTCCCTGTGTAGTGGATGAAATAGGAATTCACATAAGCCGCCGAAGAACGCAGCAGGAAAATAAATGGAATCCACAAACACGTCACCAACAGCAAACGCTCACGTGACATCGTCCCCATCAGCCCCGTCAACCACTGCACATACCATTGGTTGTCTTGCGCTTCTGCATTAAAAAGCACTGGAAACACAACCCCCATCATCAGCGGCATCCCCAAGCCGCTCGCCAACGCAAAAACCAAACCCGCAAAAACACCGAGACCAAACTGCCACCGGACAGTCCACAAATGCTTATAATAAGGAAGGTATCGGTTCATGCGCGAGCCCGCAGGTTCTCTGCACGGCTCGCTCTGGGCAAGCGCGATTCTCACCCGCCCCGCAATGCGTGAATCTACCGACCGCGAGATTTCCGCCTTGTCGCCACCGCCTGCCCTTGCTTGCCTGCAAGAACTCCCATGGCAGCTCCTCAAAACACCATTGCGCTGGTTTACGACTACGATCAGACGCTCAGCCCTCGCTACATGCAGGACGACGTCGTTTTCCCAGAATTTGGAATCGACCCCGCGCAATTTTGGAAAAAGTGCAACACACTCGTCCACGAGCAAAAATGGGACGGCGAGCTCGCCTACATGAAATGCCTGCTCGACTACCTCGGCATGGACAATGTCACCAACGCGCGTCTCACCGAGCTCGGTGCCGGACTTCACTTCTTTCCCGGCCTCCCCGAGCTTTTTGATGAACTCCCCAAAGCCGCCCTCCGCCCTGAACACGAGGCCGCCGGCATCAAGCTAGAACACTACATCATCTCTTCTGGCCTCAAAGCACTCCTCGACGGCTCGCGCTTGCGACCCCACATCAAGGCCATGTTCGGCTGTGAATTTGGCGAAGATTCCGAAGGCAGAATCAGCTTCCCCAAACGCGCGATTTCACACACCGCCAAAACTCAATACCTCTTCCGCATCAACAAAGGCATGCTCAATCACGATCAGGACGTCAACGACCACATGCCTCCTGAACAGCGCCCGATCCCCTTTGAAAACATGGTTTACGTCGGAGACGGCCCCACCGACGTCCCCTGCTTCACCGTCATGGCGCGCAACGGCGGACAAGCCATCGCCGTTTATAATCCCGAAGACAGCAGCGGCCGCTCATTCAGGAAATGTTTCCAACTCTCGACACACGCCGGCCGTGTGAAACACATCGCCCCCGCCGACTACCGCCAAGGCTCTCACCTCTGGCTGCTCCTCGCTGAAATGGTCGGAGAAACTGCAGACCGCATCCTCCGCCGCCGCTCTGAAGAACGCGACAACGCCACCGTCGCCGCGCCCACATTCTAGCCCACCCTGCGGAGCCACCCCGCGCACATCCCCTTCTGGATCAACGGGATAACTGCGCCCATCGGCAATCACGCCCGGATCGCAGCCTCCGCGCCGCCTTCAAATCCACCAAAAATCACAACAAAAAAGGGTCGCGCACTCGCGCGACCCTATTTCTAGTCATGAATACTAAGTTGAAGCGGTGATCCCCATCACCCCGACACGAGGAACTTCCCAGAAAATCTCAACTCTGTCATGTCACTAAATTATGGGACACGATTGTCGATTCGTTAGGAAACCGCCGAGAATCACGACAAATCCAAGAATCCACGCCGGATCGCCTCACTCACCGCCGCCGGCAAGCTGCGCACGTGCAGCTTATCGAAGCTCCGCTTGATGTATTCGGTCGCAGAATGTTGGCTGATTTTCAATTCGTCCGCAATTTCCTGGCGATTCAGCCCCTTGGCCGAGAGTTGCAACACCTCGCACTCACGCGCCGAGAGCGATTCCGCCTCAGGAATCGGGCTGAGTTGCCGAAAGGTCTGCAAGATCATCCCCGCGATTTTCGGGTCCAAGGGAGTCCCCCCAGCCAAAACCTCCTCCAGGGTCTCCATCAGTCGGTTCGCGCTTCCCGCCTTGACCAAATAACCATGGGCACCCGCCTCCAAGGCCGCGAAAACCTTCGCCTTATCCGTAAATGCAGTCAGCACCAAAACCCGTGCTTCTGGCAGCAATTCCCGCACTTTGCGAATCCCAGCAATCCCGCTCATCCCCGGCAAACCCAAGTCAGAAAGCACCAAATCCGCATGCAAACCCGCTCGGAACGCCTCCAAGGCATCCTCCATCGTCGAAAATCCTCCCACGCATTGATATCCCCCGCGCTCCTCAAGCACCATCGACACCGACTCGCGAAAATCCGCGTGATCTTCAATCAAAACCAGCCGGATCGGCTTCTCCTTGGATGCGGTCAAATGGGCCATGGCGCACACTCTAAACCCATCCCCACCCATTCGGAAAGCACCACCTCTTAAGAACGCTTGCCTTTCGCAGCCAATCTCAACGACAAAACCAATTGCGTCCCCGCACCGGGCTCACTTTTCACCTGAAAATCCGCCTTCAACGCCTCCGCTCTCTGCCGCAATGCACGCAACGTCGCAGGCCGCGCCAAGCGCTCGCCATCGATTCCCAGCCCATCATCGGAAATTTCCAAGCGGAATTCGCCCCCAACCTTCTCCGCATGGATCAACACCGCCTTCGCCCGCGCATGACGCATGATATTGTGCAGAGACTCCCGGAAAAATAGGAACAAATCACGGTTCAACTCCTCGGGCAACTCCACCTGCCAGGCCTCCTCGTTGGCCGTGAATTTCCACTCCAAGGACTCCAACATGATCGATGCCGTCTCACGCAAATGCTCCACCGTCCCGATCCGGTGATCCCCAGTCGGCCTCAAAAGCCAAACAATATCACGCACCGCGCTCACCGTTTCCGCTGCGATCCGCTGAATCCGCTTCAATTCATCCGATGCACCCAAGCGCCCTTCCGCCAAATCCGCAAACATCTGAATACTCCCCAGATTGCTGCCCACCTCGTCGTGCAAATCCCCCGCAATGCGCTCACGCACCTTCGTTAATTCCCGGTTCGCTTGCAGGCGATAGCGGATTGGCAAAACAATGATCAGAAAAACGCCCATCAACGCCAAAAATGCCGAGCCGATTTGCGTCGTATTGCGCAGCCGATCGACCAAAGACCGGGCCTCGTGCTCCAGCTCATGCCGCCGCATCTCCAGGCGGATCCGCTCATCAAACAATCCCAACCACGCACGCGTCGGGACCAAGCGCCCCTCCGGACCAAAGCCATCACTCAAGGCCGCCGCACTCCAAATCCGCCCACCGGGAGCAATCAAATTCATCATTCCATGGGGCGAATACACGCTTTTCCCCAAAGCAAGATTCTCACCACCCGCAAGCACCTCCACCTCGCTCAACGCGAAAAACGCCGCGTAATCATCAAAAGCCTTCCACAACTCCGTCGCCTCCACCCGCACATAACGCACACGCGCCGCATCAAACCCAACCCACACCGGATTGTGCCCGGGATTGGCCAAATCACGCTTTGCCAAAATTTGCCATTCGCCCTCGCCCCCCGTTTCCGAGCCATAAATCACCCACTTCCTTGGAAACCCGAAGCCGCTTGGCAAATCCGACGTCGGCTTCCGCGCCGGCAACAAGCGCACCCCATCCACCGGCGCAAGCGCCCCTAAATCCACCGTCACCTGGCTCGCCAAACTCGCATCCGACCGCCCCTCGGAAAGCCACCCGATGTTTGCATGAAATCCCGCAGGCACCTCCGGCAAGCCCAAAGGCGTTTGCCCATCGACTAAGAACGACGGATTCCAATGCCACGGAGCCGCTTGCGCCTGCCCGCCAATGCTTTTCACCTCGCCGCCCAGCGCGACATTCCGTTCCCCCGCAAACGCAAAAACCTCCGCCCAAGCGTGGACAAAAACCCCCTCACCCTCAGCATCCGCATGCAAGCGCTCCGCAGAAATCCGCAAGCCCGCCGCACTCACCGGCGGCGAAACCTGATACACAAACGGATGCCCGCGCCTCACAACATTCCCGCTCGTCCCCCGCTCCCGGCCGACCTCACGCAGCACACCGCCCTTCGCATCGATCAACTCCACCACGAAATTCTCCGGCACCCCATAATCCGCATCCAGCCCCTTCGCATCATAGCGCCGCGCCGGAACCAAAGCCACCACCTCCACCGGCGCATCCTCCTTCCACAAGATTTCCACCGAAAACCGCGAATTCCCCGTCGGCACCGCACTCGAGTAATTCCCCGCATAGCCACCCGTCCCCCCTTGATCATCAATGGGAACCATCGGCAACGCCTCAAGCTTCGGGGCGATTTCCCCCAGCTCGCGCTGAATATCCCGCCAGCGCTCGGAAACCACCGCCGTCAAACGTGCGTCCCAGTCCGCCGCATCCGCCAAGCCACAGCCCGCCCCCCAAAAAGCCAAGGCAAGCAGGCCCGAAAATCCGCGCGTAAGTCTCATCTGCCGCCAAGCCTAAGCCCGCCCTCCGAAAAACGGGAGCACAGATTTCACACACCCCACCGCCTCCCATACCACCGCCAGATCGCAAAATCTCGGAATAATCCGCGCACAGGCGCGCCCGCCAAGGATCGTCTCAATGGCGGAACTTTCACCACGCTCCACACCTTCAGTGATCAGATCCGCACTGATGAATGTGAGGCAGTTTGTCTCCTGCTGCAAAAACTCCCGGGCAAACGTCGTCTTCCCCTCGCCATTCGGCCCGGCGATGATGATGATGGTTAGATCGGGATTCTTCTCCTCTCCATCTCTGCTTCCGGTCAATTCGAAATGCGTTTGATGCCGAGCTGGGCGTATTTGAAATTGAGGAGCAAGGCGGTTTTGAGACCCGTGATGTTCAGGTAGCCCAGCATCTGGGCGATGTGGCTATCGTTGAAACCGGCGACCACCTTGGGATCCACGATGATGCAGTCTTCGACGGTCAAATCCGGGATCAATGTGCCGATGATCTGTCCGTCGTAGCGGACTTCATGCACCTTCTGCTGGTCGCAGCGGATGCCCTGTTTGATCAGTTGGATTACCAGTGCCCGTTCGTAGAGTTTCTCATCGAGACCTGGACGCAGCGTGTTCAGCACTTTCATCGCCGCCCCGATCACGATCTGGGTGAGATCCGCGTTGTGAGATGGGTCCTTGTTATCTTCATCTTTGCTCATCTGTGCTCATCTGTGGTTAAAATTCTGATTAAAGACCGTGGGACTGGAGCAAGATTCAAACCACAGATTTCGCATAATGCACAGATGGTTTAAGATTTGGATTCTGCTCCTCTTCATCTGTGTCAATCTGTGGCATCTGTGGTTAAAATTCTGATTGAATACCGTGGGACTGGAGCAAGATTTAAACCACAGATTTCGCATAATGCACAGATGGTTTAAGATTTGGATTCTGCTCCTCTTCATCTTTGCCAATCTGTGGCATCTGTGGTTAAAATTCTGATTGAATACCGTGGGACTGGAGAAAGATTCAAACCATAGATTTCTCAGAATTCACAGATGGTTTAAGATTTGGATTCTGCTCCTCTTCATCTGTGTCAATCTGTGGCATCTGTGGTTGATTTCTAACCCGCTGCGATATCTAGCTTCGGCAGCCCATCCACCACCTTCATCGTCTCCAGCCCCATGGTCACCACCCGTAGGAAGAGCTCCAGCGGATACTGGGGTTGTTCATGGTTTCGGTGGCCCAGAGCTTGGCGTCGTTGGTGCTGCCGCTGTCTTTGTCGGTGGTGACAGACTGGCACTCCATGACCCATTCCAGGGCGGGCTTGCCGTTGACGACGCAGTCGTAGGCGGCGAGAATCTTCTGGAGAGGGGTCATGAATGGTGGCGAGACTATTGATCCGGCGGCGGAGTGGAAGGATTAACCTGCGGTGAATCGCCGCTTCTGACTGTGAATCATGCGCTGTGACATGGCGCAAAGTTGCCCGTGCATCGCGTAAAATTGCCCGTGCATCGCGCAAAGTTGCCCATACATCGCGCAAAGTTGCCCGTGCATCGCGTAACGCTTGTATTACATCGCGTAAAGTTGCCCCTACATCGCGTAACGCTTGTCTTGCATCGCGTAAAGTTGCCCTTGCATCGCGTAGCACTTGTCTTGCATCGCGCACAGGTTCCCTTGCATCGCGTAGCGCTTGTCTGACATCGTGCAAAGGTGCCCATGCATCTCGAAACTGGACTTTCTCCACAGATCCAAAGGCTTGCCCCACTCGAACGGAAGGTCGCGCACAACGCTGCTCGCCTGATCCAAAGGGCAGCCTTGTGAAGCGAATCCACAACAGAGACCACTCCTCCCAACGCGCCAAATTGTCCCAACGAAAGCGGCTTGTGACTTTTTAAAGAGATGGATGCGTGGTTGTTGACTGAATTCTTATTGGGGGCGTGTTAGGTAAGTTTCTTCGGTTACCCGAGTCTCTGAGATTTCAATCGGGACGGTGATTTGTAGGAAAATTTCACGCAGCCCGATGGCACCTGCGAGACTCAGAGCCACTTTTTCCGTTTGAAGAAATACAGCATTCCCAAGACCGTCGCGACACAGCAAACCCAGAAAAAAACATACCCGAAAGGCCAGCGCAGTTCGGGCATGTTGTAGAATGATGTGGTGTCAAAATTCATGCCGTAAATTCCTGCTAGGAAAGTCAGCGGCATGAAAATCACCGACACAATCGTCAACACACGCATGATCTCGTTGGTGCGAAAACTCAGCGAAGAAATATACAAATCCATCAGGCCGGCGATGAGATCTCGGTAGCTTTCGATAATGTCGATGATCTGCGTCACATGATCGTAACAGTCTCTCAGAAACAACTGGCTTTCCTTGCGGATCAAACCGGATTCATCACGAATCAACACATTGAAAATTTCGCGGTGTGGCCATGCGGCGCGCCTTAGAACAAGCAGAATCCGCTTGGATTCATACAAGCTTTTCAAAGTCTCCGATCCCGGCTTTTGGAAGACCCCATCTTCGATCAACTCAATGGTATCTCCAACATTTTCGAGAACTGGAAACAGTTGGTCAACCGTCGCATCCAGCAAGGCATACGCGAGGTAATCCGCGCCCATGCTGCGCAAATTCCCGGAACTGGAACGCAATCTTTTACGAATCCGCTCAAAGACATCATGGCCTTTTTCCTCTTGGATCGTGATGACAAATGAAGCGCCTAAAAACAAACTGACCTGCTCGAAACAAAGCGTCTCCTCCTCATTGTAATAGACCATTTCACTGACGATAAAGAAATGGTCGGTGAAGCGCTCGATCTTCGGCCGCTGCGCCGTATTCAACACATCTTCGACAGCGAGCGGATGCAGGCCGAAATACGCCGCTAAATTTTTCAAACAATCCACGTCGCCCAAGCCATCGACATCGATCCAATTCGTGAGCGTCGGATCGTAATGTTCCAACAGTTCATCCAAGCGCTCGAAAGTGCGCTCAAAAATCTTCTCCGCACTGTATTGAATGAGAGTGAGCGACGGCTTCTCGCTTGCGCCTGGCGGCGACTTGAGTGTCGCTGGCGGAGTGCCCGACGGCTTGTAATTGAATCGGATCACGCCGGAAAATTTCCATCAAATCCCGGGCAAACGCCAGCAAATCCAGCGCCGCCCCCTCCCGGCGTCACGCCTCGGGTGACTTGGCTGCTTTTTTCGCCGCCACTTTCTTCGCCGGACGCGGCGGGAAATCGAAGCCGATTTTACCGTCCTTGGGGTCGAATGTCAGATAGGCATCGAATTTACGCTTGGTCCGGTTCGAGACAAAGCCTTTGAGAACCTCGGTTTTTCCGGTGCCAATGAGTTTGAGAACTTGGGCGGGTGGGATTTCACATTGCAGAATGGATTTCCCGATGCGGATGCCGTGCGGATCTTTTTTGGTGGTGAGCTCAGGGACGTGGTAAGCCTTTTCCGTGGCATACACCGTGTAGGACTTGCCTTCATCCGTCTTCGCTTCGCCGATGATTTGCTCTTCCGTGAGTTCCGGCGGGCCGTCTTTTTCCTCATTATCAAAGACGAAATTCACCTTGAACTTGGCATCCAGCTCAAGCCCGGCATCGAAGGGTTTGTTGAACTTTGATTTGAACCCGGTGAGCGGCCCGACGTGTTTGGTGGTGAAGAGTTGGATGGCTTCTTCCTCGGTGAGTAAGCGACCGGCAATGTGTTTTTTCGCTTTGAATTTGCATTCGGGCTCGCGGCATTCGTAGGTGGCCTCAGTTTGTTTGAGGTTGGGCGCGCCACACATCGGGCAGGTGACTTTGAGGTCGGGGAACGCCTCGCTTTTTGCGAGTTCAGCGGCTTTGCGGGCCTTGGTGCAGATTTCATCGGTGTAGGAAATAATTTCCTTCATGAAGTCGCTGCGCTTGAGCTGGCCTTGTTCCATTTGGCGCAGCTTAAACTCCCAGTCGCCTGTCAGTCTCGGCGAGTAGAGGCCCTCGATGTGCATTTCACGGACGAGGTCAATGAGGCGCATGCCTGCGCCGGAGACGTGGAGGTCGCGCCCTTCGCGGGCGAGGTATTTTTGCGAGATCAGACCCTCGATGATGGCGGCGCGGGTGGCTGGGGTGCCGAGGCCGCGCTCGGACATGGCCTCGCTAAGTGCTTCGTCATCAATGAGCTTGCCGGCACCTTCCATGGCGGAGAGCAGAGTGGACTCGGTCATGCGAGCCGGTGGCTTGGTTTCCTCGGCGAGCACTTCGATGGCTTCGACGCTGGCGGGCTCTCCACCGGTGACTGCGCAAAGTTCGTCTTTTCCTGCAGCAACGCCGGGGCGGCGACCATAAACTTCGAGCCAGCCGGGTTTCACGAGGATGCGGCCTTCGGTTTTGAAACAATCCTGTTCGATGCGAGTGAGGCGCGTCGTTTGCTCGAATTCGGCGGACGGGTAAAAGACGGCGATGAAGCGCTTAACGATCATGTCGTAGAGCTTTTGCTCAGCCTCAGAGAGTTTGGCGACTTTGCCGGTGGGGATGATGGCAAAGTGGTCCGAGACTTTTTTGCTGTCGAAAACTCGGCGAATTTTGCTGAGTTTCGGGCCATTCTCGGCACTTCCAGCGAGGACAGCCTTGGCGTATTTAGCAACATCGAGGTCGCTGTTGCCGATGTCTTGCATCGTTTCGCGCACATTGCCGGTGTAATCTTCGGGCAGGTAGCGTGAGTCGGTCCGCGGATAGGTGATCATTTTGTGCTTCTCATAGAGCGCTTGGGCGATCTGAAGCGTGCCTTTGGCAGAGAACGGCGCCTCCCGCTGGAGGGTGGTGAGGTCGTAAAGCTGCGGGGCGATTTGTGACTGGCTCTTTTTTTCCTCGGAGACTTTACCGGTCTTGCCAGTGCAGCGGGCGAGGATGGCCTCGGCGGCTTGTTGGTCCCAGATGCGCTCGGGTTTCGAGAGTGGGCGGGATTCGTCCTTTTTCCAAGATTCGTCGATCCATTTGCCGAGGTATTCGCCAGCTTGCACGCCGAAGGTGGCGTGGACTTCGAAATAGGGTGTGGGCTTGAAGGCGCGGATCTCGGCTTCGCGCTGGGCGAGGATGGCGAGGGTCGGTGTCTGAACGCGACCGGCGGCGGTGATGTTGAATCCGCCGTGGCGGGAATTGAAACAAGTGAGGGCGCGGGTGGCGTTGAGACCCACCAACCAGTCTGACTCGGAACGGCATTTTGCAGCGTCCGCGAGGGGCTTCATCGACTCGCCGGAGCGGAGGTTTTTCCAAGCCTCGAGGATCGAGTCGTTGGTCATCGACTGCATCCAGAGCCGCCTCGTTGGCTTCTCGATGTTGCCGATTTCCATGATGTAGCGAAAAATGAGTTCGCCCTCGCGGCCGGCGTCGCAAGCGTTGACGACGGAGTCCACGTCCTTGCGTTTTGCGAGTTTGAGGATTTGCTTGAGGCGGGCTTCGGAATCAGGTTTGGCGTCGAGATCAAACTTGTCCGGGATCGCGGGAAGCACGTCGAACTTCCAAGGCAGTTTCTTGCCGTTCGGGCCCATCGGCATGCGCAACTCGACCAAGTGGCCGACGGCGGACGTGATGACTGCTTGGTCGTTTTCAAAATAGACATCGCGGCCCGTGCCGTGTTTATCGAACTTGCCGAGAACCTTGGTGAGGACGCGGCTCAGGTCGGTCATGACGCTGGGTTTCTCGGCGATGATGAGTGTTTTTCCCATGGTGGATCAGGCCGCTTGTGCGGGGGTGGGCTGAGGGACTAGGCTTGAAGGCGGCATTTTGGCAAGCGGATTGGTGAGGAATGGCAAATTTAGCACGACCCAGCCAAATGGCGAGGTTTTGCGTGCGTGCCCGCCAGCTTGAGAGCGGCAAGTGCTCAGGGGAAAAACTGGAAAGTGACCTTGCCATGGACTTTGCCGGGCGCCGCATGGGGGCGACTTTGCGGACTGACAAGCTCCGGCGCATGGAATTTATTGCCGATTCCTGGAATGGCGTGAAGCAGCGAAAAGTCGCCCTTGGGCCACGCGGTGATGATTTTCTCACCCTCGTCGTTTTTCCCGAGGCGAATGAACGTGTCTTCCTGAGCGCAAGTCACATGCAACTGCCCAGCCGCGCTGCGCAAGCTCGCCTCGTGGATGCCTGCGTAATAGCCGGCGCTGTGCGGGTAGTTGTAATCCACACCCGGCCGAAGCTTACGGAAATCGTACGAGAAATGACCATGGCGCGTGCCACGCATCCGGTTCGCCCAAACACGCTCCGGCCCCTGTCCCGTCCAGGTGAAATTTTGAATTTCCTCCTCAGAGTGGTCAAAGGTCACACCGTGAAATAACACGGGGTGCAGAATCTCATACGCGTATTCGAGATCGAGCCGGCCATCCGGCTGAATCGTCCAAGCGAATTCTTCAAATGGACCGGGCGAGCGTATCGCGATGCGGCAGGCGCCCGAATTTTCATGGCTCAGAGCGACCTCCACAGGGACGGCCTCGCGGCGGCCAAGCTTCCACTCGAGAATGCTGTTCCACGCGTTCTTGTCGTTTCCAAGGCACCAAAGGCGAGCAAAACGAAGTTCCCGCAACGGGAAATTCCGAGCATCCACCGGCGATTCCTTCGACTGGCTCTCACCCCGCAAAACCTCGTCCCACCGCACCCCGTCTAGGGAGACTTCCAAGCGCCATTTCGCCTTGCGCTCCGCCGCATGCTGCCAAGAAATTTCGAGCTGATCCATCTCTCTTGCTTGCTTGAAATCCAACTGAATCCAAGCATCACGCCCCTCTTGCGACCAACGACTTGCAAGCGAACCATCGATGGAATTTTCCGGCTTTCTACCCGCTTCCGAGCCACTGGCGGTGACCTCAGTGCCCTCAGGCAAACTCAGTCCTGGCATGGCATCCATACCCACCAAATGCGGGCCGTTGCGAAGCGGAAAAACTTTCCCCGAAGCGCGCACTTCGAGCAGCCTGCCGCTTGCGCGATCGACAAGAAATTCCCTACCCGCAGCAGTCATGCGCCAGTGCCCCGCGCTCGCCTCGACTGCGACACGCCCGCCCGCATCTGAAGTGCGTGACTCCTCCGCCACGACTCCTGAGCCGCGCGTCGCCCACGACCACGTCCAAAGCTCTTTACCCTCCCGGTCCGTGGCGCTCAATTCCAACGCGTCCGCCGACCGCCAATCGCTAGGAAGTGGAATTTTCAAGTCTCCGGTCGCACCCGGCGCGATCGCCGGTGACGGAAGATCGCCTCCGGCCCCTGTCGGTGTTTTGCTGCCAAATCGAGTCAGCTTCCAGCGGAATTTACAGGTGGCTAAATTTCGGAATTGGTAGGTGTTTGAAATGGCAATGCTGCCGTCAAAATCCACCGGAAGTTTTCTCATCCCGATCTGCACCGGGGAGAAAATATCTTGGATCGTCCGGAAACTGGCCTCCTTTTCATGCGCGGGTCCGACGATGCCATCGGGCGCGTTGATGCCCCAATTATCGATTGCGCCGCCCCGGTCCGTCCGCTCAATGCCCTCATCCGCAAGCACCCAGAGGAAGCCGCCCACAGCATTCGGGCGAATCGTCATCTCGTTCCAAAAATCTTCCAAGCCGGCACCGTGCCCACCGTCGAAGAGCCCGTGAAGAAACTCCGTGGGCATCACGAGGTGAGGACCCGCGAGATCTTCCTGAAAACGCTGCCACGTCGGATAGTGCTTCGTTTGAAACCCGGAAAATTCCTCCCAAGGGTGCAAAACCGGGCGTTGCTGAATATCCCAAATTGCAAAATCTCCGTCCACCTCGGTGTTCCAGCCACCCTCATTGCCGTTGGCCCACCAGAGGATTGACGGATGATTGACGTCCCGCCGAATCATTTGACCAATGACGCGGCGTGCGGTCGCAGTGTCGAGCGTTGGCTTCTGCCAGGTGCAAATTTCGTTTTCCACGTAGAGTCCGAGTTCATCACAGGCGTCGAGAAACGCCTTGTCCGGCGGATAATGCGAGCAGCGCACGGAGTTCATGTTCATCGACTTGATCAAATGGAGATCGTCAATGCTGTCCTGCGTATCCAAGGCGCGTCCCGTTTTAGGGCGAAAGCAATGGCGGTTCACGCCTTTGACCATGATGCGGCGACCGTTCACAAAGATGCCCTCGCCCGCACGCACCTCCAGCGTCCGAAAGCCGATGCGCTCGCGTGTTTGATGGAGAATTTCACTGCCGCGCATCAGGCAAAACTCGATTTGATAGAGATTCGGTT
>JBEGOB010000332.1:0-9774 GCA_041182265.1 Verrucomicrobiota bacterium | reverse complement strand
TGGTTGCGGGAAGAGGATTTGAACCTCTGACCTTCAGGTTATGAGCCTGACGAGCTACCTGGCTGCTCCATCCCGCGTTTTAACCATGCGCCTTTCGGCGCGGGGCGGAATAGTTACGGTCTGGCCCCGGGTTTCGCAAGGGAAATTTTGCCATTGCTCCAAATTTGTGATTTTGTCGCGGCGAGATGATTTTTACGGACGCATGACACTCGCACCCTTGATCGATTGGAAACGTCGGGCGGCTGACCATCAGGCACGCGCGGCACGCTACACGGTGCCTGCTAGAAGTCGGCGCGACCGTGGGCTGCCCCACCCGATCGAGGATTTCCTTTTCCAATACTACCCTTATCCACTGGCACTGCTTGACACATGGCAGCCGGGGATCGGCCTGCATTGCGAGTGGGATTCGAAAACCGCACCAAGTCCCCTGCCCCACGGAATTTCCGAGCGATACCACACCGGGACGGACACCCACTTCTTCGCGGACCCAGGACGATTGACGGTCAAAGAGCGCGATCGCTTGCAATGGATTTGCGGCTTGCTCGAGGCAATCGCCAACCGAGCGCCAAATTTCGCATGCCATGGAATGCACGAGTGGGCGATGGTCCACGGTGGCAAGGAGGTGCGTCATGAGGGAACGGCAAGGCTTCGCTTACCCCAAAGCGAAATTGACGACTTGGTCGAATCCCGCCCGATTTGTTGCTCACACCACGATGCGTTCCGGTTTTTCGCCGCGACGGCGAAACCCTTGAATCGCTTGCAGCCGACACTGGAAAGCCGCGTAATGTTGGAACAACCCGGTTGCGTCCACGCCAACATGGATCTCTACAAATGGGCGGCGAAGGCGATGCCTTGGTGCGGCTCGGAACTTCTCTTGGACTGCTTCGAGCTAGCCGTGCAATTGCGAGATTTGGACATGCGCGCCAGTCCTTACGACCTGTCCGAGTGGGGACGCACGCCCATCCGCATCGAGACGCCCGATGGCCGCCGCTGCTATGAGGCCGAGCAAAAACGCTTGGCCAGCATGGCCTCGCCGCTGCGCGAACGCTTGATTGCGGCGCTGCGACAAACTCTCGCCCATCACACGCCCTGCCAGCGAAGTTTCTGACGCAGAGCCTCATAAAACGAGCGCCCCTCCAACCTCAGAAGGTGAAATGAATGGCCCGCCTTCCGAACCTCGACCCGCCCACCAGCGTTAATGCGCGTGTTATCGCGACCATCAACGGTGAAAAGCATGGGCCCGCTTTCCGGGTCTTCCGAGGAAATTTCAATGAGCGAGTCATCCGATAGAACGAGTGAACGTTGACTCAGACTGTGCGGACAAATCGGCGTAATTACGAAAACCCCGGCACTGGGTGCGATGAGCGGCCCCCCTGCGGAAAGTGAGTAAGCGGTGGAACCGGTGGGCGTGGCGACGATCAAGCCATCCGCACGATAGTCATTCAAAAGCTCGCCGTTCACCTGCGCGCGCAAAGAAACGAGGCGTCCCGTATCCCCACGCGCAAGGGTCACTTCATTGAGCGCGATGAAAGTTTCCGCAGGCTTATCCGGCCGGTAAAGCGTGGCCTCCAACAGCGTGCGGACGCTGGTGGTGAAGCTCCCACTCGCCAAGGCTGCGGCGAAGATGTCCAACTCGTCATCCTTGCAACTTGTGAGAAACCCGAGATTTCCAATGTTGATCCCCGCAACAGGCTTTTGAAATTTCCCCAATTTTGAAAGCGCATGCAGCATGGTACCATCGCCGCCAAGCACCGCTGCCGCATCGACATGCTCTGAAAAGGCCGCCGCCGGAATGCCGCCGCTCTCGCCAGCGAGCGCCGCCGTCTCCTCATCCAAAACAGCCGTGCAACCGTGCGTCTTGAGAGCGGCACGCAGCGCGTGGAGCGTTGGAAGAGTGCCTGTCTTGTGTGGGTTTGATAGAATTCCGACGTTCACGATGCGCGAGCTTAGTGGATGAATCACGTCCGTTGCAAGCCACGGAAACGCGCGGGCAACATTTCAAACCGCCACCGCGGCCGTGGGTTGCAGCAAACTTTTCACCGTGGGAATCAATTGGTCCAAGGCATCGACCACCACGAACTCGCCGTCGTAGCACCACGTGCTCAGCATCTGGATGAGCGGTGTCCAAAATGCCACACCGTTTTCATCCACCCGGTTGAAAATAACCACCGGCTTACCCAGCATCGACGGGTGTCCCTGGTGCTTGAAAATCATCAGGGCAATCATCTCCTGCACCGTCCCCGAGCCACCTGGGAAAATGATGAATCCATCTGAATTCTCGATCATGATCTCCATCCGCGTGTAAATATCCGGCTTCAGCCAGAAACTCGAAAGCCCAACGGGAAGTCCTTCCAGCTCAATGATGTGAGGCACGTTTGAGCCGCCTGTCCAGCCACCTGCATCCACAGAGCCACGGACAACTTCGCCCATGATTC
Source organism: Verrucomicrobiota bacterium (assembly GCA_041182265.1). GTDB lineage: Bacteria > Verrucomicrobiota > Verrucomicrobiia > Verrucomicrobiales > Akkermansiaceae > Luteolibacter. The sequence goes on along the minus strand of JBEGOB010000332.1, from coordinate 7,339 downwards.
CAGAATTGCCGGCACCTGAGACGCAGCCAAGACGGTTCTCCGCCAACAGCTTGCCAAGCGCATAACCGTCTTCCAAATACGCGGGATCTTCAATCGACGCAGAGCAAAAAACACAGATGCTCCCTTCATGATCTGCGGGCAGCGGCGTGTCGAACGAGACCGCTGTGTTCACTCCGATTTTCTCGCGCCCGACACTCGGCAGCCCCACACGCCGGGCGGACGTCAGCAACTCCAAGGCCTCCTCCGGCGACTCCGCAAGAAATAGGTAATCCCGATGATTTTGCCGAACGGTCCCCATCCGGTTCAAGTGCGCAAGCAAGTCAAACAAGCGGTTCCACGACTGATCCGTATTCAAAAGAACCGTGGGTTTGCCAGAAAGATTCACATCCAAAGTCTGATAACCGACAAAAATCGAAACGGCCTTGAACAAATCCTCCAGCGTCGCTCCCGGCGTGAAGACAAACGCATCCGACTCGATGATTTTCCGCTCGATATTCGAAAGGGAAATACGCTGGTCGCCATTCGAATTGTAGATGTCCCAGCCCTTGCTGAAAAGGCTGTAGAGGAGACGGGCACGGACTTCACGGTTGGGGTCTTTTTCACCGCGAACGGTTCCAGCAAGGCGAACTTTAGGCATATTTTTGTAGGGTGAGGGTGGGTCTAGGCATTTTCCATGCCGCTCAGAGCAAAATATCGACGAATCGGTGTATTTCCTGCATATTCAAATTCATGGATTCATTCATGCAAGCGGCAGTTCAGGAAGCGATGACGGGTTTGGCCGAAGGTGGGATTCCCATCGGCAGTGTTCTGGTTTACCGAGGGAAAATCATCGGGCAAGGACATAATCGCCGTGTCCAAAACGGCAGCACCACGCTTCATGGCGAGATGGACGCCTTGGAAAGAGCCGGTCGCCAACCCGCGGAGGTTTACCGCGAATGCACGATTTACACAACACTCTCGCCCTGCGCGATGTGCAGTGGCGCGATTTTGCTCTACGGAATCCCGAAGGTCGTCATCGGGGAAAATCAAACCTTCCTCGGCGAAGAAGCGCTCTTGAAATCGCGCGGCGTGGAATTGGAGGTCCTCAACGACCCGACTTGCATCGACATGATGACGCAATTCATCGCCTCCAAACCCGAGCTGTGGAACGAGGATATTGGCGAGTCGTGAGTCTCCCGCCTGAGAGCCCACCCCGCTTTCCCGCGATCTTCTATCGACATCAGGCGCGGCTTGTTTCACTCTCTGGGACGCATGCACGCCCTCCAAGCCATCCCCCCGGTGCTCCTCTTTTCGGCCATGATCGCCGCAGCAGCCCCGCGTTTCGCGTCGGTGAAAGTCAAAGAAATTTACGCCAAACTGCCATCCACCACCCGCCTCCAAGAAGAAGTGAAGCTGGAGCGGGAGGAAATCATGAAAGTTCCTGCGGCTGAGGAACTCCGCAAACTTCTCGCGGAGTTGCAGGCGATCCAAGCCAAGCTCTCGGAAAAGTCGGTGCAGCAGGATGAAAACAAATACCGGGATCTCGCACGAACCTACGAACTCAAACGCCAAGAAGCGCAAGCCGCCCAAGCGAAATTCGAAGCGTTCAAGGAGGCTACCCAAAAGGAAATTAACCGAAAAATGGTGGCGAGTATGCGGAAATCACTGAACCGGATTGTCTTGATTTCCGGCGAAATTGCCCGCGAGCGCGGCTTCGATTCGGCCTTCGACAACTCGGGTAGCACAAACACCGGCGTGCCGCTCGTCCTCTTCGCCAAAGAAGCCCCGGACCTCAGCGCCGAGGTGCTGGCCACTCTCAACTACATGGAAATTCCGCTCATCGAAGAACCCGCCGCACCAAAAAGTCCAAAAACGGACGAAGATGCCGTCCCGAAGTAAGCCTCAAATTTTCAGATATCATGGACACACTCACCGAATTTCTCACACACCCATTCAGCTGGGGACTCATCCTTGGCCTCCTCATCGCCGCATTCATCTGGAAATCCGGCTTCACCGCACGCCGCACCGCTGCCCGCGACCTCAAACGCGTCCAAGAGGAGTTGAAAAATTTACAAGGCCACCTCAACACTCAGCTCAAAATCACCGCGAGCGGAAATGAATCCCTCCAGACCGAACTCGAGGCCCTGCGGAAACAAAATGAAACGCTCCGCATCAATCACGCAACGCTCATGCAGAAACCGGGGCGCGCAGAACAGCGGCTTTTGCAAGTCCATGAAATCGCGATCCGCACCATGCGCGAGCAAGCGCCGGGATTCGCCTCAGCTTGGGAAAAAGCAATGCGCCAAGGCGAGGCGGAATTGGACGCCGCAGAGTCTGGATTCAGCAAACTGGTGAAGCGAGTCATCCCCGGTTTAGGAAACACCGGCAGCTCTAGCGGCCTTACGGATCCAAACGAAACGCTCAATCAACCCTGAACACGCCCGGCGGATGTCACCCGCTTTAGGGAACTCGCTTAACGCCCGCAGGTAGCTTGACGCTTGTTTCAATCGTGCCGTCCGCCTGCCGATCATGCCGGACGTGAATCGCCCCCTTGGGCGTCGGATAGGTGCCTTCCGCCCACGCCAAGCGACCGAGATTCGGCTCGATTCTCACTTCCGCACAACCCGGCGAAACTGGGGTGACGCCAAGCACATTCTTACTCAACCACGCCGTCGGACCACCGGCCCAACCGTGACAAAAACTGTGGCGGAAACCGACGTAGCAGTGCGCGCCAAAATCTCCATGGAGGTCTTTCTTCCCCGCAGCCACCGGCTCATCAATCCGTCCTGCATTCTCCGTCCACGCGAGATCGAAATCCTCCCAAAATGTCGTTGCGCCGAAGTCGAGCATGCCGCCCCAGTATTGGCTGATGAAGTCGAGACCAGTGTCGATTTCCTTGGATTTGGCCAGCGCGTTGAGGACATAGAATCCGTAAAATGTGCTGAGATCCTTGGGACCGTCCTTCTTCAACTCCACCGCAACTTCGGAGGCGTCACGCATGCCAGCCAAAGCCAGCAGTGCCGCAGGAGACTTGCGTCCACTGCTTGCCGGAAGGTGTTTGCGCAGGAGTTTGGCAGTTTCCACACAGAGAGACTCAGTTTCCGCATCTCCGAGAATTTTACAAAGCCGCGCGCCGCTCTCCATCGTCATCGTCATCATCGCCTGCAGCCCCTCATGCACCGCTGTCTTATTCTCAAACGTCGGCCAATCCAAGAAGCGCATCCCGTCTAACTTCTCGCGCCCGTCTGCATCAACATAGGTGGCCAGTCGCTTAAGCAATGCTGCTAGATACGTCTGCTGCTGCTTGAGGTAGTCCAGCTTGCCATGATGAAGATACCATTCCTCATGAATTAAAATCCACCACATCGAGTAAGAACTGATGCCGTTCATCCACTCACTCACAGGCGTAACATCACGCGTCATATCCAGGCTGTTCGGCACGACTTCGTTGTAGCCGAAAACGCTGTTGATGACGCTCACCTCCGGGTGCATGTCACCCAGCCAAACGAGGCGGTCGCGCTTGATGCCATCCCATAAAAACTCCTGCATGTTCAGGTGCACGGTGTAAGCCCCGGTCTCCCAAATTTGGTTCAGGCGCTCATCGTCGCATTTGAATGAGCCAATGTAGGGAACATCGCGCAGAGTCAAAATCGCCCTCACCTGGCTGAGCTCGACTGGGATGGAGGCGTCCACGTTGTCAATCCGCACAAATCGAAATCCGCTAGGCCCCACTGTGGTTTTCCCCAACCACGGCAATTTCACCACTTGATCGCGGAGGGCGTGGTCGTTTTGCGCACCTCGCTCACCAATCTCCGCCATGGTTTCCGCCACCGACTCACCGAAGCGGATGCGCACCGATGGCATAAGCTTCTCCTTGGTCATCGGTGTGAAAAGCTCGATTGAGCCCGTGATTTCGACGCCGAAGTCAATGACGATCCCGGCACCCGGCAGCATCACCAAGGGCGGCGCAGGCTCAACGAGTACCGCTTGACCGCTTTTCGGCTTCAGTAAATTCGCCGCGTTTTGCAGGCCACCTTCCGACTTCCAAACCACGCGTTTGGGCTGAACGACGAAGGAGCTGAGCGGGCTTTTCTCCGCCGTCGCAAGTTGCGACGGCCGTGAAAATGCACTCAAAATCAACGCAACACTGAAACTGACAAAACCGAGGAGAAACTTCATGATCTCACTCCGATTTCATCCACATTGGAGCCGTGATGAACCACAAGAAGCATGCCACAAGCATGATGTTCTTCATCGGATCCGCTTCAATTTTGTGAACGAGAAACAGAAGCGGCGGCACAATGGTTCCGACGAGTGCTAGAATGCCGAGAGGCAGGGCGATGGCTTTCATGGATTTTTTAAGAGGGTAGAAGTTGACGAGTTAGGCACGGACCGGCTTGGGCCCCATCATTTTGGACAAGAGGATATAGAGCACACCACTGCCGATCCAAACGGGAAGCGTGGCATAAGTGGGAAGCGGCATTTTGAAATGACTGACTGCCCAGAACCCAATGGCGGCTGGCACAACCCAAGCAAGCAGTGCTGCAATGTTGAATGAAGAACCCGCACGCTCGGCCGGATCCGTAGCGATGCCCAAACGCTTCGCCAGGAAAACATCCACCACGATAATCGCACCAACAGGAGCAAGCACCATGCCGTAAATCCCAACAAAGTCCAAAAGCTTCATCGCAAAGGCGGGAAACAGACCTGCAATGGTGCAGACACCACCCGCAAGAAGCGTAGCCGTAGTCCGCGAAATCTTCGGTAAAACCCCTTGAAACGCGAGACCAGCCCGATAGATCGTTGGATTCGCCGTCGTCCAGCCTGCGATCACCACGCAGATCAAACCGGCCCAGCCGACAGCCTCATACACAATCGGCCCGGGAGCCACGCTGGCATTCGGCCCGACTTTCTGCAATTGGTAAGCATAGAGCAAAGAAGCGCTGATCCATGCGATGCAGTGACCCAAATACATCCCGGCCGCAGGCGCCCAGCCACATGATGGCTTTTTGGCATAGCGCAGCACGGACATATCACTCATTCCAAGATGCATCGCCGCATTGCAGAACCAAGCAAAGAAGAACACTCCCCAGAAGCCGATTTTCAATTTACCTTCTTGTGGGACTCCTGTCCAAATTTTTGCCAGCTCCAACGACTCTAACTTCGGAAGCGTGGCCACCGCACAGGAGACAAAAACAAGAAACATCCAAGGTGCCGCGTAATTGGCGACTCGCGCAACAACGCTGTAACCGCGCATCGCAACGGCAGTCATGGCCGCACCGATCACCAAGACCACCGCGCTCCAAGCAAATCCCGTCGGCATCGCATCCGCGAATCCCGGCATCTTCACACCGGGAAAAGGCACACCCACCGCTGTCGCGGAAACCGTGACCATCGCACCCGCTAGAAAGCAAAACAGCAAACCATTCGACAGGTTATAAATCGAAACCAGCTTGCGCCCACAAATTTTCTCAAGCTTGTGATAGAGCGTGTAGCGCAATTTCATCGAAACCGTGGTGGTGAGGTAGCGCCACGTGAGAACAGCCGCGAGATTTCCCAACAAAAGCCCCATGATCAGATCTCCAGCACCCACACCGTAAGCCACAAACAAGGGCCCAATCATGAATTCGGTGCCGGCGGTATGCTCACCGGCATACATCCCCCAGAATGAACTGGGTCCCTTCAACGCGCGATCTGGCACGCGTTCGTTTTCATATTCATTGAGGGCGTCACCCTCAGTCGGATCGATGGCTGAATCTTTGGCAGACATGAGTTTTATGGATCTAATGGGTTTTTTATGGAACAATTCAAATTAACGCTTCGACAGGACATCCTTTTCATACTGCTTGATCTCGTCAAGCCACGAGGCACCCGACGGCACGCTCTGAGTTTCACAATAGGCATCCCAAACAGCACCCCATGGCAAGCTCTTCGCTTCTTCCATCAGCGCAAGGCGCGAGGTGTAATCACCGGATTGCTCCGCTTGCAATAGAGCCGCAGGCTCTAGCAAGGCCATCAACAGCGCCTTGAGCGTGTTGCGCGTGCCGATCGTCCAAGCGGCGATCCGGTTGATACTCGCATCAAAGAAATCCAGCCCGATGTGAGTGCGCGCCAGCAGGGAGTTCCGCACCAACTCAGCCGCAATCGACTGAAGCGCGTCGTCCAAAATCACCACGTGATCGCTGTCCCAACGGACGCCTCGGCTCACATGCAGCAAGACTTCCGGCACATACATCAAGGCGGATGAAAGCTTGTCCGCAATGCCTTCAGTCGGGTGGAAATGACCGGCATCAAGGCACAGCACTTTCTGGTTCTTGATGGCGTATCCCATGTAAAATTCATGCGAACCGACGACATAGCTTTCACTGCCGATTCCAAATAATTTGCACTCGACCGCATCGAGATGATGCTCGGGATCGAGCGGCTTGGCGAAAACCTTATCCAGCGAGTCCGCGAGGCGTTGGCGCGGGGAAAGACGGTCCACGGGCACATCCTTGTAGCCGTCCGGGATCCATACATTCGTTACAGTCGGCGTGCCAAGCGCACGCCCCATCGCCGCGCCGATCTCGCGTGATGCGATGCAATGCTCGATCCAGAATTGGCGGATCGAAGCATCTGGGTGCGACAGGGTGAAACCATCCGCAGCCTTGGGATGCGCGAAGCAAGTGGGATTGAAATCCATGCCCATGCCATTGGATTTCGCCCAATCGATCCAATTTTGGAAATGCTCGGGCTGGATTTCATTGCGCTCAACTTTCTTACCGCCGAACTCCCCGTAAAACGCATGCAAATTCAAGCGATGCTTGCCCGGAATGAGCGAAAGTGCCTTGTCCAAATCCGCACGAAGTTCATCTGGCGTCCGCGCACGCCCCGGATAATTGCCCGTCACGGCAATGCCGCCACTCAGCCCTTCACCCGAATTTTCAAATCCACCAACATCGTCTCCCTGCCAGCAGTGAAGCGAAATCGGAATCTGCGAGAGCTTCGCCATCGCCGCATCCGTATCAACACCCAGGTCGGCGTAACGGGCTTTAGCAAGTGCGTAGGACTGGGCTGTGGGGGTTGAAGGTGAGTGCATCTGAAAGGTTTCTTGAAATTTGAAAGCGCAGTCTGTGTGAAAAAAACAAGAAAATCCTCCACAGTTTTACCAAAAACAAGCACGATCACGCCAAGTGAAACGCATCCTTAAAGTTTACGAGTGGTTCCATCCCGACGGCTTTCCCATCAGTGTCGAGCGGCGTGACCCGCAACCGGCCTTCGGGCCGCATGCCCATGAATTTGCCGAACTTGTCATCGTCACCGGCGGCAAGTGCCTGCATGTCACTGGCAACGACTCATGGGAACTGACCGCTGGCGATGT
>JBEGOB010000331.1:0-3733 GCA_041182265.1 Verrucomicrobiota bacterium | reverse complement strand
GCCCTGGCGGTGGACGCGTCGTCTGCGAACGCCCTTCGTGCCGACACCTTCTGCTGTGGTGTGAACGAGACGAGTCCGGCAAACGACGGGTCATGCCCGGGTATTTTCAGGGTTTTTCGCCGGATCCCTCTGAAAAGGACTGGGCATCCATTTGGCTGCTTCAACTCGCCCGTTTCCGGTACAACCATGCAAAGCTCGAGTCACGGGATCCCCTATGGCAAACCTCTGCATCAACTTGGCGCACCGGCACGGGTGTTTGTCGCGATTCGGCAACCCTTCTTGCCGACTGGTTGCGGTCTTCCGGGCATGATGCACGGATCGTGACAGGTCAGATGCGTGGGGGGTGGTTGTCTTCGGGTGACGGTCATGCATGGGTGGTCCTGGTAGACCGGGATACTGGCAAACAATACCTGCTTGAGACGACGGGTGAGTCCCACGAGTCACGCATGAGGACCCCACCCTTGGCATCCCTAAAGGCGGGTGAATACCTGCCGGAACACCAACTTGTCCCCACTGGCTATCGGGGCAGGGAGAAGAACGCTCGAGATCCGGGGGAATACAACGCCGGATGGTACGAGACCCCCGATACGTTGCGACCATGAACCCGAGATCCATCGGCAATTCCCTGCTGGATTCTGGTTCGCAGGTGGGTGCTCCAGAACCGCATGACATTCCCCCCATTTCTCAACCCAACTGTGATCCTCAAATGAATCATTCCCGTCTCCGTGATTACTCGTGCTCGTGGCGCCTCAGTCCGAATTGGCTTGTCTGTGTGGTTGGAATGCTTGTCGCACTGACCGGTTGCAATCGCAGCGCCAATCCAGGCGCCGTCCCACGGAGTGGGGTAGGGGATGAAACCGTTGCCGTTCTCAAGGTCGATCTGACGCTCATGAATGCCGATGGGCGGCTGCAGGAAAGGATCCAAGCATTGTCTCGCGGTACAGAGACCGACTGGACCCCATTCGGGAAGATGGTCTCCGCACTGTCGTCCAACGGGGTCAGTCAAATCGCCATTCCTGTCAACATCGGTCCATCGATGCTCGAAAGCGTGGGAATCTATCTCGGCGGCAAGGTGCGCTGTGAAAACGAGGACTTGGAGACGGCTCTCATCGAAGCAGGCGGAGGCAGCCCGCTGGCGGCCGGTGCCCTGTTCTCGGCGGTCACCGATACCTCCAGAGGGTGGAAGTTCTGGGGGGTCGGCGGTGGTTTTCTTTCCTCAGCTCGGAGTTCAGTCGCGAGACGCTATGAAGATGCCTTTGAACAAGGCGGCGCAGCCCCAATCCAGGTGGTGGTTTTGACGCCCAGCGAGGACATCCTTGGAGACATCAATCCGCAGCCCTCGGACCCGCGCCTGATTCGTCAAGTGGGTCGTCTGCTCAAGGCCGCCAAAGGTATGGAATCACTTCGATTGGCCATTGCCTCGGATGGATCGACACTTTCGGCCGGGGCTCTTTTCGACCGCGACTCGGGAGCTGTAGACTTCGTGAAGAGCTGGTCTGCATTGTCGCGGGACCTCCAGCTGGCAGCTGGCCCTGCCGACTCGGCAAATTCGCGATCGTTCGCTGCCCTCTTTGAGAAGTTGGCCCACCTGACGCCCAAAGCTGACGGCCGGTGGGTTCGATGGCAGCCCTAGGGATCGATGTTTTCTAGGTCGAATCAAAACAACCAAATCGTAGGGAATTACATTATGGACTACAAATTCGCAGGGGCATCCGCAGTGATGCTGCTCATCAACCTCGTCTACGCCGTCGTGGCATTTCTGTTCGGGGTTATTGCCCTGATCGTTGCCGACAAGTGGATCTTCAGGAAGATCGACTTCGAGGAGGAGATCAAGAAAGGGAACCTGGCAGCGGCCGTGTTTGGCGGTGCGCTCACGATTTTCGTGGCGCTGATCATTTCCCGCGCTCTCGGGAAAGGGTGACCGGATCCGGATCTCCACTCCAGACCGACGCTCAACCCGAATCTGAATCTTGGTCTTACTCACTGCTTATGACAAACCGTGCTCCGGAGGTTCGATTTCCGCTTCGTGTCGTTGTTGGCGCAAGGGCCGGCGGGATCCTGCTTGGGCTGTTCATTCTTTTCGCCTTGTTGTGGGTGCGCGCCGCGGATTCGACCGCCAACCCCGCCGGAAGGGATCGGTGGGGTCCCTTGACCGTGGGGGATCGGATCGGGATCAAAGAGGTGGGCGCGTTCTACGAACTGTTAGTGGCTCCGCGGGCGGCCGGTGGGGTTGGCTATCGGCTCCAACAGATTGCGGTGACTGAAGGAACCACCTTTTTGGTGCTTGCCCCACCTGATGAACTACGACTCGCCCCGGGCCTTGTGAAGGAGATCTGGATCCCCGCCAGCGCAGTGCGTTCGGTCCAAGTTCGGTGATTATTCCAATTTGGTGCGGACGTAAACGATTGGATGAGCCACCCAGACACCGACCCCATGCAGGGAAGATCAATACGGTCTTCAAGCGATACCCGTTTTGTTACTAGTACCAAAAACCAGTTGTCCCATAGGTCCCTAATGCGGGAGCGTTAACGCCTAAAAAACTTAAGCTGCATTTACTTCAGACGCGGACAACGCGCCGGTGAGGCAAAACCTTGCATAGGGCTGACCAGAGACCTTCGATCATGCCCGAGATATCCCGTTTGGTGGCTGATAGACAAGGCATTAGTACAAGCACATCGCCCACTGACCGAGTCAGCAACCCATAGTCCCTCGCTGCCTCAGAGATCATCCAACCTGTACGCAGCCTTCGGTCAAAAGGCGCTCGCGACATGCGATTCTTGACGATCTCCACGGCCAGAATATGCCCCGATTGTCGGACGTCTCCAACGTTTGGATGATCCCAAAAGATTGAGGAAAGTTCGCCTAGGTGGTGCGCTCGTTCAGCAAGGTCCATTGGCAACCCATGACGACAGAGCAAGCGCAGGTTGGCGGCGGCCGCCGCGCAGCCCAGTTGATTGCCGCTGTAGCTATGCCCGTGGTAAAAGGTCCTCTCGAGGCCTCCCATAAAGGGTTCCACAATCTGGCTGCTGACAAGTGTGGCAGCCATCGGCAGATAACCTCCAGTCAGCCCTTTGGCTACGGCTACCACGTCCGGATGACAACGCTCGTGCATGAATGCAAACATGCGCCCGGTCCGCATGAAGCCGGTCATCACCTCGTCTAGAATGAGACGACCTCCGTGGTCTCTTACAATGTCAGCGATCGCGGATAGATAACCCTTGGGTTGCATCACCATTCCCGCCGCACCCTGTACCATCGGCTCAATGACGGCACCAGCGAAGGAACTACCCGCCCTCTGAATCGTAGCCCTGAAAACGTCTACGCATTCGAACTTACAATCGCGGTAACTCCGGGCATCCGACTTTTCTGGCTTTGCCTTGTTGAATCGGCATCGGTAACAGTAGGGAGTCATAGACGCATATGTCTTGAAGAGTAATGGCTTGTAAGCGCCATGGAAGCTAGCACTTTTACCCACGCTCATGGCCCCGACCGTGTCTCCATGATACCCTTTGTTTCTGCATACAAACTGGCGGCGATTTGTTTCGCCGGCCAACTGAAACGACTGGTAGACAACTTTCGTGGCAGCCTCGATTGCTGTCGAGCCATCGTCGCTGAAAATAGCCCGTGCTAGTTTTCCCTTACCTTGATTGGCCAATGTGATAAGCTTCGCTGCCAAACGGGGCGCCAATGGGTTAGTCAATCCAAGGAATGAGCTGTGCGCTATGCGCTGCAG
>JBEGOB010000330.1:0-10561 GCA_041182265.1 Verrucomicrobiota bacterium | reverse complement strand
GCGCCGAACATTGTGGATTTGGCGCAGACCATTTTGCAAAACCCAGCGCGCGTCAGCATTGCGCCTGAGACGACGACGGCCGAGCGGATCAACCAGCAGGTTTGTTTCGTGGATCGCGAGAGCAAGCGCCCTTTGTTGGAGCAGTTGCTGCGCGGGCAAGCGGATGCGGAGGTCGGGAAGCTGACCATTGTTTTCAGCCGGACCAAGCATGGTGCGAACAAGTTGGCCAAGAGTCTGTGTGCGGCGGGTTTCCCGGCGGATGCGATCCATGGCAATAAATCGCAGGCGCAGCGTGAGAAGGCTTTGGAGAAATTTAAAAAAGGTCTGACGCCGGTGCTTGTGGCGACGGATGTTGCGGCGCGCGGAGTGGACGTCAAAGACGTCGGGTTGGTGGTGAATTTCGATTTGCCAAACGAGCCGGAAGCTTATGTCCACCGGATCGGGCGGACGGCGCGTGCTGGCGCAGAAGGCCGTGCCGTCAGTCTTTGTGCGGATGACGAGTTGGAGTATTTGCGCGAGATTGAAAAAATCATCAAGATGCCGATTCCACGTTGGGACGACCACGCGTGGCACCTCGAGGCATTGGCAGACAGGCACTTGCGGATCAAAACCGGTGGCGGCAAGGCCCCGCAATCCCAAGGCGGACGGCGCCAAGGTGGCGGCGGCGGTGGTGGAAACCGTGGCGGTGGCGGCGGAAATGGCGGCGCAGGGCGTGACTACAGCAATGCCTCGCGCCGGAATAATCGACGTGGCCCGGCAACGGTGCGCTGAGTCGCCGAATCTGTGAAATTTTACGCCGCGGCGTGGAGCGTGCATCGTCTGGAAGGGCGGTGCGGCGGTTCACGACCGCGGCGAAATTTTCTCGTCTCTGGACAATTCCGGGGAAATGCGTCATCGCTGCGTGAGGATGCGATGGATCATGATATGCGCGTGGCTGATTGGACTGCGTGTGGTGAGTGCGGAATCTGCGGGTGATCCCGGGATTTTGACGCGTGTTTGGCAGTCGCAAGACGGCTTGCCGAGCAACGTTGTGCGTTCGCTGGTGCAGGCGGAGGATGGTTATTTGTGGGTGGCGACGGCGGAGGGGATTGCGCGGTTTGATGGGTTTGATTTCCAGTTGATCGAGCCGGAGGGGAACTTGCGACGGACGCGCTTGGTGTTTTACCGCTTGTTTGCGGGCTCGGGGGGCGATGTTTTTGCGGCGACCTACCAGGGTGGGCTGTTTCGGGTGCGGGATGGGTGCTTGCAGCGTATTTTACCGAACGTGCGGGGTCCGAATCCGTCGATCGTCAGTCAGGTGCTTGAAGATTCCACGGGAGCGGTGTTTTTCAAACGCGGCGCAGAAATTGGGAGGATCGAGGCGGATAACCAAGTGACGGGAGTGGAGTTGTCAGAGTCACTTGCTGCGGAGTTTCAGGAGGATTTCGAGCGACAGGTGGCGGGCGGGCGTGCGATGTCCGCGGGCGAAAGTCCAGGTTTGAAGGACCGGATGGGGCGGGCTTGGCGCGTGGACGCGGCGGGGGGCTTGAGTTTTGGAAATGAGGGAGCTGCCGGAGAATCGCTGGATTTGCCGCGTTACGGGAAGGTGTATGCGGTGAGTGAGATGTTGGAAGATGTGGAGGGCAATGTGTGGATTGCCTCGCCGGTGCATGGCTTGGCACGCGTCCGCCAGCGGCGGATCGATGTGCTGGAAGTGAGCGGCGCAGGCGGTGAGCGCGCAGTTTCCGTTTTGATGCAGGACAAAGCGAACGTTTGGTGGATCGCAAATCGAAGTGGCGGACTGACGCGTTGGTCGCCGACCGAAGCGCGATTCCTCGAATTTACGAATCGTCCGGTGGCTGCTTTATTTGAGGATTCTCAATCGCGTTTGTGGGGAGCCTCGCGCGACGGGAGTGTTTTCCGTTATGAAAATGGCGAGTTTGTGCGGCAATTCACCAAGACGGAGGTGCCCTCCAAAGTGCGATCCATCACGGAGGGTGCCAATGGTGTGCTCTGGTTTGGCGGGACGCAGGGGCTGGCGTCGCTGACGGGTGAGACGGTGAGGCGATTCGGCGAGGAGGATGGGATTGCGGACTACGATCTCACGGTCGTTCATCCATTTCCGGGCGGGAAAATCATGGCGGGAACCACGAATGGAGCGGTGATTTTGGGCGACGCGCGTGGCTTCAAGACTCTCGCGCTTCCGGAACTGACTCAGCACAAGTGGGTTTCCGGGATTCATTGCGTTTCGGAAAAGGAGACGTGGGTGACGACTTTGGGCGGCGGTTTCTATCTGTGGGATGGGGCGCAATGGACGTGTTTCGACGTCAATGACGGATTGCCCGACTCGCGGCTTACGTGTGTGGTCGATGACGGGAAGGGATATATCTGGTTAGGTTCACTGGGCGGGGTGATTCGCGCGTCGCGGCGTGAATTGTTGGCAAAAGCGCGCGATGAGTCGGCTCCTGTGCAGTGGTTGCGCTTGGATCACAGCGACGGAATGCCGTCGCGTGAGTGTATCGGTGGCTTTCAGCCAGCAGGCTGGTTGGGGAGTGATGGCTTGATCTGGTTTCCGACAGGCAACGGAGTGGCTCGGGTGAAGCCGGGCTTGATCGAGATGGGGAAGGTTGCCCCGCCAGTGTATTTGCACTCGGTGCGAGCGAATGGTGTGGAGCATGCGGGGATGCGTGAGACTGTCACGACTGAGCCGGGACGGGCGCGGCTTGAGTTTCGCTTCGTGGGGCTGAGTTTGGGGTCGCCGGAAAAAGTCACTTATCGCGCACGGCTTGCGGGCTTGGATGACTCATGGCGTGAGTTGGGAAATCAGCGGGTTGCTGCATTTGAGGCGGTGCCACCTGGGAAATACACCTTTGAAGTCATGGCGGTGAATGGCGATGGCCTGCGAAGCACGGTGCCGGCTAGAATTCCGGTTTTGATCCGGCCGCACATTTGGCAGAGCGCGTGGTTCTATCTATCCGTCTGGGTGTTCATCGTCTTGAGTGCGGTCGCCGTGGGGTGGGCGGCGGCGCGCGTGCGCATGAAGCGGCGCATTGACTCGCTGAAATTGCGCAACGCCCGGGAAGCTGAGCGCTCGCGCATTGCCCGGGATTTGCACGACGACCTCGGGGCCAGTTTGACGGAGATTTCGATCCTCGCCGCGCTCGCTGCCGAGGATGCGGGGCAGACGGCGTTGCATCCTGCCTTGGACCAATTGTCGATCAAGGCGAAGCATGCGGTTGGCAGCCTGGATGAAATCGTGTGGGCGGTGAATCCCCGCGAAGATACGCTGCGGTCATTGATTGATTATATATCAGCTTTCACCCGCGAATTTTTGGATATCGCACGTATTTCCCTGCGGACGGACATTGCGCGTGATATCCCGGATTTGTCCTTGGGTGCTCCGCAAAGGCATAGTGTTTTCCTAGCGATTCGTGAGGTATTGAACAACGTCGTCAAGCACTCGGGTGCCTCGGAAGTGCAGTTGTTGGTGAGGCTTTCTGAAGATGTGTTGTATCTGGAAATTCAGGACAACGGTCAGGGTTTTGACTTGGAATATGCGAGTGCGGGCAATGGGTTGGGAAACTTGCGGATGCGCATGCGTGAAGCGGGAGGAGATTGTAAAATTGAAACCTCGCGTCGCAAGGGGACGGTGGTTTTTTTCAGTCTTCCCTTGCCTCAATTGTATAAACCCGTTCTTTAAGTCCATGTCCGCTGCGAAATCCAGTCCCACTCAGATTGCCATTGTCGAAGATAACGCGGCGCTTGGCAACGGGCTGCGCAAGGTCTTGGAATCTGCGGAGGATTTCAAGTGCATCGGGGTGTGGACAAGTGCGGAGGAGGCCTTGAAAAAGGTGGATGCGTTCCGGCCGGATGTTGTGCTGATGGATATCAATTTGCCCGGCATGTCAGGCATCGAGGCGACGGCACAAATCAAGCATTACCTACCGGAAATCCAAGTGATCATGGTCACGGTGTATCGCGACCACGATCAAATTTTTGCGGCGCTCAAGGCGGGTGCATCGGGATATTTGCTCAAGCGTTCGACGCCGGAGGAGCTGCGCCAGGCGATCCGTGATGTCCGCTCGGGCGGCGCTCCCATGAGCGCGGAAATCGCCCGTCGGGTGGTGGATGCATTTCATCAACCGATGAAATCTCCGGATGCGGATGCGGTGAAATTATCCAAGCGGGAAACCGAGATTTTAGAGCTTCTGACGACGGGGCTCGCCAACAAGGAAATTGCTCATCGGCTTGAAATCAGCGTGGAAACGGTGCGGGTGCATTTGCGGCGGATTTATGAGAAGCTGCATGTGCATTCGCGCACGGAAGCGGCGATGAAGTTCCGCGATGCCAAGCGTGACCAGCGGGGCCCGCTCGGCTGAAGGAGGCGGGGCGAGGGATGGCTGCGTGGGATGCCGGTGAATCGGGCTTTACTCCTCTTGGGGTAGTGGACGGCATTTTGCGAGGGTGGAAGACTGGCGGGGAATTGAAGAAGCAGCGTTTTGCTGTGTCAGCCTCAAAACCCTTAAAAACCTCGTAATTATGAAGCCCAAATTCCGTTCTTTAGTCACTGCTTTTGCCCCGCTTTCGCGCAGTTCCCTCATCGTTGTCACGTCGCTTTGCTCTCTGGCCTCGGTCCAAGCTCAGACTCAGGGAACTTGGACCGCCGCAGCCAGCGGCAACTGGAGTGATTCTGCAAATTGGGCGGACGGTATCGTCGCTTCTGCGGGAGGTGATGCGAACTTCAGCACGGTGGATCTCCCGGCTGCCGTTCAGACTGTCACTCTCGATGTTGCACAGACGATTGGCTCATTAAACTTTGCTGACGCGGACACCGCGACACCCGGGACTTGGACCGTCTCAGGTGCGAATATTCTCACACTCGCTGGAGCTACGCCGACGATCACGACAGGAGTCAATGCGACAATTTCCTCGGTGGTCGCCGGTTCCTCGGGTCTGCGGAAAGAAGGTGCGTCTAATCTAACCTTGGGTGCCGCCAATACCTTCACGGGCAGTGTCACGGTCAATGCAGGCAACTTGATTCTATCAAGCACCAACGCATATGCGGGCGGAACCTCGATCAACTCAGGAGCAATCTTGACGCTTGGAGTTGGAACTAATTTCTCTACAGGAGGAATTGGAACGGGAATTGTGAATTTCAATGGTGGTTCTTTGGACTCCACGATGGGCAATAACAACACCGTCATTTACGGCAATGTCGTGAATGTGGACACGGGCAAGGTCGGGACGATCAATGCTCCGAACCGCTTTGAGATGACGGGTGCTGTGACGGGCGCTGGAACTTTGAATTTCAATGTGAGGTCCAACACCGATCGCTCCGACTTTCGAAATAACTTCGTGGGCTTCACCGGGAATTTGAATTTTGCCGGAACCGGTGGGATTCGTCTGCGGATCAATCAGAGTGGTGCGGCTTATGCTGCTGCGGGAATGGCCAATACCAAACTCGATCTAGCAGGTTCTTTGTGGATTTCCTCAGTCACCGGGTCGGGGGGGAACACCGTCAGTATCGGTTCGCTATCAGGTTCCTCGGCAAGCGCGTCCCTGCGTGGGGGCACTGCGGGAGCTGCGACCTATTCGATCGGAGCTTTGAATTTGGATACGACTTTTGCAGGATATATCCAAAACAACGGCTCTATTGCAGCAGCGATCACCAAGGTTGGGACGGGTAAACTCAGTCTCAATGGCGCGAATACCTACACCGGCAACACCACCGTCAGTGCAGGAATTCTCGAATTTGGTGAAGGGGGCTCCATCGGGACTTCAAACGTCTCAATTGCATCCGGCGCGACACTTCAGTTTAATTCGAGTGTCGAACAGACAGTTGTTGGAATCATTTCTGGTGCGGGCACGCTCGTTAAAAAAGGCGCGGGCAGTTTGGCGTTGAATGGAGTGAATACTTACACCGTAGGCCCAGTCATCGAAGGCGGTTCGCTGGTGATTGCTGCGAACACGGCGCTGGGCAATGCAGCGAATAGCATCACCTTCTCCACGGGCGCGGGGAAATTGACATCTCGCGTTGCCGGACTTGAAGTTCCGCGTGCGGTTTCGATTGGAGCCGGCGCGAGCGGCGGCTTCTCCGCTCTAACGTCTGCGGATTCAATTGCTGTGAGCGGTGTGGTAAGCGGCGACGGTAATTTGGCTGTTAGTGGGGAGGGACTGGTTTCCTTGTCAGGGGACAACAGCTATCTTGGAAGCACCGCCGTCAGTGCAGGCACTCTGCATCTTGCTAACACGACCGGAAGTGCGACGTCTTCAGGAGCGGTTTCCGTGACAGGTGGAACTTTGGCAGGAACCGGAACTGCGGCAGGTGTGGTCTCCATTTCCAGCGGTGTGACTCTTCGTCCGGGGCCGGTGACATCTTCGAGTTCTTCTGTGGGAACGCTCACGACGGGAGCCTTGACTCTAGCGGGTGGTTCGACCATCGCCGCTGAATTTGCAAGTGCATCATCTCATGACAAGATCGCCGTCAATGGTGACCTCTCCACTTTGAGTGCCTCTGCTGGCAGTCCGGTTATTGTCGATCTGCGGGTGGAAAATTCAGTGGCCAAGTGGTCCACCTTAGGCACTTACGATTTGATTCAATACTCAGGCTCCTTCACTGGGGATGCTAACGAACTGTTTGCAGTCAGTGAGGCCAGCAAACAAGGTGGTCTTTCCTACAGCTTCAGTGCCGCCAATGGCAACATCACACTCACGATTGCGGGCGATGCACCGCCGGAATGGAATGTGGATGCCGGAGGGGATTGGTCAACAGCGGGCAATTGGGTCAATGGTGTTCCAAATTCCACTGGCAGCTCGGCGATTTTTGGCAGTGTGATCACCTCCTCTGCAACTGTCACGGTGGATTCTCCGAAGACGCTTGGCCTCATTCAGTTCAACAATACTAACTCTTATCAGCTGGTTGGCACTTCGGCTTTGTCTTTGGATGCAAGCTCTGGAAATGCTGAAATCAGTGTTCTTGCGGGCAATCATGAAATTTCGGCTCCGCTTACTCTAGCGGATTCTTTGGGAATCACCATGGTTTCCGCTGAGGGTGTGTTGACCCTGTCAGGTGATATTTCTGGCGCGGGTGGATTGACTCATGCGACTCAGGGTACGGTGCTTCTTACTGGTCAAAACACGTTTGCCGGAGACGTTGATTTCAGCAACGGCGTATTGAACTTCGTAAATGGTTCACTTGGTGCGGGTAGCCTTTCTCTGGCTGGCTCGACTCTCGTGTGGGCTGCGGGCAATACCGAAGACATCACCACTCGCACCGTGACGCTTGGTGGCGGGAATGTGAACCTCAACACGAATGGAAACGACGTCGTGCTTGCGGGAGATCTTGGAAACTCGGGTGCAGCGAATTTCAGCAAGATCGGTGAGGGTTCACTCACTTTCGCAGGAACTCCGAGCTACACGGGAACGACGACGGTGAGTGAGGGAACTCTGCAACTGGGGAACGGCGGAATCACAGGCTTCGTCGGCGGCGGAATCACCAATAACGCCCGCCTTGTGGCGAACTTCGCGGATGGCGAGTTTCTTGAAAATGCGATTTCTGGAACAGGCTCGTTCGTACACGCCGGTGAAGGTTTACTGGAATTGGTTTCCGCCAATACGTTCGCGGGAAGCACCTCGATTTCTTCGGAAACCGGTGTCCTGCAAATCGCGTCGGAACTCGGCCTTCAGAATAGCACGCTCGACTACAGTGCTCTTGGCGGTTCCTTGAGTTTTGGCACACTTTTCGGAGCCACTCTCGGCGGGCTTTCTGGCGACAAGGATCTTTCTTTGCAGAATGCTACCGAGGGCGCTGTTGCCTTGCGCATTGGCAATAACAACGAAATCGCTGACTATTCCGGAGCCTTGACGGGGGCTGGCTCGCTCGTGAAAATCGGCACGAACATTCAATATCTCAGCGGACTCAGCACTTACACCGGTGCGACCACCGTCAGTGCTGGCAATTTGATCTTGGAGGACGGCTCGATTGAAGGTGCTGCACTCACGGTCAATGGCTCGGGCAGAATGGTGGTGACTGGAGGCCTATTCGGGGCGACGACAGGCACGCTGGCTGTCAATTCTGGCGGACTTCTCGTGAGCGAGGGGACGACGACTTTCTCCGGAGCCGTGGTGGCCAATGGCAGCACTGGAAACAGTGCAAGCGCCTTGATTCGAGTTGAGGGAGGTGTTTTGAGCGCTCCTAGCATCAATCTTGGACGGACGTTTGAGAATGCCCTCGCTGAGCCAGCAGGGGCAACAGCGGATCGTAACCTCTACATGACTGGTGGCGCAGTGAATGTCACTAACCTAGAACTCGGCACTACAACTGCGTCGAACTCGACGGTGGTGACTCGCGTGGATGGTGGTGTTCTAACGGTGGGCGGTTTGCTTACAGTCGGAATCAACAACACCGGCCGCTGGTCCGTTCTTGATATCAATGGTGGCGAACTTGTTTGCAATGCACCGGATGCGAGTGTGGTGCTGGGTGCGCCTACTTTTGCGGGCAGCTCGCTCTTTGTGGTGCGTGGCGGAACGGCGAATGTGGAGCGCGTGCAGTTCGGTCAAGCGACCTATGGCGGTGCCGGCGTGGTGAAACTCACTGCGGGTGATCTCTACGTGGGCGCGGGTGGATTGGACATCGGCACAAGCGCGGCGGGCTATGTTTCGACTTTAAAACTCAGTGGCGGCACTCTTGGCGCAACTGCTGATTGGTCGTCGGACGCTGCGATTGGCATTCAAATTCCTTTCGGGGCGACTGCGGTGATTCAGGCTGGCGACGTGTTTGATGTGGCACATGACATCACCTTGAACGGCGTAATTTCCGGCGAGGGTTCCTTGGTGAAATCCGGTTCGGGCACACTGACACTCAACGGAGCGAATACCTACCTTGGCAGCACCGAAGTTTCCGCCGGAACGCTCTCGCTCACCACCAAGTCTCTCAACGACGAGGCGGCGGTGCTGGTGAGTGCGGGTTCCACCTTGAATCTCGCGTTCTCTGGCTCCGACATGGTTGCGGAGTTGGTGTTGGACGGGGTGACCCAGACAAACGGAATTTACGGCAAGGTCGGTTCCGGCGGCGGGGTGATTGGTTCTCCCTTCATCACCGGCGACGGATTGTTGGCTGTGGGTGTGGTTGCCGAGCCCGTCTCTCCCTACGCAACTTGGGCCGCGGCCAATGGCTTGAGCGTCGGCGTGAACGATGGTTTTGAACAAGATCCTGACCTCGACGGAATCGCAAACTCGTTGGAGTTTGCCCTCGGTGGCAATCCACTTGCATCCTCCACCGCTGTGCTGCCACAGCTTAGCCTCACTGCGGACAACTTCGTATTCAGCTTCAATCGTCGCGATGAATCCGAAGCGGAAGTGGCGCTGAACTTCAGTTGGGGAAGTGCCTTGGTCACTTGGGCTAACGAAGTTGCCATCGGTGCAAGCAGTGCGGCAGCGGACGCATCCGGTGTGGTCGTGACCGTGACTGAGGGAGCGGGCGAGGGTGATCCAGACGCCATCACCGTTTCGGTTCCTCGTTCGAATGCTGTTGCAGGCAAGCTCTTCGGTCGCTTGGGTGCCACGCAGCAACCTTGATTTAAGGTCGCCGCAAACGTCTTGATTCACACACCCGCTCTCCGGCTCTGGAGGGCGGGTGTTTTTTTGATCGGTGCTTTTCAGGAAATTCCCTGAACGCAGATCCGCTCCCAATACACCCGGTCACGCCACTCGGGAAATGCTTCACAATACGGATCCAAGTGCCGTTTGGTCGCGACAGCCTCGCCCGCGACGAGGACTTCGTTCATCCCCTCCGGTGTCGTTAGGCTGCGGACTCTTGCGAACTCACTGCGGAAAATTTTGCGGGTCAGCGATTGCATGTTGCGGTGTCCGGCCCCGGTCACGAGGTTGGCGGCGAGCAGTCCGCTGGGTGCGATTGCGCGCTTGAGGTGGACCAGCAAGGCGGGGTCCCATGCGCGTGGGCGGAAGACGTCGGTCTTTCCCGCGAGATAGATATCATCGAAAACTACATCGAATTTCCGATCCTGGCGTTCTAACCATGGATAGGCGTCGGCGATGTGGATTTGGATTCCTAGCGAGTCGAGGTCCATGTGCGTGCGCGCGAGTTCCACGATTTCCGGGTCGATGTCCACGGCGGTGAATTCGCAGTTGGGGAGCAAGTTTCTGAGGATTCGGAAAGCCGTGCCGCCTGCTAGGCCGAGCATGAGAACCGAGCGCGGCGGGCCCTCTTTGCGGAGGAGGCAGGCGGCGGCGATGATATCCCAAGCGAGGCCGCTGAGGTAGCGTTTTTGGTGATGGCTGGCGTGGATGGCACCTGCCACACGGAACTCGCATGCCAGTTCGGATTTCCAAATTTCGAGGGATTGGAAGCGGGTGTTGACGGTCTCGATGCGGCGCATTGCGGAGACTGTGCCGGTTTGGGAATTTTAAAGGAAGGAGGAATTCCACGGGCGGCTTGGACCTTGACGACCCGGAAAATTTGCGCAGCATGTCAGGCATGCTATCGCGACGTCAATTCATCCATGCAGGCACCTTGGCATTTCTCGGCCTCAAAGACTATGCATCTGGAGAGGGTGCGGCGGCA
>JBEGOB010000329.1:0-6615 GCA_041182265.1 Verrucomicrobiota bacterium | reverse complement strand
CCGGAGCTTTATCTCAAGCGCCTCCTTGTGGGTGGATTCACGAAAATCTTCGAACTCAACCGCAACTTCCGCAACGAGGGCATTTCGCGCCGACACAATCCTGAGTTCACGATGCTCGAGGCTTACTGGGCGTTTTCCGATTTCGAGGAAATGGCCAATCTCGTCGAGGAGCTCACCTGCCACCTCGCGGAGAAATTCTGCGGCGGCCTGAAAATCGAGCACAAGGACGAGGACGGAAATGTCACGCGCACCATCGATCTCGCGCGCCCATGGAAGCGCGAGAGCTACCACACGCTCATCGCCGCCGCCGCGGGCGAGGACTTTTTCTCAATCACCGCCGCTGAGCGCCGCTCACGCTGCGAGTCGCTTGGCGTGCAAATTTCCGAGGCCATGGAGGATCATGAGGTCATCCAACAGGTGTTTGAAAAACTCGTGGAGGAGAAAACCTTCGATCCCTGCTTCGTCACCCGCGTCTCCAGCGAGCTGGTCCCCTTGGCAAAAATCACCCCAGGCGGCAAAACTGTGGAGGTTTACGAACTGATTATCAACGGCCAAGAAATTTCACCCGGCTATTCGGAGCTCAACGATCCCGACGTGCAGCGCCAGCGCCTCGAAGAACAATCCGGCGAGGAAACCCAGCGCGTGGACTACGATTTCATCGAGACGCTCGAGCATGGCATGCCACCCGCAGGCGGCATCGGCATCGGTCTGGACCGGCTTTGCATGATGCTCACCGGCGCTCCAACCATCCGCGACGTCGTCCTCTTCCCGCTGCTGAAGCGCAAAGATTGATTCCCCATTCCCCCATCCAATAGACCCTCAATCCCCGTAATTTAGAACCATGCACGCAGGAAAAGTATTCATCGCCGTGGACTTGGGAGCTGGCAGCGGCCGCGTCATCGCAGCACGCACCGACTTCGAGAAAATGGAGTTCGAGGAAATGCACCGCTTTGACAACCCCGGCACCGACCTGCCCGGCGGCGCATTTTGGAACATCATCGGACTCTACCGCGAGATCTTAGAAGGCTTGCGCCGCGCGGTGGAGCGCCACGGCGAGGCGATCGTATCCATCGGCATCGACACCTGGGGCTGCGACTTCGGCCTGCTGGATGAAAACGGCGAATTGCTCGGAATGCCGCACCAATACCGCGACCCACGCTTCGAGGGAATGGCGGACCGGATGCACGCCATCCTCCCAGAAACCGAGGTTTTTGCGCAAACCGGCGTGAAGACGAATTTTTACAACACCTCGCTGCATCTGCTCGCAGAAGTCGGCAAGGGCAGCCCCGCCTTGCAGCAGGCCAATCGCCTGCTTTTCGTCCCGGACATCCTCGCCTACTGGCTCACCGGCAAGCAAGCGGTCGAGCGCACCGTCGCCTCGACCTCGCAGTTGGTCGATGCACGGACTGGCGATTGGGCATGGGGCGTCATCCGCGCCCTCGGCCTGCCAGAACGGATTTTCGGCGAAATTGTCGCTCCAGGCACCGTCCTCGGCGTGGTCCGGGACGAGGTGGCCTCCGTCATCGGCCGCGGCGGAATCCCCGTCGTCGCCACCGCATGCCATGACACCGCCTCCGCCGTCGCCGGAATCCCCCTCGACACCCAGGAAAACCTCTGGCTGTCGTCCGGAACTTGGTCGATCATGGGCGTGGAAACCACCTCTGCCATCACCACTCAAGAGGCGCTGGAAAGCGGCTTCTGCAACGAACTCGGCGTGGATGGCAGCATCCGATTCCTCAAAAACATCGGCGGACTCTGGCTGATCCAAGAGTGCAAACGCCAATGGGAACTGGACGGACAAAAACTTAGCTACGCAGAAATGGCCGCCCTCGCCAACGAGGCTGCTCCCTTCACCGCGTTCATCGATCCAGACGACGCGTCGTTCGCCAGCCCGGGCGAGATGCCTCAGAAAATCCGCGACTTCTGCGCGCGCAGCGGCCAAGCAATCCCTCAGGATGCCGGCACGGTGCTGCGTGTGGCCACCGAGTCTCTCGCTCTGAAATACCGCGTGGTTTACGATCACATGCGCTCACTCACGGGACGGAATTACGCGGCACTCCACGCTGGCGGTGGTGGCATCCAAAATGAACTTCTCAGCCAAGCGACTGCAGATGCACTTGGCATTCAAGTGGTTGCAGGTCCGGTCGAAGCAACTTCCTGCGGCAATGTGATCACGCAAATGGTCGGAACCGGGCATTTGCCAGATTTCTCCGCGGGCCGGGACTTGATCCGCCGCTCGTTCGAGTTCCGCACGTTCAGCCCGGACAACGCCGCCGCATGGGATGCCGAGCTGGCACGCTACAAATCCGTCATCGGAATTTGAGATTCGCCCAACCTCCGGCACGCTCCTGACATATAGGAGCGTGCTCTTCAAATCTCTTGTCTTGGCCCTCTTATGGGTGGCCACAGCGGACGCCCGACCCTGGTCTGACGACGTGATTTACTTCGCCATGACGGACCGCTTCCACGATGGCGATCCGTCGAATAATATACCAGATGGCAGCGACCCATCGCTGCACGATCCCACCCAGCGCGACATCGCCCGCTACCACGGCGGCGATCTCCGCGGCGTGGAAAAAGCCCTAGAGTCCGGATACTTCAACGATCTCGGCATCAGCGCCTTATGGCTCACCCCGGTGGTCCGGAACGTCTGGCGCTCCGGCTACGATCTCGGCGGCTGGAAAAGCGGATATCACGGCTACTGGACTCAGGATTGGCTGGACATCGACCCCCACCTCACAAGCCGCAAATCCCTCACCGGGGAGACCTACCCAGACACTCCGGACGGGCGCATGACGCACTACCAGGATTTCGTGAAATTGGCACACTCCAAGGGCATCAAGGTGATCCAAGATGTGGTCATAAATCACGCTGGCCCTGCGTTTTTCTACGATGCCAATGGCGACGGGCTCTTCAACGTGCAGGAAAAAGAAGAGTGGATCCGCCCGTTCAAGCGCGATGGATTTTACGCGGAATCGCACTGGGCAACGATCCCCGAGTGGAATGCCCGCAAAGTCCAGCCAGACGGCCCGCGCAAACTCCTCGGCGTGAAAATCCCAACGCGCGGCACACTTTCCCAACTCGCCAGCTACGGCCGCAAGGGATACTCGGACGACAGCCTCGGCAAATCCGACGGCGAGGAGGTGGAATGCGACTTTTTCTCGCTGCGTGACTTATGGACCGCACCCGATGGCGAGCACTTCGACGCTCTGGTGGATGAATTTGTCGAAATTTACCACTTCTACCTGACACGCGTCGGAGTGGATGGACTGCGGATCGACACCGTAAAACACGTGCACCACAAGTTTTGGGACGCTTTCACCGAGCGCCTCCGCCAACGCCTCGGCCCAGCAGCTGCGGATAAAATTCTGTTTGGCGAGATTTACGACGGCAACCCCACACGACTCGGGCAATACACGTGGCGCTCGGATTGGCCCGCGAACCAGCAACCCGCCCTAGATTCCGTGCTCGATTTCAACCTCTGTTTCACCGCCCGCGACTACCTGCGCCACCCTGGCACGCAGTTTGGCTCCCCCGCTGGCATCGAGAAATCCCTGCGCATCCGTGAGGCAAATGACGCAGCGGGCCGCCCCTACTACAACCCTGCCCCCGGCGCCGACGGACTCCATTCCCAACAGAAAATCATCACGTTCCTCGAAAATCACGACGGCCTCAACCGCTTCCGAGTGGCCGGGGTGACGGAGGAGCGAAACCGCTTGGCCCAAGGACTTCTAATGACGCTACCCGGAATTCCCTGCCTCTATTACGGCACAGAAATGGCCCTGCCCGATGACGCAGGAAAGCCGGGTCAAGACAGCGAAAGCGGCCGCATGATGTTTTTCCGCAAAAACGACGGTCCGACCCTGCAGGAGGTTAAGGCATCCGCAGCATTTCGCGAGATCTCACAACTGGCTGCCCTGCGAGCGAAGTTCCCCATCTTGCGGACGGGAAAAATCATCCCGCTCTGGACGGACAGCCCCGCAGGCAGCGAGGACGACGGAGTCTTCGCGTTCTGCCGCGCCTCACCGGATGGCGAGTCATTCGTGGTCGTGGCCATGAACGCCTCTGCGGAAAACCGCGTAACCGCCGCCGCTGACCACCGCCTAGAACTCCCCGCAGAACTCAAGACCGCCGGCAAATTTCTGCGCCCCGCCTTGGTGATCGGCCCCGGAAAATCCTCAAAACTTGCGGAGTTCCCTGCCGCCGGCCCACTCGCAATCTCCGTGCCTGCATCCAGCTTGGTCGTTTACGAGGCCGTCCGCAAAACCCCGTAAGTGGGGGAAAGAAGTGCTGCCAGGGAGCCGCGGCAAGCACGGACAAACTACCGTTGCTCCGATCAAGGCCTGGCGGGGTTCGCCTGCCGTACATCCACGACCCCTGGCAGCGGCAGAAGAAAAGCCCAGCTTGATCCCTTGCGCAACGCCAATTTTCAAATCCCTCACGCCTGACTAAAAATACGCCTTCTGCACATACTGCAAAATCATCCGGTGCGTGTTGAAAAACGACCCGTTGAGCGCGATGCAATGCCGCATCACCTCCATGAAACGCCGCGGCTCATGATAGAAAAGCGGCAGGATCGTCTGCTCAAGCTGATCATACAACGACTCCGCATCTCGCGCCCGATCCACTCCCCCACCCACTCGCAAATCCCGACCAATCGCCCAGCCCGTGATGCCCGGAATGTGCCCCTCCAACCACCATCCATCCAACACACTCAAACTCGGCACCCCATTGAGCGCCGCCTTCATGCCACTCGTGCCGGATGCCTCCTGCGGTGGCTCAGGTGTGTTCAACCACAGGTCCACACCCGCCGTGCAAAGCCTCGCCAATTCCATGTCATAATTTTCCAGATAGACGATCCGAATCTCGTTCTTCAACAAATCACGATACCGGAAAATTTGCTCGATCAAGGCCTTGCCCTTGGCATCCCGGGGATGCGCCTTGCCCGCGTAAATCACTTGCACCGCATTCCCATTCGCCGCAATCCCACGCAACCTATCCAAATCCGAAAATAACAGATCAGGCCGCTTGTACGCCGCAGCACGCCGCGCATAGCCGATGGTGAAAACATCCAAATCCAAGCCTCCGTTCGCCTCACGGTTCGCCAAACGAATCAACTCGGACTTTGCCTCACGATGCGCTGCCCAAATCTCATCCAACGAGATTCCAAGCGCATAACGCAAGCTGAAGTGATCCCGCCTCCAACCCGGAATATGAAGGTCGAAAAGACGCTGAAACGCAGGAGAGGACCACGTCGCAGCATGCACTCCATTGGTGATGGCATCGATCTTATGCTCGGCAAACATCAACTGACTCACCTCACCATGCCTACGCGCAACACCATTCACATAGTGACTGAGATTCAGCGCCAGATAGGTCATATTCACCACCTCACCGCAGCAAAAAATAGGCTTCAAATTGAACAACTCACCCCGCCCGGTTACCCGCTTGAATAGCTCAATGGAAAATTGATCATGACCCGCGGGAACCGGCGTATGCGTGGTGAAAACACAGCGACTCCGCACCCACTCGACATCCTCCTGCATCGGCACCACGCGCCCTGCTAGACGCGCCGCCTCGTCCAACAACTCCACTCCCAACAGGGCCGGATGCCCTTCATTCATGTGAAATCGGTTAATCCCAGACTCACCAATCGCACGCAGGAACCGAATCCCACCCACCCCTAACACGAGCTCTTGACACAAGCGATAATAGTCATCTCCCCCATAGAGGAAATGCGTAATTTTCCGATCCCACTCGCCATTCTCCGGCACATCGGAATCCAAAAAATAGACCGGAACCTGATAGCCACCCACACCGGTGACAAGGTATTTCCAAGCTCGGATCTGCACGGGCCGACTTTCAACCAACACCGTGACCCGCACCGGGATTTCCGTCAAAAAATCATCGATCACCCATTTCACAGGTTCCTCAGTTTGCACGCCCGCCGCATCCAAGTGCTGATAGAAATAGCCCATACGGTGGAGAAGTGTGACAGCCACCATGGGCACCTCCAAATCCGCCGCCGCACGGATCGTGTCGCCCGCCAGCACACCCAAGCCCCCGCTATACGTTGGCAAGCGATCATCGATGCCGATTTCCATCGAAAAGTAAGCGATATTGGCCGTGTTGATCATGCAGGCAAAAATTTGGCACAAGCCGCCCAAGCCTAGCCCAAGTTCACCGCATCAGCAAGCCACAAGCAAAAGCCGAAAAAGCCCACGTCGCCCCATCCCCCGGTAGGGCCGGATCCGGCCTCGGTCCGCCCACTCCACCCTCTCCCGCCGGAGGCTACTCTTCCTCTTTCCCATCCGCACCGCCATACGGCGGACAAATGGGCGCGGCGAGGCCGACAACGCCCATTCAACCTCTAATCCGCAGTTGAGATTGAAAACAGAAAGTGCAAGTGCTACGGGTGACAGCGTTTGAAGACGAAAACCAACGAAAAACTGGTTCACCCAATGGGTGAAGGAGAACTGGATTTCAATTTACACTATGTGGAGCCTGTTTGTGCGAGTGCTCAAAAACCAGGGCATTCACACAGAGGCGATCAAGAGTCGCTACGAGTTGCTGCTTATCCCCGCGAAAATGGTGCTGAGTGGGCGTCGCAAAATT
>JBEGOB010000328.1:0-4813 GCA_041182265.1 Verrucomicrobiota bacterium | reverse complement strand
TGACCAATCTTAGCCGAGAGCAGGCCGACGTGAGCCAACTTGCCGCGATCTATCGCGCCCGTTGGGCGGTGGAAATCCAGTTTCGCGCATGGAAGCAGGCGCTCAAGCTCGGCAAAGCTCTCAATCGCAAAAGCAACGAACACCATCTGCCAGCACTGGTGCCGGCAGGGATGATCGCCCACCAGCTCGGCATGAGGATTGCACAGAGGATTGGAAGCAAGATCGGACGGGCAAGACTGAGTTATGAAAAACTCGATGACCTCCTCGCCGTGCGACTGATCAAAGCCCGCGATCTGGAAGAGTTAGACACATTCGGCCCCGACCCGAGGCACGTCGAACGAGACAAGCGAGCCCGGAAATCCCCAGTAGAATCGGGCATTCAGGCCTTAGCCTGACGCGAATGGCTTTGAGCGCTCCCCGGTCGCGAATGGTTTCGAGCTCGCGCCGCTCGTCCTCTGATAGCTTAATCCGGTGAATTTTGGCTGACATCCGCCCGGTTTAGAGGGCTGTCAAAATAGTACAAGTGCAAAACGCACGACCCGGCAGATTGTAAGAATTACGAGCCAATAGCGGCATATCGCCCCCCGCACATCAGAACGACGAACAGATCGCCGGGGTCACGACCTACGTCAGGAACTCCCTCACCAACTCTGGCCTAGCTGTCAGTCCCACCGCCCCGATAAGACAAATCCGTCTCCCGCATCGAGATGCGGACGAGGTAGGCGGCCAACATTTTTCAGTTTCCTGTTAACGTTTCAGAAGGGTTTCTGATTAGTTCTTGATCGATGAATGATTCTCATGAAACCGAGTTTGTGAAGTTATTGACAGGGCACCAGACCGCGCTTCGGTGTTTCGTAATGTCGATGCTGCCAGGCTGCCAAGACATCTCAGATATTCTGCAGGACACAAACGTGGTGCTTTGGGAGAAAATGTCCAGCTACGAGATGGGCACGAACTTCCGAGCATGGGCATTTTCGGTGGCCCGCAACAAAGTCCTGCAATACCGGGATCAATCGATCCGCACCGGCCGCATCGTTCTCAGCAAATCCCTGCTTGAGACGATCGAGGAAAGCCGCGTGGAGACACGCCCCGAGGCGCTGGAAATCAAACTCAAGGCACTCGCGCAATGCCTTGATCTGCTAAATCAGCCCGAGCGTATACTCATCCGGAATCGCTATTCGAAAAACGAGGAAAACCCCAAGGCCAGCCCGCCAGCGTCCGGATCGGCCCGGGTGGCGCTGTGCCGGATCCGCGGAAAACTCAGGGATTGCGTCGAAAAACGGATCCACTGGAAGAACCTTGAAGCATGACCTATAAAATTCTCGATGCACTGATTCTGGATTTGCTTGATGGCGACATCGATCCGGCGAGCTTGCATTATCTCGAATCGGAACTCGCCAGCAATCCCGGTGCGCTCGCCCGCTACCTGTCCTTCGTCGATCTCGATGTTTTGCTGCAAATCCAGTCCGCAGTGGAGGATCACTTGGAGGTGCCCGCCGCCTTCCGCCAAAAAGTGGCCATCAAACCGAAGCGATCGATTCCGATGATCGCTATTTTCTCCATCGCGGCGGTTCTGCTTCTCATCGGAATCGTGCTGCGTCTGTTGCTGGTGACCGAGGACCCGGCGTTCCGGGCTTCTAACTGCAGCACCTACACCCTCACCCAAAGTTCTGGGAAAAAAGCCACCAAGGGCGAAACCCTCACGATTGGTTCGCGCCTCGAATTGCAGCAGGGAAGCGTGGAAGTGACATTCGGTTCCGGCGTGCGCGGCATCATCGTTGCTCCCGCAGACCTGACCTACCGTGATCAAAGCCTCATTGACCTGAAGCAAGGCAACGCCTGGTTTCACGTGCCCCCTGCAGCAGCGGGGTTCCAAGTGAATACCGCGCGGATGGAGGTGGTGGATCTTGGCACCGAGTTCGGCATTCACACTGGAAATGACGACAAAGAAGAAATTCATGTCCTAAAGGGCAAAGTCAGTGTCGGCACATCCCTAGGCGCACGGTTGAGCACAATCCTGAAGGCTGGCGATGCCCGCCGAATCGATGCGGACGGAAACCTTGTATCCATCCCTTTGGAATCGGGAGATTTTATCAAAAATCTGCCTGAAAAGCTACCTCATCTCCGATGGTCGTTTGATGACCTATCAGGTGACTGTTTGTCGATCTCTGGCACTTTCCCATCATCGGAGAAAATCAACACAAACACGCGGAAGACGGACTCCACGCCAATCCTGGTGCCGGGAAAATTCGGCATGGCGCTCTCGCTCAACGGTCGTGGTGATTACGCGATCGCGGACTGGTCGGGTTTTGCCGGCAACCGGCCGCGCACGGTGAGTTTGTGGGTCCGCTTGCCTGCTCCCAAGCAGAACTATTACAAGATCTACAGTGGTATCGTCGGCTGGGGGAATGAGATGGATTTCACTCTCAATTCAAAGTGGAAGATCCTCGCAGTGCAGAATGTCAAAAATGGTCCCGCATTTTTGCGCCTCTCGTGGGGCGCGGTTTGGCTTGATGGGACAGCCAATCTAGCCGACGGTCGTTGGCATCACATAGCCGTGACCACCACTGGCGTTACTGGCAAGACTGGGCTGCCCGAGGCTGAGTTGTATGTCAATGGTGTGAGGGAAATTGCCTCGTATGGCGGAAACGTCGATTTAGCAGGTTCTCCGACCATGGATATGGATACGGACACGATTAACCGTAAGTCCATGCCATTGGTGATCGGCAGCGATCTTAATCCCGTTGCCGAAAATCGGGTTTATTTCCATGGTGAAATTGACGAAATGATGATTTTCGACGGCCACATGCCGGAAAGCGATATTCAAAAATTGTTCCATCCCTGAGTGGAGGGATGCCGATGAAAATTGAAAACGGAGCAAAACTTTTTGATAACGTTTCGATGAATCATCGGATTAACACTGTGATTTTATTTTAAATTTTTTCTCCCAACAAAGGCCACCCGACGCATCCCATGAACAAAGTTATCACTCCGCTGATTCTGAGTTTCGCGCGCTACGCGAGGTATGTGGAGCCAACCTCAAGACATTTGTCTCTCGATGGCATGGATTATTTGATCCTGCCCGGTATCGGAAATTCCAGATGATTCACGCATTTACATTCACAGTAGTTCCTACTCGAAACTCCAAAAACAAATAAAGATTTATGATCCCTAACCCATTCAGAAAGTTTGTCGTCGCCCTCACCGCCCTCGTCCTCCATCAAACTAGCCAGGCTGAAACCTTCTATTGGGACGGTGGCACGGTCACCGTGAACGGAGCCTCCGGTGGCACCGCCGGAACATGGACAGTTGGCGCGCCTGGCTGGGAAAATGGCACCTCCGCTCAGAACTGGGCCACTGGCAACGACGCGTTGCTTGACGGCACCGCCGGCACTGTCACCCTCGGTGGTGCCATTTCCGCGTCCAACGTCGCAGTCAACACCACCGGCTACACCCTCGCACTTGCCAATAACACACTCACCACAGGCAGCCTCAACTACGGAGGCCTAGCCGGGGGCAGCCTCATCCTCACCGGCACGGCGGGCACCACCAATACCCAGAACGTCGTCACCCTAGACGGTGCAGGCACCGGTTGGGTAAGCGGCACTTTGGTCAACCTCACCGGCAGCAGCAATCCCGCCGCAGCTACCGCGACTCAGAACGGTCCTCTGCTCAAGTTGGTATTCGGCAATGCTAGCGCTCTCGGTTCCGCCGAGTTGAAGGTGAAGCACGCTATGATCCAAACTGGCTCGGCTGGCATGACCATTGCAAACGCCATCACCACCTCCGGCGGTTCACTCTACTTCGGCGGCGGATACGATTTTACCGTCTCCGGACTGATCAAAAATGATTCCACCGGTGCGAGAACTCTCGGGCTCTGGGAGGGGGCTGGAGGCAGCCGCACGATCACACTGGACAACCTAGATACCAACGGCCAGAACGTCAATTTCGAGGCCCGTGGTGCGACCCCTGCAACTCCGAACACGGGTGGTGGTTTCATCATCAACGGAGCGATCACCGGAGCAGGCGGGATTTCCACGGTGACCAATGTGGCGTTCATCGGGAACACCGTGACCCTCAACGGCACAAACACCTACACTGGTGCGACCAACCAGTTTAGCGGCACAATCGCCGTTGGCAGCACCGGTTCCATCACTGCTACGAGCAGTGTGTCGGTTAACGGCGGTCTGCTCTTGGTTCAAAATGGCGGTAGCTTGAACACGGCCGGCACAACGACAGTGAGTGGTGGAACACTTTCCGTAGCTGGCACCTTGACCACAACCGGCGCAACAACAGTTGGTGGTGGAACACTCTCCGTGGCTGGCACTTACAATGCAGCCAGCACCGGGATCACGGTGGGGGGCGGCTCCGCAGGAACGCTTGCTGTGGCGAGCACTGGCAGCGTGACCACGACAGGAACCCTGACCTTGGGCGGTGGCAACACGTCCAATATTTTCACAATCGCCAGTGGCGGTTCGGTCTCATCCGGCAGTGTCGCCAACCCATGGGGAACGACTTACACCATCGATGGCACCCTAAACACCACCGGCGGCTGGACCATCAGCACCAACACCGCCAGGACACTCGGCGGCTCGGGCACGGCCAACGCTGCGAGCTTCACTACGGGAAATATCTCCACTATCGTGAATTATTCGCTCAATGCGTTGAACCTGTCGGGCAATCTCACGGTGGCTGGCGGCAACGCTGGCACCGCCGTCATCTTGATTGATCAGAGCGCTGGCACCATCAACACCACCAGCCTCCTGCTCGGTGACAATAACAACAACGGCAGCCGGACCTACACCATGACAGG
>JBEGOB010000327.1:0-2950 GCA_041182265.1 Verrucomicrobiota bacterium | reverse complement strand
CCGCCATTGTCAAATACCGCGTCAAAGTAGCCGGGATACGACGTCTTACAGACCATGAGCGTCACTGATTCTCCTCGGCTGATCGTTTGCCGAGTGTTGAACTCACCCTCGACCACCACGTTTGGGTTCGCACCGTGTTCGAGAAGCCACTTGAATCGTGGCAGGTGGTTATCCGGGAACGCCCACAACAGCGGTGTCATCTTGTCCCTGCCCTGCGCGTTGACGTCGGCCCCCGCCTTCACGAGCCGCTCCATCTCGGCAAGATCGTTCGCTTCGATCGCGCGACACAGCGAGATCACCTTCCGATCGGTGAAATAGTCCTCCGCCTTCCAGCCACATCGCTGGTGGATCGAGCGGCCAGGCAGCAGGTTCATTACGCCGCAGCCCGCTGCGACCAAGCCAAGTGCGACTGCGATGAGCAGGGCCCGTGCAAGCCGCATGGCATCACTCCGGCTGTTTCTTCACGGCGGCCTTTTCGCGAGCCATGCGCTCCGCGATCTCGGCGTCCATCTTCTCGCGAAACTCACCGGTTGTGCGGGACCACGAATCCCACCGTTGGAGATCCTTCCTGGCGAGTTCGATCGACTCGCCATGGTCGGTCAGCCGTTTCAGCAGGGCTTGGTAGTCGGCTTTCTGCTCAGGCCCATTGGCCCGAAATGCGCGCTCCTCGGCAACGACTACGTGGATGAGCCGACGCATGCCATTAGCCTCGTGCACCATATGGTCCGCCCCAAGGTCCAAAAGCAAGCTCGCGAGGCCATACTGCCCGCCCCATGCCACGGCTCTCATGGCTTGTGTCCAACCTCCCGAAAGAACATCCGGATCCGCGCCGGCGGCAATCAGCGCCCGAATCTTACCCTCGCGGTTGCCGCCTCCGCCTCCTGTAATGACAAGCGTCAGCGGTACGTCCTCGTAACGCCTGGTGCGGAGGTTGGGGTCGCCCCCGTGCTCGAAGACAGCGTCGAAATAGCCGGGGAAGGCCGTGTTGCACACAAAATGCGTGACGGCGTCGCCGGGATCCATAAAGCCCCCGGTATTGAACTCGCTCTCGATCGCGACATTCGGATCAGCCCCGTGTTCGAGGAGCCACTTGAACCGCGGCAGGTTGTTATCCGGAAACGCCCACAATAGCGGGGTCATGTTGTCCTTGCCCTGTGCATTGACGTCAGCGCCCGCCTTCACGAGCCGGTCCATCTCCGCGAGGTCGTTCGCTTCGATCGCGCGGCAGAGCGCGATCACCTTTGGATCGGTGAAATAGTCCTCCGCCTTCCATCCGTGCCGCTCGTGCCAGGGGGCGTTGGTCAGCCGCGCCGCCAGCTTCCGTATCACACCCTGCGCAGGGTCACTGCATCCGGACAGCAGAGCTACCACCGCACAAACGGCAAGTAGGCAGCCAGTCAGAGGACGATGTAAAACGAAGTTACAAAGTCGCAGGATCAAATGAACCTCGACGCTGGATAACCCAGAAGATCTCTGTTGGCGACCACGAGATGCTCTTCTGCACGCAATCCATACACAACTGCGTCAAGTGAATGGGCTTGGTACATCGGATGAAGACCTGCCTCCATGGATGGAACCTGTTGCTATCGCCAGGGTTGCCCTGCCAAGTGATCGCCCGTGGGTGTTGCGGTAGGCGATGCGGTAGGCGTATGACACAGGTCGTCCCGGCCCGCACGAAACAGACCATTATGCCATCGACGAGCAGGGCTGTGGCGAGTCACTTGGCGTCACTCTGGCTGTTTTTCTGCGGCAGCCTTTTCGCGAGCCTTACGCTCCGCGATCTCGGCGTCCATCTTCTCGCGAAACTCACCAGTTGTTCGGCACCACGAATCCCACCGCTCGATATCCGCCTTCGCCTCTGCGTACGACTCGCCGCGGTCTTCGAGCCACTTCACCAGTTCGTGAAACTTCGCCCGCTGCTCAGGTGTGTATTCATCCAGACGATCCTCCTGCATCACGACGATGTGAATCAAACGCGTGCTTTCGTTGTGCATGTATGTTCTGAAGTCTGCGCCCGCCTCGAGCATGGTCAATGCAAGGTCAAACTGCCCGGGCCATCCGACTGCATCCATCACGGGGGTCGCAAGCGGGTCGAGCGCATTCATGTCAGCCCCCAACGCGATCAGCCGTTTCAGCTGCTTTAGCTTTTCGTCCTGCTTTCGGCCAAGTGCCCCGATAACGGACACAAGCGGTGGATCGTTGTAGATCGCGTTGCCCAAGCCCAGCGGCCGCACGCACGGCTGATTCGGATCACCGCCGTTATCAAAGACCGCATCAAAGTATCCGGGGAATGATGTCTCACAAGCCATATGGGTTACAGAATCTCCAGGCCTGATGTTGCCGCGCGTGTTGAAATCGCTTTCCACCACAACGTTCGGATTGGCTCCATGCTCCAACAGCCACTTGAACCGGGGCAGGTGGTTATCCGGGAACGCCCACAGAAGCGGCGTCATCTTGCCCCTGCCTTGGGCGTTGATGTCCGCACCCGCCTGGACGAGTCGCTCCATTTCCGCAAGGTCATTCGCTTCGATGGCGCGGCAGAGCGCGATCACCTTCGGGTCTGTGAAGTAGTCCTCTGCTTTCCATCCGCAACGCTGGTGAAGTGTACGGCCGGGCAGGATATTCAAGGCGCCGCACCCCGCTGCAAAGCAGCAGACTGCAGCCGCGATAGTCACGGACCTCGGACTTTGCATGAGATCACACTGCCTCACGGTATTCGCGTCTATTGCTTCAAATCCGAACGCTTGTAGCCGAGCATGTCCACGGGCGTGACACCCTCTGTCACCAGGAGGCCGTAGAGCACCACATTCATGCTGTGACAAGTAATCATGATATCGAGAGCAACAGCCGCCCCACCGATGGCTATACCTGCCAATGGAGCACCTGCCGCAAGGCTTGCGATCGCTGTCCCGGCGAGAGCCATATCAACATCAAATGGACTGTCGAGCGG
>JBEGOB010000326.1:0-14803 GCA_041182265.1 Verrucomicrobiota bacterium | reverse complement strand
AGGTCCGCATCGGCTTGGTCAGCACCGCCACCATCACGCACGCCACGCCGGCGGGCTTCGCTGCATCTGTCGCCAAACGGAATGATGAGGATGAAATCGCCCCGCAATACTTGGACCGTGTGGACGTGATTCTCGGCGGTGGCTCGGGCCATTTCAACGCAGCGGACCGCAAGGATCAGCGGGATTTGTTCGGTGAATTTGCTGCAAGCGGCTACGGAGTGGTCGGCAATCGCACGGCCCTGCTCGCATCACGTGAACCGAAATTGCTCGGCACATTCGCCCGCGGTCACCTTCCTTTTTCGGTCGATCGCGACCATGATCCGGCACTCGCGGCGAAAATCCCGACCCTCGCGGAAATGGCACAAGCGGCGCTCGCCCGTTTTCTCGCGGCAGATCAACCGTTTCTCCTGCAAGTCGAGGGTGCGCGGATCGACCACGCCGCCCATCTCAACGACATCAGTGGCCTGCTTGGCGATCAGTTGGCCTTCGACGATGCGGTCTCGGCCATGATCGCCCTCATCGGCAAGCGCGACGATATTTTGCTGGTCGTGACCAGCGATCACGGAAACTCCAATCCCGGACTCAACGGCATGGGCAGCAGCTATGCGGAAAGCAATGCAAGCTTTGCCAAAATCCCCCACATCAAGGCTTCTTACGAGCGCGTTCTTGGGAAATTGACGCAGTTGAAATCTCTCGATGCATCCCATGTGAAATCGATCGTGCAAAAAAATCTCGGTTTCTCCCTCACCCCCCAAGAGGCCGACGTCTTGATTGCCAGTGTCCAAAAAAATCCAGTCGTCGAGTGGAACGAGCAACTCAGCAAGCCCGAGGGCCTGCTCGGCCAGTTCGCCGGCAACCACACCGGGATTGGTTGGACTGGCACCACGCATACCTCAGACCCGACGATCCTCACCGCACTCGGCCCACAATCCGACCGCTTCTCCGGCATGCTTAGAAACTCCGATGTTTTCGGGCACTTGATTGAACTGCTAGGATAACTTTTGATGCACCTCCAAAAACTCCACCACGTCGCAATCATCGCTTCAGACTACGCGCGCTCGAAGGATTTTTACACGCG
This sequence comes from Verrucomicrobiota bacterium, assembly GCA_041182265.1. Classification (GTDB taxonomy): domain Bacteria; phylum Verrucomicrobiota; class Verrucomicrobiia; order Verrucomicrobiales; family Akkermansiaceae; genus Luteolibacter. Next base: position 13,725 of record JBEGOB010000326.1, on the reverse strand, counting down.
CATCCTCGGGCTGAAAATCATTTCAGAAACCCACCGGATCGAACGAAATTCTCACAAGCTCGATCTTGCGCTGCCGGATGGCACACAAATCGAGCTATTTTCCTTCCCCTCGCCCCCGCCGCGCCGCTCATACCCTGAGGCATGCGGACTGCGGCATCTGGCATTTTCCGTGACGCATCTTGACCGCGAAGTCGCGGAACTGGAAGCCATGGGCGTCCCCGTCGAGGTGGTGCGACTTGACGACCTAACTGGCAAGCGATTCACGTTTTTTGCCGACCCGGATGGTTTGCCAATCGAGCTCTACGAGGTCACCTAAGTTTCAACGGACTTCCGCCGCACGACGGGTGAAGAATATTTCCATCCGGTGGTGGAGATCCTCGTAGAAACGCTTTTTCATCGCCTCCAGCGCGGCGCGTTTGTCGATCTCCGCCAAGCCGATCCCCTGCTCTTCCAGCTTCATTTTCTCAGCGAAGGACTTCTCCATTTCCGTGAGTGAATCAAGAAACTCGCGCGCGGCCCGTGTGTGTTCAATGCCATCGACGAGCGCATGCTCCAGCTGTGCATTGCGCGTCACTGCCGTTAGGTTTCCGCTGGCGAGTTGATCCATGTAACGCACGCGGGCCTGGCGGAATGCCCGATGCTCGGTTTCAAAGGTGACTTCATCGCGATCCACCAAGGTGTCGTAAGGGCCGGGCTTGGTGAAAAATTTCACGATCAGCGGGATCGTATCCACTAACATAAACAGCAGAGTGAGAACAAGGTAGGTGTAAAATGCAAATTGCCCGCCCTCGCTCCCAGCTTGGAACAGCGAGTGAAGCGCGAGAGTCTGGGTGAGAATGTCACGGCGCGGCTCCGCGCGCATCGCACCAATGCGCGCGGACTCCTCAGCGGCCACGGAGGCCAACTCGCTTTGCACGCGATTCAACTCTAGCAAGCGGGTGTCGATCTGCTGCTTGATCGTTTCACGAAGTGCGTTCTGCTGGGTGACAAACTGCTCAGCTTGGTCGTTTTCCACCTTTTGTTTGAGCCCCGCCACACGCTCGGCCTCGAATTTGTTCGCAAGGGCAATCTCAGCGAGCTTCGTTTCAAACAGAGCGATCGCCGCCGCTTCCGCTTCTCGCGACTGGGTTTGCAAGGTGGATTTCTCGGCGGTGAGATGCTCTAGCAATCCGCCTTGACGTTTCGATTCTTCGCGACGTGGCTCCAACTGATCGGAGCGGATCGAGCGCGCACGCGGCCCTTCACCCGCCATCCCCGAGCGTTGGCCATTGAGCTCGCGCTCAAACTCTGCTTGCCAGAAACCGAGCTCCGCTTGCAGCTTGGTGTATTGCGGGGTGACGTCGGCGACTTGTTTTTCAATCACGCTGAGACGCGCACGAAATGGCGCTGTCCCTTCGTCAATCGCCGCCTTGAGTTCGGACTGCTGCGCTGCTGTTAGTCCGGGAATGGCAGAATCCGCATTCTCGTTTTCCTGAAGAATGAACTTCGCTTGGAAAGACTCGTTCCAGCGCTGGCGTTGCTCAGCAAGCGCAGTCTCGATGCCGCTTGCCTGCCCGCGGATCTTCTCCTTCTCCCGATCAAAACCAGCCCGGACCCCTTCAATTTCCGCCGCACGGTCTTTCTCCACCACCGAAGAAATGGTGTCGCGGAAGAGCAGGAGCACGAGCGGATGCGCGATGGTGATCCCCATCAACACGGCAACGACGATGCGCAGGGAAAATTGCGACAATTTTCGGAAAACCGACATGTAAGCCCGGTAACCGGCAAGCAATGCGCGGTCGATCGTTAGGATGATGAAGGCCCAGACTCCCGCGACTGGATAAATGACACGGGCGTTATCCGTCAGGGTGGACAGCGCGTAAGCACAGGCAATGAAGGCAAACGCGCACGGCACAAGCACGGTCGCCCCGAACGCGACGTATTTTCTCTGCTCCCAGGCCGGGCACCTTTCCAATGTCTCGGTGCCTGCCCCGGATAGCCAGAAAAACGCGCGTTTGAAGAGTTGCATGAAAGTTTGTAGGATTTGTGGGACTACTGCCAGAAACCCTCAGGAATTACAAACAACGAATTTTCAGGAGTAAAAACCGGGCAAACGCCATGAGATCCGCGACGCGGGGATGCCGACGTGGACTGGCAGATTCTTAAAAACTTCCGGCTGGCTGCATACAATCTGTAAATCAGACGGAAAAGTGCTCGCGATGCGAGAAACTCCCGGCAATTCTCAGCAATCAAGCGAGTTGCCAAGCATCGCCGATTTTCATCATCCGTCGCAAGGGCGAATCAAAAATCCACACATCGTCGTTTAATGTCAAACTCACGCCCGATCGGAAGGCTCAAAGTTTTTTCAAGCCGCTCAACTCGCGTGGTCCCGTGGCGTGACCACGCAGGCCTCGTGCAACGATTGATCACGCTCCCGACTGTTCGCGTCCTGTGCATCATTATTTTCCTGCAAGTCATTGTAATTCAGTATTTAAGCGCATCATGCCCTGCCCGCAATGCAGCCTTTCACAGCGTAATCTTGATCGATTCGTCACTGGTCGCCAGTATCCCGAAGGAAGAACTCGCCGACTCACAAATCGTGTCGATCGACTGCGACGGCGATGTCATCCAGCAAATCACCACGGCTCTCGCTCCCTTGAGGGCAATCGATGTGCTTCGCGTGATTTCACACGGCAGCGATGGTGCGCTCTGGTTTGGCAAGCAGGCATTCGATGCAAAGACACTGCACGTCCATGCGCCACAGGTTGCCGGATGGAGGAAATCGCTCTCAGACGACGCCCAAGTTCTTCTCTACGGCTGCCGCGTTGCGGAAACCCACCGTGGACAATCTTTCGTCCACGGCTTGGCCAACTTGCTGCAAGCCCGCGTCGCGGCCAGCAACAACGTCACAGGCATGGGCGGCGACCCGACGCTTGAGTTTCAAGTCGGCGCGGTGCCCTGCGCGCTCCGCGGAACGACAGACAGTTACGAAAAAGCGGGGGTATCGCTCCAGCTGGAGGATGACGTCCCGATGGTGGATTGGGGCGATATTGAGACTTGGCATTCCGCAATTACGAACTGGGCGAACAATCAGAACGGCACCGCCACCGTGACAATGGCGTTCGACCTCCGCGGCAAGTTCTACTACGCCGGAGATGTTCGACTCACCGACGGCTATGTCTATGTGTATCGCAACAACAGGCAAGTCGCGAGGCAATACATCAATGTCACTCGCGATAGCAGTAAGTTCACACGAGTCACATTCACCGCCACCTTCGCACTCTCACTTGGCAATAACCTGATTTCCGTGAGCCCCATCGAGGGTGTTCCGACCATATGGTCCGATCGCAACACGCACAACATACCCATCGAAGCTCCGTATTTCTATGGGGCCCCAGCAGCAGCGACAGCGCACACGGCGGCCGCTGGCAGCGACTTCAGCTATTACTACTATGCGGCCGGCACAGGACCTGTGTTATTCACTGCCACCGGTCTTCCCGCAGGGCTAACAATGAGTTCGGGCGGTGTCCTCTCCGGCTATCCGAGAGGCGGCAGCGCAGGAGTTTATCAAATCAATATCCGCGCATCCAATGGCTTCGGAACTAAAAACTTGCCGGTCACATTCACCATCACGAATCAAGCGCCGGGTTTTGCGAACACCGCCCCCGCAGTTTTGAGCGGCGGCATCGAGAGCACACCGCTGACAATCACCTACGCATCGCTCGCTGCCGCCGTGGGCGCTACGGATCCTAACAACAGCATCATCGCCACCGCCAATGGCTGGGCCCTCGATCCCATCTCGTTCCGCATCGATGCGGTGCTCAGCGGCACGCTCACCAAGAACGGCAGTCCAGTCACCACTGGCACGACCTCGGTGGGCGCTGGTGAAAGCCTGGTTTGGACGCCGCCCAGTTCGCTCAACGGATCTCTCGACGCATTCACGGTCTCGGCCTACGACGGTGCCCTGTATTCGGCAGCACCGAAGTCGGTGAAGGTTGCGGTTGGAGCGATCAATGACGCTCCCACACTCACCCGCTTTTCTGGACCGATCACAAGCGGCAACGAGGATGCAACTATCCCAATCACTTTTGCAGCCCTATCGGAAAAGGGCGACCAGATTGACATCGACAGCGCAATCACCGGCTTCGTGGTGAAAGAAGTCACCACTGGCACGCTGCGTATCGGCACGAGCGAAGCGACTGCGACACCATGGAATGCATCGACGAATAAGGCGATCACCGCCAGCTTGAATGCTTACTGGATACCTTCTATCCATACTAACGGAACACAGGCCGCACTGAAAATAGTCGCGCGCGATGAAGGCGAGTTAGAATCTGCAACATCGGTGCAAACGGTGGTTTCGGTTTCGCCAGTGAGTGACGCTCCGACTCTGACGGCGATTGGTATCATCTCCGGCCAGACCGAAGGCGCACCGATCGAAATTTCTCACACCTCGCTTGCCACCGCCGCGGATGCAGCGGATGTCGATGGCGATGTCATTTCGTTTCGAATCGAAACAATCAGCTCCGGGACTTTGCAAAAATGGAATGGCTCGGCATGGGTGTCAGTGGTGCCCGGAACCACCTTGATTGCTGGCAGCGACAAGGTGCTTTGGACTCCTGCCGATGGATCAACCGGCCTTCAAAATGCCTTCACGCTCAAAGCTTGGGACGGGCAACTCACCTCAGAAAAATCCGTGCAACTGAGTGTCGATGCCGCCCGCTGGACCATTCATCCGTGGACCAACGAAGCAAGCACCGGCCTCGACCCGCGATATATTTACACGCACGCCTACTCGTTCGGCGCGGCGGAATCATTCACACTTGGCGGAATTTCATTCACCGGCATTTCGGGCGGCAACCCAGCGGTGCTTGGGAAATTTTCTACAAGTAACTTCGCCAGTTCTGTGACTAACGATGCCAATAAGCTCAGCGATTCCAGTCGCAGCCTAGCCACCGATTTCGTTCATGGCTCCGGCGGCGTTTCCGCACAAATGATCACACTTTCCGGCCTAAGTCCCGGCGGCCGTTATGTGCTCTCGTTATTTTCGGTCGGCGCTGAAGATACGCCGCGCAACTTCACTTTTCAAAGCATCCAAGGCCAGGTTGCCGTGAACCAAAACGCCCACGGCAATAAGCAAGGCATTCGCATCGATTGCAAATACCTCGCGGATGCCAATGGCTCCGCCACAATCACAATTTCTCCCACCAATGGCAGTTTCAATCTCTACGGGTTCGCCAACCGCGAGCATGTTCCATCAATCGGCATCTACGGGCCGACCAGCCTAAGCTATGATGGGACGGCAAAATCATTTCAAGCGCACAACATGGCGCAGGGCGCACCCTTTGTTTCCGCCGGTGTCCTGCATTCGGTCGCGCTGAAATCCGATGGCACAGTTTCAGCATGGGGCACAAACGACGCCGGGCAAACGAGCGTGCCTCCTGCGCTCAACGATGTCATCGCAATCTCAGCCGGAGGCTATCACACACTGGCACTCAAATCCAACGGCACGGTCGTCGCATGGGGATCTAATTCCGCCGGGCAGGCAAGCGTTCCTGTTAGCCTGAATAATGTCGTGGCGATCTCAGCAGGCAAAGTTCACAATCTCGCGCTCAAGTCTGACGGCACTGTCGTCGCATGGGGCTCAAATTCAGGCGGCCAAAGCAATGTCCCAGCTGGGCTGACCGGAATCGTCGCCGTCTCGGCTGGCGCAAGTCACAGCATGGCGCTCAGGTCGGATGGCACAGTCGCCGCATGGGGCGTCGGCTATTACAACTACGCCACGCCGCCCGCCGGGCTAACTGATGTGGTGGCCATTTCCGCCGGCGAGTGGCACAGCCTCGCACTCAAGTCGGACGGCTCAGTCGTCGCATGGGGCAACAACGGCTCATTTCAATCGCAAGTGCCACAAGGACTCAAAGGGGTTGTCGCGATCTCTGCGGGAACGAATCACTCGGTGGCCGTTAAATCCGATGGGACGCTCGTCGCATGGGGTGATCGCGATAACTACGGCTTGACTCAAATCCCCGCGGGTCTCGCGGATGTGGTGGCCATCGATGCAGGGTCCGAACACACCCTCGCCTTGAAGTTAGATGGCACGGTGGTGAGCTTCGGATGGTTTCGTTACAGGCAAAAGTTTCTCCCAACCGCACTTGGTCCGTTGGTTGGAATTTCCACAGGAAACAACCACACGCTGGGACTGAAACCCGATGGCACAGTGATCGCATGGGGTCAAAACACCTATGGCCAAACGAGCGTGCCCAACGGTCTAACGGGCGTCGTGGCTGTGCAGGCTGGCGACGAACTTTCAGTCGCTTTGAAATCCAACAAAACGGTCGCCGCGTGGGGTGCCTACAGCAACGCGTTACCCGCTGACCTTGCGGAAGTCGAAAAAATCGCGGCCAGCGCAAAGCATGTGCTCGCCCTCAAATCGAACGGCACCGTCGTTGCGTGGGGAGACAACACACATGGCCAATGCAACGTGCCCGGCAGCTTGGCCCATGTGACGGCAATTGCTGCCGCCGAGTTCGGATCGCTCGCGCTGAAAGCCGATGGCACGGTGATCTTCTGGGGCAACGAAATGAGCGGACTCAGTGACCTGCCACAGGGATTGTCGGGCGTGACTGCGATCTCGGCCGGAACTCACTTTGGCTTGGCCCTAAAATCGAATGGCAGCGTGGTCGCATGGGGCAAGTCTAACGAACTTTACTGGATTCCGCCCGCCGGACTTTCGGGCGTGGTCGCGATCGAGGCCGCAGATGGACACGCGCTCGCACTCAAGTCCGACGGCAGCGTGGTCGCATGGGGAGGCAACGATCGTGGCGAAACCACGGTTCCGGCATCCGCCAACGGCGTGGGGGTCATCGCGCTCACGGCCGGTTGGCAAAACTCAATCGTGCTGAAGTCAGATGGAACCATCCTCGCGTGGGGCAACAACACCAGCGGTAAAAACAGCCCGCCCGCAGCTGCACAATTTCCTCCCGTGGGAATCTTCAATCGCAGCTACGATTTCAGCACCACCTACACTTACAACTACGTCGGCCGCGGTGATACGGCGTATGGACCAAGCACCACCCCACCAAACAATGCTGGCGACTACACCGTCACCGCCACCAATGCAAGTGGCACGAGAAGCATCAGCCAAGACTTCACCATTCAAAAAGTCACACCCACACTCACCTATTTGAATCGGGTGAACTCGATTTCCTACGGCACTGCGCTCAGCGGCAATCAGGCAGATTCAATCGGTCCCTTCGGATGGAGCCAAGGCACCTACGCCGCCATTCCAGGAACGAAAATTTATTCACCTACGATTGGAACCATCCTTCCTGCAGGCACTCACACGCTCAACGTAACCTTCCTGCCGACCGACTCAGTCAACTTCAATCCAGCGGTGGTAACCCATACACTAACCGTTTTCAAAGCGACGATTGCGCCCGAAAACATCACACTGCCGACGCTGGCGAATTCGATCTTCAATGGCACCGTAAAAACACATGAGGCCACCGCCGCAGGTGTGAATGAATTTTCATACACTTACACAGGCCGTGCCGGCACTGCCTATGGCCCCAGTCGCATAGCTCCTATTTATGCTGGGAATTATAGCGTCACAGCAACAGTGGCTGACCCCAACCTCACGGGTGCAAAGACTCTCGATTTCACGATTGGCAAATCCACTCCAACGATCACAACCATCCCGACTGCCGCAGCCATCGCTTACGGACAATCACTCGACTCCTCAGCGCTCACAGGCGGCGGCGCGAGCGTGCCTGGAACATTTTCTTTCGCAACTCCGGGCATCACACCAAGCGCCGGCATCGCAAGCCACACGGTCGTTTTCACTCCAGCGGATGCCCTGAATTATCACACCACCTCCTGCTCGACCTCTGTCACAGTGAATGCAGTCGCGCTCAACTCGAGCGGCATCGCACTCACCCCACCCGCCAGCCTGATTTATAGCGCCACCGCAAAGGTTTTCGCCGCCTCAGCTTCGGGCATTTCAACGAGCTTCACCTTCACCTACACCTACATTGGCATCAGCGAGACGAACTACGGCCCAACATCCACGCCCCCCACAAACGCCGGCAGCTATGCAGTGACCGCCACCGTCGCTCATGCAAACTACTCCGGCAGCGCCACACAGACCTTCACGATTGCGAAGGCCACTCCCTCGATCACTTGGACAGCGCCAGCCAGCATCGCCTATGGCACGACACTTTCGCCAACCCAACTCAATGCCACAGCAAGCGTGGCAGGCAACTTTGCCTACACGCCCGCCACAGGAACGCTGCTGAGCGCTGGCACCCGCACACTGCAAGCGGCATTCACTCCCACCGACACGGCTAACTACAACACAACTACGAACAATGTTTCGCTGCAGGTCACCACGACCTCACTGCCGATCCCGCTGCTTGCACCACCCAATCTGACTTATGACGGATCTGCGAAGGCATACATCGTCTCTCAAAACGCGTATCTCTCGGCGGGCTCCAACCACGCACTGGTCCTCAAGGCCGACGGCACCGTCGTAGCTTGGGGACTGAACGACTATGGACAGTCCAATGTGCCCGCTGGACTCAGTGGCGTCGCGCAGGTTTCAGCGGGATACAACCACTCAGTGGCGGTCAAGTTGAATGGCACTATCGTCACTTGGGGGGACAATACCTATCAGCAACACTCGGGCTACCCATTGAATCTCGAAGCATGGCAACCCGGTGTCAGCCTAATTTTTCCGCGAGATCTAATCACCAACGCCAAAGCGGTTGCCGCCGGCGGCTTCATGACGCTTGTCCTACGAGCAAACGGCACGGTGACCGTCCTCGGAAACAGCACCTTCACCAACACCTTGAATGTGCCAGTCGGCCTAATAGATGTCACCGCGGTAGCTGCCGGGCAACACCATGCCGTGGCGCTTAAGGCAGATGGCACGGTCGTGGCTTGGGGTAGCAAGCCCTCCCAAGACTATGGTCAGGCCACTGTGCCCGCTGGCCTCAGCGATGTCGTGGCGATCGCGACCGGCTTTACCCACACTCTCGCCCTGAAGTCGGACGGCACAGTCGCGGCATGGGGCAACAACGGGCAAGGCCAATGCACGGTGCCCAAAGACCTCAGCAATGTGATCGCAATCTCGGCAGGCTTCGACACCTCATATGCGATCAAGGCCGACGGCACAGTCGTCGCTTGGGGGAACTCATCCAACAAAGTTGTTCCCACGAATGTCACGGGCATCGCGGCCCTCGCCCAAGGCAATCAACACGCTCTCGCGATCAAGAACGATGGATCCGTCGCGGCGTGGAACGCCCCAGGCGTCGTGCCAAGCCCGCTGACCGGCGTCGGAAATTTCAATTTCTCCCACAGCTATGCCGGACGCGCGGGCACAACTTATACCGCGAGTTCTTTCGCGCCGACGAACGCAGGAAATTACACACTCACAGTGACATCCACCGATCCGAATAACTCTGCCAGCAAGTCGATTGATTTCTCCATCGCCAAAGCCACTCCCACACCGACCTCACTGCCAATCGCCGCGATCATCACCGAAGGTCAGGCTCTCTCTGGTGTAAGCCTCAGTGGTGGCAGTGCCAGCGTGAGCGGAACCTTTGCGTTCAGCACACCGAGCTTCATCCCCACCGCCGGCGCAAGCACGCAAAGCCTCACCTTCACGCCCACCGATCCAAACAACTACAACACGGTGATCACCCGCATGACCGTGCTTGTGCAGGGAACGAATGCAACTCTGCCGACGATCAACTCGCTACCAAGCGCAACCGCCATCACCTTCGGTCAGCAGCTTGGCTCATCGGCTCTCACGGGAGGCAGCGCCAGCGTGGCAGGCACCTTTGTTTTCTCATCGCAGTTCTCATCACCTAACCCCGGTGCCGCCAACCAGAGCGTGACCTTTATCCCAAGCGACATCGCCAACTACCAATCCATCACAGTCTCCGTGCCGATGACGGTTTATGATGGCATCATTAGCCCGCTGAACATTCCGCTCGTTCCGCCACCAAGCCTCGCCTATGACGGATTGGCGAAACCATTTCGCGTGTTACGAAACTCGCTTGTGTCCGCAGGCAGCTGGGGGCATGTCTTGGTTGTAAAATCCGACGGCACAGTCTCTGCCACGGGCGACAATTCCGCAGGTCAGTGCAATGTGCCCGCCGGGCTAACGGGCGTCGTCGCCGTCGCAGCCGGGACCAGCAGTTCCATGGCACTCACCGCCGGTGGCACCATCGTCGAGTGGGGTGCATCGTGGATGGGCAAAGCACCAACCAGCCTGTCGGGAGTGGTCGCGATCGCACGTGGCGGCGACCATGGGCTCGCCCTGAAATCCAACGGCACGGTGGTCGCTTGGGGCGACAACTCTTTCGGTCAATGCAACGTCCCCACAGACCTCGCAAAGGTGATTGCGATCGCTGGAAGTAGTTCCACCTCGTTCGCGCTCAAATCCGATGGCTCGGTGATCGCATGGGGTCGCAATGACTCGGGCGAATGCAACGTGCCCGAAAACCTTTCCGGCGTGGTTGCCCTGAGTGCCGGTCACACGGGTGCCTTAGCCCTCAAGTCGGACGGCACGGCGGTGAGTTGGGGCTCACTACCAAGCGTGCCTGAAGGCTTATCTAACATAATATCTGTTGCGGTGGGAAATCGCCATGCGGTGGCACTCAAGGCGGACGGCACCGTTGCGGCTTGGGGTGGGGCCAGTTCCTTCTCCTACCCGAATGGCGACATGGTTAACCTCGTGCCATGGAATGTCTCGAACGCGGTGGCGATCACCGCAGGCAATGATAGAACCTACGTCATCAGCGCGGATGGCTCAGTGGCTTGGTGGGGCCGGACAGCGGATCAAGAACCTTACCGTGTGGATGGGCAGGTGTATTATATAGCACCTAGCACAGGTGTTTCCGTGCCCGCCGTCACCTCGCTTCTCCCAGCCGCATCAGCTGGTTTCGCATTCTCCGCAACTTACACCACCCGCACAGGCACGACCTACACATCCAGCACAACACCGCCCACCAACCCGGGCGACTACTCTGTCACCCTCACCGGAACCGACCCGGATTTCGCCACCACCAAAACGATTGATTTTACGATCACGAAAGGCATGCCAATCATTCTAGGCAAACCTTTCCCCTCCGGGATCACCTACGGCGAAACGCTTGCCTCCTATCCCCTGCTCGATGGGACCGCCAGCGTGCCCGGCACCTTTGCATTCGAAAATCCAAACACCATCCCCAATGCGGGCGATCGCATGCAAAACTTGGTTTTCACACCTAACGATATAGGCTATTACGAACCGGTCGTTGTCGCGATGGAGGTCCGAGTGAACAAAGCTCTCCCTGCACTGATCTCATTGCCTGCGACGACAACGCTCACTTACGGCCAACAACTGGCCGACGCAATCATTGCTGACGGTCAAGTCAGCGTGCCCAATGGATGGTGGCTCGCATCCGCGCCACTGCTACCGGGTTCGTGGACTTTCAACACACCGGATGCCTATCCACCAGCGGGCACCTCGACCACCCTTGCCACTTTCACCCCGGAGGATTCACAAAACTATCAACCGCTTCAGATTGCCCTTGATGTCACCGTCGCACCCGCCACTCCAAGCATCCTTACAAGCCCGACTGCTACCGCCATCGCAGCAGGTCAAGCCCTCAACGCATCAACACTCAACGGTGGTGAGGCCTCTATCAAAGGCACGTTTGCTTGGGTAAATCCTGCCATCACTCCCATCATCGGCACGACTTCACAGACCTTTGTTTTCACTCCGGACGACACGACGAATTACACTGTCACCACCGGCACGCTAAACATCACCGTCAATCAAGCCGCACCCACCGTGACGAGTCCGCCAACCCCTTCGGACATCACCTTTGGCCAATGCCTCTCAGCATCGACACTCCATGGCGGCGAAGCATCGGTCGCAGGAAGCTTCACGTGGACCAGTCCCAACACGATGCCGGATGCAGGCACAAGTTCATACGCTTTCACTTTCACCCCGGATGATGCGGAAAACTACCATGCCGCCAGCGGCATGGCGATACTAACAATCCACAAGGCTGCAGCGAGAATCACGCTAGGAAATCTTAAAACCACTTACGATGGAAATGCAAAAAACGTTTCGCAGAGCACCACGCCGGAAGGCCTCAACACAAGCCTCACCTACCATGGAGAAACCACGGCTCCAACGGATGTCGGAACCTATGACGTGATCGCCACCATCACCGATGCGAATTACACCGGTGTGACGAGCGAGCTTTTGGTCATCGAACAAGCCACGGTGCCAATCGCTCCAACGAATTTCCTCGCGTTCCAAACGGTGCAACGCGCCGTCGATCTCGTCTGGACTCGCGACACTTCTAGCAATGCCGCCTGCAGCGGCTTTAAAATATCCCACAAGTTAAGCACATCCGATGCATGGACCGAGTTCACGCTCGCCCCGGAGATCTCGAATTACAGCGTGACTCATTTGTTGCCAGGCACAACTTATCACTTCCGCATCGCCGCGCTCAACGGCACTGAAAGTTCAAGCCCAGTCACAAACACCTTCACCACCTGGACAAATCTCGAGGACTGTAGATCCAGCAACTTCGGCACAATCGCAAATTCCGGCGATGCTGCCGACCATGCCAACCCAAGCGGCGACGGCATGCAAAACCTGCTCAAATACGCACTCGGGCTAAACGCCACCGCCAGCAGCACGAACGAATTCTTGCACACAGAGCTCAATTCCAATGGCCGCCTCACCCACACGTTCATGCGCGCGCGAAGTGAATTGATATACACGTTGGAAGCCTCCGACGACCTCACGACATGGACCAGCATCGCAGAAAACCCAGGAACGGTCGGTGAAGCAGTGACGGTCACCGACACCCCACCTACAAGCATCAAGCAACGCTTCATCCGGCTAAAAGTATCACGTTAAAATCAAGAGTGCTGCGGAGCCAGATTTCAGTGTAGCGCATCAGCAAGGCCCAATTGCTAGATTTGAAAATGAATCCCCTGCTGTTGATGATCACGACATCGGGATTGTTGATCGGCAAGCTGACCCTTCATTCGTCCACCCGTTCCCCACGCCGACATACGGTACGCTACACGCTGCGGTGAAGCCGACCACGCCCTGCCGAATATCATCCCACCGCATCATACACGTTTTCCCCGCTCTCCGGATACTTCTCCAGCACGTGTTGGAAAAGCACCCCGCACTTCTGTTCGAATAGTTCGGTCGTGTATTTTTCCGGCAGCCCGGAATCCAGCATCTTTTCAATCTCAACCCGCACTGCGGCCCGCGTCGTGCGCTTGGTTCTCCATGCAAGCACCAGCTTCTCCGTTTTCAGCTTCGCCAGCAGATCCTTGCAGACTTTCTTGATCGCCTCGGTTTCCACTGGCGTTAGATCCGGGCCAGGACGGGTGAGGATATCGAACACCGCCAGCTCCTCCTCGCTGACGTTTTCACGCAGGTGGCGCTGCTCTTCTTCACTGAGGTCCTTGGTGAAGGTCACCAGCTCCGCAAACAACTGCTCGATACTTAGCGCGCCGCTGTTATACGCCTCGATCATCTTCTGGAACCGGTCGAAGAAATCATAGCGGCTCGCGTTCAGGCGGATCAGCTTGTCCAGCTTGCGCTCGATCAAGGCCCGCAATTGCTGCGCCTCGATGTTCTTGTTCGGAGTCTTGGCGAATTTCTTCTCCAGCACTTCGAAGTCGATCTTGCTCAGATCAATCGTCTTCGCTTCCTCTCCAGGC
>JBEGOB010000325.1:0-2989 GCA_041182265.1 Verrucomicrobiota bacterium | reverse complement strand
GACTGCGCTTCGCTAAGGCCACCCGCGACGGCGTCCGAGATCCCGCCTATTTCACCTCGTTCACCCCGGCGGATGAAGTGGATCTGAAAACCATCCAACGCAGGAACCGCCAGAATGGCATTGGGGGCACATTGGTCGGCATTCGCAAAACCGAACCTCTCGAAGCCTTCTCGCCCCTCATCGGCGTCACCGCCCCCGTCACCGTCTTGCTCGATTTCAAGGGGAATGAGGTCACTCTAACGCTGGTGGATCCGACAGAAAAAACCAAGTCTCCTCTTGCCGGCAAGAATCGCCTGCTAGAAGCCGATTTCTCCGCTCCGCTCGCCTATTACCCGCAGAAATCCGAGTTCTGGGAAGGTCTCATGGGCGCGATCCGCGTGACCGACTCGATGAAAACCACCGGGCTCTATAGGCTGCAACCATACAACCCGGACCGTATCCCGCTGATCTTCGTCCATGGCCTGATCTCCACGCCGCGCATGTGGCGCAATGTGATCAATGAACTCGAATTCGACCCGCTACTCCGCGAGCGCTATCAATGTTGGGTCTTCGCCTACCCGACAGGCAATCCACCCCTCTACTCGGCGCTGCGGCTGCGCGAGGAATTGGACAAACTCCAAAAAATTCACCCGGATTCACGCGACTGCGTGCTCGTCGGCCACAGCATGGGCGGCATCCTCTCACGCACCCAAGTCACCACTTTAGACCGCCAAGCGTGGGATGCCATCGGCAAGCCAAAGGCCGCCCAGTTTTTCGCCCATGTGAAACCCGGCAGCCTTGTCGAACGCGCGGTCATCTTCCGCGCCAACCGCAGAATTGATCGGACCGTCTTCATCTGCACTCCGCACCGCGGCAGCCCGATGGCCATCGGCAGCCTCGGCGAACTGGCCGTCCGCCTGATTTCGCTGCCCCTCGATCTCACCAGCACCATGACCGAATCCCTCGGCGCTTCCATCTCAGTGATTACCGGAGATTCCGAACGACTCCCCAACAGCATTTCCGGGCTTTCCCCGAACAACCCCACCTTCACCGTGCTCGATAGCCGCCCGATCGAAGTCCCGCATCACTCGATCATCGGCGACCGCGGCAAGGGCGATTCGCCAGACAGTTCGGACGGTGTGGTTGAATATGCGAGTTCCCACCTCAAGTCTGCGAAGTCCGAAGCCATCGTTCCCGGCCCGCACGGCGCATGTGAGCTCCCCGAGACTCTCCATGAGCTCCGCCGCCTGCTCCACCTGCATCTGAGGCAAGCGACCGAACCATGAAAACCATGTCCGCCATTCTCGACACAGCCGCCATGCTCGCATCCGAAGATGTCCGAGGTGATCCACAAAGCGGCCGTCGCCGCAGAGGGCTACGCCATTCACTTCTGATCCAGCGTCGTGACACTTGGCCATCACCTGCACCTCGCGAGTGGGGGCTCTTCTAACAAATACGCGTCCACTCTCACGCTTTCCCCCCGGGCACAAAGTGGGGCGGGTCGTCGCCGATCCACCCCTCCCTCGTTGCCTATGATATGCTAAGCCGATTATGCACTGCGGCGGCGGCGCAGCAGCGAGATCAATCCGAGACCACCCAGCAGGGCGACCGTTGGCTCAGGAACCGCCGTCATCGTCAGATAACTCGATCCGACCAGATCGGAAGTGTAGTTGGTGCCCGCGCTGTTATCGTTGTAGTTGATTTTCCAACCACTGCCGTCGGCGAAAGTGATATCCGAATCATCCGCCACCACATTGCCGTTCCAGCTAAACAGGCCGCCGTTCCACGCGCCACTGTAGCTGATGAGAGTGAGCTTGGTGCCTTCCGCCCAAACACTCGGCTCCACCGGCGAGAGATCGCCCACCACCAAATTGGATAGGTTCGCCGTGTCCAAGTTAAGGTCACCGCTGACGGCGACCAAATCCCCTTGTGCTTCTGCAGCAGCGCTGTTGTCGATTTCGTAGTAGAAATTCGCCCCTGCGCCGATGGTCAGGGAACCCATCTCAAGACTTTGGATGCTGTTGCCTGCGCTCAGCGTGCCACCCGTGGCGATCGACACAGTGCCAGAAAGGCTACCACTGCCTTGCAGCGTCGCGCCGCTTGCCACCGAAGTGGAAGAACTTGCCAGCGAGCCATTGACCGCCAGCGACCCAGCGGAAACGGTGGTGATACCTGAATAGGTATTATTCCCGGAAATAGTGAGTTTGCCCGTGCCAACCTTGGACAGCGCGCCCGTGCCTGACAGCGCGCCCGAGTAGGTCGTATTGCTATTATTGGCACCAATCGCCAAGGTGTTGCCAGAGTTAGCAAGGTTGCGCGATCCCTGCAGGCCACCGATATTGTAGGTATTTGCCCCGGTAAGCGTGAAACTGACTCCGCCGCTGTCCGCAGCGTTCAGATCGAGGGTGGAACCTGCGAGCGCATTGACGTGCCCGAGGTTGAGCGTCCCTGCCGTGGCGCGAGTGTTGCCGGTGTAGGTATTCGAGGCCGCAAGAGTCAGCGCGCCGGAGCTGGAATACGTAAAATCACCCGTGCCACTGATCACTCCGCTCAAACTGGCGCCGAGGCGAGCGTTGAGATTAAGGCTGGATAAATCAAGGGAACTGCTGCCCGTGTTGGTGAAGGTGTGAATCGTGTAGCCCGTCGCCGAACCTGTGCCGCTGGTGACCGCACCGCCCATACCTGCTGCTGCGCCTTTGTAACGCACGATCACGACCCCGGAGCCACCGGCGCCCGCAGATGAGGCATTGGCACCGCCACCCCCGCCACCCAGACCGTTAGTACCGGAAGTTGCATTCCCGGCAGTTGCGCCCGCGCCGCCGCCGCCAATTCCGCCAGCACCGCCCGCCCCGACGAAGTCGGTTCCTCCTCCTGCGCCACCGCCGCCGCCAGCATAATTTACCGATGTGCCGGTGATGCTCGAAGCCGCGCCAGCACCGCCCTCACCGCCATAGTAGATCACCGCGTTGGCGCCCGCAGCTCCGGCACCGCCACCGCCACCGCCCGAATT
>JBEGOB010000324.1:0-7997 GCA_041182265.1 Verrucomicrobiota bacterium | reverse complement strand
TTAACACGATCATGGATCCCTTTTAAAAATCCATAAAATTGGGCCGCCGCTCCCTTGGCATCCTTCGGGTCATTGACAGCACGGTAGTAGTGCACCGGCACAAAGTCCACGCGTAGCTTCGCCGCATCCGCCTTGTCCATGAACTCATAGAGCCACGACAAGCCGCCGTCCGATGGTGCAGGAGATCCCAAGCGCAGGCCCGTCTCTAGCAAAATCGGCCACGCGGCAATCGCATCATCCACCTTCATATTCGCCTGATCCGGTCGCTCCGGCTCATTGAACCCCAAAAGATGCGTGGCTCCCTTCACTTTCCAATCTTGATCCATCGACGGCCAATGCCGATTCTGTCGGATCGGCACATACTCCAAATCGGGTGTTGAATTCGCACCAATGTTCCAATCGTAAAACCACCCAACATTCAAGTTCTGCCAGATTCCTCCGGCCACACCCTTCTTGGTCGTCCAGCGCCACGGAAACACCCGCACGAATTTCACCCCCTTCTCCAAACCTGCCGGCAACGCATCCACCACCACATCATGATCCTGCGCGACATAGTTCCGACTGATACCCGTGCCATTTTCATTTTCTGCAAGGGTCGCCATATAACCGCGCTTGAGAACAAACGAAGACGCTGGCCCATCCAGTTTCCCTAACTTCGCCGCGCCATACTCGAGGTAACACTCAAGCGGGAGTGCATCACCCGCCAGCGCTTTTCCACCATACAGTGTTAGACCGGCATAGTTCGGCGCATGCGGAATCACGACGGCACCAGCGCCATACGAAACAACCCGCACATTCTCTCCGAGTTTCGCCGCTACCGACCCGACGCGCATCTGCCCAAGAAATTTCGCAATCACCTGCGACGGAGGTATTTCGTCCAAAAACAAAAATGCATCAGGCGAGGAAAAAATGAACGTGCTACCTTGAATCGAATCCTCTGCACCCGTGACGTGCAGTTCCATGTTTCCACTCAGTCGCACCACTTCATCCGTCAGTTTCGACACGCGCTTCACCGCATAATCCTTGCTGCTCGTCAGCGGCTTGCCGTCGCCAGACACACTGGGTTCCGCACGGGTCAGAGCACGCAAATACTCCTGATCCGCCGGCGAAAATCGCTCAAATGGAAACTCGAAACTTTTCCCACTCGGATCCTCCAGAACCACCCAATCGTTCTGCATCCCCACGAAATCCGCTTCATACGGCTTCGGCACCCCTGTAAATTTCCACATCCGCGCCTCAAGACTGCCACCACTCAGCACCAAGGCAGCAAGGCCCGTCGCCCGCCAGAAATTCGCAAGTCTGAAAAATCGATCATTCATCTCAACGCCAGTTTGAAGGAGATCCATGCCCCCGCGCAAACCAAATTCCGCTCGCTGCCCATTCTCACGCCTCCCTGAAATATCATCCCGCACTCGCATCCGAATTAAAACTCAACTCTCCGCGCATCTGATCGAGGAAATTCCTTAGAAATCTCGTCCGCCCGGCGGCCTCACGCCTCCCACTCTCCGTTTGCATGGTGGACTCAAGCTTGAGCAATTTGCTGTAAACATGATCCAACGTGTAAACGGAATCATCTGCCTCGCGCCTCTCACAAAATGGATCTGTGAGATGGTAGAATACACGCTTCATTTCCGCGCCTAGCATAAGAGTCCGAGCCAAACCCACCGCCCCCAAAGCATCTAGCCGATCCGCATCCTGCAACACACGGGCCTCCAAACTTCGTGGCGCAATACCTGCGGAATAACTGTGGGCCTCGATCGCATGGAAAATCTCATCCAAGCGATCCTCCGGCCATTGATCCTCCGCTAACCAGACCACCGCCTGCTTAGCCGCAAGCCGCGAGGCGATCTTCCGCTCAGGCGAGGACTTGGGCACGATCACACAATCATGCAGCCACGCAGCAGGCATCACCACCGTCCAGTCAGCCCCCTCTGCTTCACTGAGCCGCCGCGCGTTGGCAGCAACTCGCTGAATGTGCGCCAAGTCATGCGCGGCATCGCTAACCGTGTGATCCTGGAGAAGCTGAATCCAGCGAGATTGCCAGTGAAGGTCTGAGTGAAATGACATAGAATGGATGCAGGGATTCAAAGGATCTGACACAACTCCGTCCAGCTCCGAAAAATGATGTCGGGCTTGCAATCCTCCGGTCTCAACGATGCGGGGTGCCCGACAAAAAGAGCAGTCCGATAGCCTGCAGCAGCCGCCGGTCTCACATCTTGGCATGGATCATTGCCCACAAACAGTGTTTCCCCAGCCTCGATGCCGCGTGCTAGCAAGCGAACGCGAAGTTTCTCAAAAAGTTCAGGCGATGGCTTGGCCATTCCCTCTCGATAGGAAAAAACACTTAGATCATCTGCAAATAAATCCGCCAAATCACCGAGTGCTGAGAGCGTGTTGCACTGCGCGTTAGAGAGCAGCCCCAGCGGTATTCCACATGCCGCGAGTTGCCGCACGAATTCGCCCGCGCCCGGCATCGGCTCAGCCGGATGCCACACTTCTTCACACGCACGAACCAATGCGTGGGTATCCACACGCTCATTCAAATTCAGAACCTCCCTCCACAAGACCCGCAAATCCACCTCTGGAAATGCAACCCCGGCGCGAGCATGATGTGCCAGCACGCGCGCATGCAATGCGGAACTGGGAGACTCCGGCGCGGCGTGTCCATGCGCCCGCAAAACCTCAATCAACTTCGCATCCACCGTAAAATCCGGCTTCACTCCGCCTGCCACCGCATGCAGAAGTGTCCCGTAAATATCAAAAATCACAGCTCGATGCCGGAGAGGTGCGGACTTCAGGAAATGAAATGTCTCAGGCTTGAGATAGACACTCAGAACATTCTCCGGCCTCAAATAATCGACGTCTGCATCGGCCTGCCCGATGAGCGTGGCGTATCTCCCCATCAAAGTTTCTCCAATTTTCTCCGCCGCATAAGGCGCGAGTTGTAACTGCGACTGCGCGACATGCCGGACCTCGATCACTCTAGCAAGCCAATCACAAGCCACTTGCATCTCCCCCCGCACCTCGACTTTCACGTGTCTGTGGCACGCAGGATCCAAACATTTTTCAACAATTTCCTGCTGAATCAATTCAGGTAGGTTTCCAAAATCGATCGCAACACCTAAAAGCAAGGCCTCCAGCGTTGCGGATACGAAATCTGACTCTAAAACGCGTCGGTATTTTTGAAAATCCCGCTGCAAGGTCAAAGTGATATGCGCACGCAAACGATCTTCTCCCACCCACTCCACCGGGATCAAAATTCGATCATACAGTCCGCTGTGATCAATTCCGCTTGCTGCGTGATCCACTGTGAGATGCGGTAAATTCCGACCGATCAATGGCTTACCGTGCGCGATGGATTCTAAAAACGGCAAGCCAAAGCCCTCCGCCACGGAAGTGGTGATGATATGCGTGGCATGACTCAGCCAAGACTCGAAACCCACCGCCGCGCCCACCACGGGCGCCAACCGATCATCCACCACTCCGAACTCAATGGGCAAGGCGTGCCTCCTTGCGATCTCCCGCCAACGATCATACGTGGAGATGGCTTCCGGATTCGTAGGGGCACGACTCGTCGCCAAGCGCACACCCGGCGGAGCCAACGCAGCGAACAAGACCAACTCTCCCAGATTTTTCCGTCGGATGCCGCGCACGGGTGCAAACAACAAGGCGGTTCCGCTCTCTCTCGCACCCACACGCTCAATGGATTCCACCTGAATCGGATTGTTCAAAACACTTGCATTCCCACGGGGTAAGCCAGCACTCACAAAACGTGCTAGATCCTGGGAGTTAAGAAACGCATAGTGAATCCTTGGCGCAATCGGGTAGAGCTTTTCACCACTCCCAAGCCGCGGATAATTTTCTGCACGGCCATCTTCTGCTAGGTCGTGAAGTTGCAAAAGCAAACATGCACGGTCTTCTGCCAAGCGCATGACAAGCTCTGACATCACCCGGTTTTTCCCGAGCGAGTGATTGTGAAAATGCCACAAGTCCGGTGGTCCTCCCAGCGCATCAGTCGCGAGACGCCGCAAATCCGATAAAACAACTTCAATCTCGGTCTGACTCGTATCATCCTCGTAACCCAAGCCTGCAACCTGCCTCACAGGAAACTCGCCACCACCGGAATCTCCAGTCAGGATGACATGCGAAATCCCCGCCCGACTCAAAATCCGCGAACTTTTTTCAATAACACGCGCAACTCCACCCTGACCAAGATGGTAGTGGACAATGGCGATGCGCATGGACTGATGATTCATGCGTCCGCACTCTCGCCGCCCTTCCAATCACCAATCACTTTGATGAAGTGGAAACTCCAAATTTGAAATCCAAGGCGGTGATAGAGTTTATGCGATGCATGATTCCCTGTGTAGCTGTCCAACACGAGAATCTTGCAATCTTTCTCACGGGCGAGATCTTCCAAGTAACGGATGAGCTGCCCGCCGTAGCCCATGGAACGCACCTCGCGCGCCACGATGAGGTTATCAATTTCTAGATAGGCACCGCACCAAACTTTTGTGGCGACCCATGCCCCGGCGACGCCCACGAGTGAATCATCGTGAAACGCACCGATGAGGTGATAGTGCGAATACTCTCGCAACAAGGTAGCCAAGCGCTCGTGCAGCACCGCTTCCGGCGTGTCCGGATTGAGCTCTTCCAACAAACAGGCCGCTGCCGGCAAGTCAGCGGAAGTCAGCGGTCGTATTTGCGCTGTTTGCATGATCGAAATCAGTCGTTGGTCTCGATGTTAGGACGAATGGTGACGGACAGCGAGTTATCCGCTTTCAAATACTTTTTCGCCAGCGCGTTGATGTCAGCCAAGCGTATCGAGCGATAATCAGCATCCCGACCGCGAGCGAGCGCGAGGCGCTTGGGATCAAGCTGGCACTGACTCATGACAGTTCCTAACCAGTAATTGTTGTCACGCAGAGATTTATCAAGCTGGCCGAGTGTTGGCTTGAGTGCACGATCAAGTTCGTCTTCAGTGGCACCCTCGCGTGCGAAATTATCTGCTAGGTCACGTAGGGTTTTGAGAAGAAGTTCGAGGTCTTCGGGTTTACCAATACTTTGACCGATGATGTAGCCCACACCATCTAAAGCATCGGATCCATCCGCACCGGCATTCGGGCTGTAGGAAGCTCCAAGTTTCTCGCGAATCTCCTCGCGCAGTCGATCACCCAAAATTTCCGCTAGGATGTTAAGCCGCCGGAATTCCTGCTGATTGCCACGGAACCCAGCTGTCTTCCAATAAACGGTCGCGATTCCTTGGGGAATCTTTGACTCATACGTGAAGGACTTGCTGGCCGGCGCCGATGGCATGCGGACCTGGCGCGAATCTGCTAACACCGGCACAGTGGCGGCACGTGCAGGCAGTGCACCAAAGGTGGCGAGCAAATCCGGTAGAATTTCCTCAAGCTTGAAGTCGCCAACAATACTGAGTTCCAGATAGCCTTCAGTGAGCTCTGGCGTGAGCCAATTTTTTGCGTCCTCAACCGTGTAGCTCGCAAGTTTTTCCATCGGCGCCAGGGTGAAGCGATGATCTCCACCATGCAGCCACGCCTCCATCTCACGCTGCGGCCCGGAACCGGTGTGCTTGAGTTGTTGGTAAATCATGGGAATGGCCTTCTGGAACTGCCAAAGCCCCGCGGAGCGGTAAGCGGGATCCAACAATCCAGCACACATGAGCTGCACCTGAGTCCGAAAATCAACCGGTGTGGTGGTGCCAGCCAAGCTGAAACTATCATCACCAATCACCAACGTTGAACCTACGTTTTTCCCTGCTAGAATTTCCTGCAAGTCATCGTTGGAATGCTTACCCAAACCACCCCCTTCAAATACCGCACTTGCGAAGGTGTCCAGCATCGGCATGTCTTTGGGCTGAGTGAGCTTGCCTGAACCAACGCGGGCCAGCAGACGAATCTTGCCTTTTTCAAAATCACTTGGCTTGAGATTAACACGCACTTGATTGGATAGGACAAGCTGGGTGATCCCAAGATCCGCCGCTTGCTTCTGAGAGATGACCTTGCCGGCTTGGCCGAAATCCGTATAAGCAAACACTTCGGTCGCACGCGCAACCGGTGCCTCAACTGGCTTACCACGAGATTCCTCAAACAAGGCTGCTAGATCTTTTCTTGCGTTCTCAGGCTCTTCTTTGGTGGTGAGAATGAGGTGATATCCGCCCGCATCCCAAAAGCTCTTGAATGCCTGATGACAGCTTGCTAGATCGATTTCGCCAAGTGTCTTGCTAGCCAAGGCAAGGTCCGTCTCGGGATCTGAGAAAACCGAATTCCGATTGACCGAACGCGCAATCACGGTGGCGATCCCTTCGGATTTGCGCGTGGACTTTTGCTTCACTTGCTGTTGGTAAGCATTGAGCAAATTGGACTTTGCCTCGGACAACTCGCTTTCCAGAAACCCATGCTCCAGGGCCCGACGGAATTCCTGCTCAATGATCGGCACAACTTCCTGCCAACGATCGTCCGCCGCCGTGATGTCGATGGAACCTAGCTCAGCGTGATTGAACAAGCTCTGATTGGAAGCGGAACCGGACGCGATCGCCGAACCTTCGATTTTTGAAAGCCTCTCTAAGCGCCGGGTGAGAACCGCGTGCGCAATCTCCAAAGCCATTTGCTCACCTCGCGTGGCGACCGTATCCGGCTTCTGCGGATCTTGACGCACAAGAATCAGCGAAACATCAGTCGAACTGACTTCACGATCTGCAAAAACCGCAGCTTCAAGCCCCTCGGGCTGTGTAATCTTCCCGAGCTCGGGATTCTCACCCGGCACCTCCGGATTTCCCATCGACGCGAAGGCCGCCTCGATTCGCGCCCGGACTCCCGCCGGGTCCACATCGCCCACCACCACAAAGGTCATCCGCTGAGGTGTGTAATACCGGGTGTAGAAGTCGGTAAATCGCTCACGCTTTGCATCCTGAATCACCTTCTCGGAACCGATTGGAAAACGCCGAGTGACGAGTGAATCGGGCAACAATTCGGCAAACTGCTTTTCCATCAACCGGAAGCCAACCGAATCACGACTCATTTTCTCAGAAAGAATGACCCCCCGCTCCTTATCGATCTCATCCGGACTGAGAAGCGCCCCGTCGCCGAAATCCCGCATCACGGTGAAACCGAGCTTTAGGGTGTCTTCGGACAAGTCGGGTAAGTCGAGCATATACACGGTCTCATCGAAGGACGTGTAAGCATTGGCATGCGCGCCAAAGGAAATCCCGAGACGCTGCATCTTGGGAATTAACTCGGCCGCACTGTAGTTTTTCGAGCCATTGAAGACCATGTGCTCGAGAAAATGGGCGAGGCCGCGCTGGTCTTCAGCCTCCATCAGGGAGCCCGCATCGATGTGAAGGCGAAGCGAAACCCGCTTGGGAGGCTCGCTATTTGGGTAAATGATGTAACGGAATCCATTGTCCAAAGTCCCAAAAGTCGCTCCGGGATCAGGTGCGATGTCCGACGAGGCGTGGGCCCACGCACGCGGCGCTGCCGCCGCGACGCCGGCGTCAGTTTTGACAGTGGTGACCGGCGCGCCCGGCTCAGGCACTGATTTTAAAGGACTTGCATCCACCACCGGCGCAGGATTGGCGGGTGGTGCCTGCGGCGAGCGGACGGCAAGGAAGGTCGCCGTTGCGGCGAGAAAAAGCACGAGAATGAGTGGAGTGGCCTTTTGCATGAGGTGAGCGTGCGTGACGAGAGCTTGGTTTGGCAACGTCGAAAGCGGGGCATTCCACCCTATCTGTCTGCCAATTTCTCAAAAGTTCTGGAAATCAGAGTTGCAATCCCCCGCACAACCTGTTGTTTTCCCGCTCGACCCAGTCAATGTGCGCGCGTGGCGGAATTGGTAGACGCGCTAGATTCAGGTTCTAGTGGGGGCAACCCCGTGAAGGTTCGAGTCCTTTCGCGCGCACCATGTTTATTTTCAAGGGGTTATGGGTTATAAAACCCTCAGGGATTTTTCTTCATGTAACTGGAATTCCCCTAATTTTCCCC